>CAZVBL010000062.1:0-10554 GCA_964625475.1 uncultured Zhenpiania sp. | reverse complement strand
AATGGAAATATTCCACGATTTTTACGGCCAGTTTTTCCGTGATTCCCTTTACTTCCATCAGGCGATCGGGCGATGCGGCTTTAATGTTGTCGATGCTGCCAAAATGATCCAGGAGGGCGTTTCGCTTTACCGGGCCGATGCCCTCGATTTCGTCCAAAACCGAAGTGAGCATCCGCTTTCCCCGCAGCCCTCGGTGGTAGTCGATGGCAAAGCGATGCACTTCTTCCTGGACGGTCCCCATGTATTGATAAAGCAAGGGACGCTCCTTCAGCAGGATTTCCTCCATCTGCCCTTCCCTTTGGAAAACCAGTGCGCGGGAACGGTGGCGGTCGTCTTTGGCCATGCCCGCTACTGGCAGATCCAGCCGCATGGCCTCCATAATTTCCAGAGCCGCGCCCACATGTCCCTTGCCGCCGTCAATCAGCAGCAAATCCGGGAAAACGGAAAAGTTCTCGTCCCCTTCCAAAGCCCTTTTGAACCTGCGGAACAAAACCTCCTGCATGCTGCCGTAATCATTGGGGCCTTCGATGGTCCTGACCTTGAATCTGCGATAGGACTTTTTGTCCGGCTTCAATCCCTCGAACACCACCATGGCTCCAACGGTATCCACGCCGTTCGTGTTGGAAATGTCGTAGGCTTCCACCCGGTATTCCCTGCCGCTGTAGCTGCCCGCTTCCTTCCCCATGCGAATCAGGATGTCGTGGATCTCCTTTCCCAGCTTTTGGGTCCGCTCCCTTTTCGCCTCTGCCCGCTGATCGATGGTCTTGACCATTTCCACCACGTCTTTTTTTGCCAGCTCCAGCACCGCCCGCTTCTCGCCCTTTTGAGGCGCAAGAAAGCGAACCTGGTGGCCGGCCATATTGGACAGGTACGCTTCCATCAACGCCTTTTCTGACAAGTGATGTTCCAAAATGATTTCCCGCGGGATGCCCGATTCCGGGCTATAGTGCTGTTTGATGAAGGCAGCAATCAAGTCTTCGGTGGAATCCTCCTCCATGGACTGCAAATCGTAGGTTTCCCTGCCGCTCAGCTTGCCGTCCCGCACGAAAAACAGGACGATATGCCGCTGCTTTGCGCCCCTGGCCGCCAAAATCAGATCCACGTCTTTCTTGTCCTGCAGCACAACCCGCTGTTTTTCGGAAAGGGCTTTTGCCGCCGCAATGCAATCCCGATATTCTGCCGCCCGCTCAAAGTCCAGGTTTTCCGATGCCGCATGCATTCGTTCTTCCAGATGGCGTAGGATGCCTTTCGTCCTTCCCTTGAGAAATTCGCAGGCACTGTCCACCTTTTCCCGATAGGCTTCTATGGAAATGTTCCCCTGGCAAACTCCATCGCACTGGTCGATGTGGTAGTTGAGGCAGGGGCGAAAGCCCTTGGGGAAAGCGATGGCCGAACACTGTTTCAAGGCATACACTCGATTGAGCAGATCCACGATTTGGTTGACTGCCCCCGCATCGCTGTAAGGACCGAAGTATTTGTTTCTGTCCTTTCGCACCTGACGGGTTTTGATGAGACGGGGGAAGTCCTCTTCCATGGTGACTTTGATATAGGGGTACGTCTTGTCGTCCCGCAGCAGCACGTTGTACTTGGGCGCATGCTTTTTAATCAGGTTGCACTCCAGAATCAGGGCTTCCATTTCGCTTCCCGTTGTGATGTATTCAAATTCCTCAATTTGGGAAACCATGGCTCGAACCTTTGGATCCATGTTCCTGGAGGACTGAAAATACTGGCGCACCCGGTTTTTCAGGGAAACGGCCTTGCCCACATAAATGACCTGCCCCAATTTGTCCTTATGAAGATAAACTCCCGGTGCGTCCGGGAGCTTTTTCAGGTTTTCCTGGATATCAAACATGTTACCTTCGCCTTTTTTTCGTCAGCTGTCCGCTGCTGATAGGAGCTTCCGTGCGGCGATTGGCGTTTCGCTTGCGCCTCTGCCTGCGCCTTTTCATCCTGCCCCTGATCCCCAGGAGCCGCAGCACCAGGACAATCAAGATCACCAGT
The DNA here is from genome assembly GCA_964625475.1 of uncultured Zhenpiania sp. GTDB lineage: Bacteria > Bacillota > Clostridia > Peptostreptococcales > Anaerovoracaceae > Hominibacterium. Next base: position 8,553 of record CAZVBL010000062.1, on the reverse strand, counting down.
CCAACTGCGACATAGATCATCATCGCCAGCCAGTCAGGGATTCCAAAATAGGAGAGCAGACCGCCCTTTTCCACCGTTTCCGCAGCCACCACATCTGTCACGCTCATTAATTGGTTGCCAGCGTAAACCTTGATGCTGCCCACGGTTTGGCCCTTTTCCACCGGAGCTTCCATCTTCTTTTTCTCAAACTTGGTCTGAATCTCCCGGGCATCGTCCCCTGCCCTTGTGGTGACGGCCACCGCCTCCTTGGCTACCGCCGACACGGTGCGCACGGAACCTCGCTTCACCCGGATTTCTCCCATCTCCTGTCCCTTGGAAACCAACTGCTGGGTTTCATAAAAATTGTCCAGCGCATAATCGTTGATTTTGATGGTATCGTAATACCTGGTGTCCTGCCCGGAGCCAAGGATGACGGAAATCAGCTCCGTGCCGTTTCTGTTGACCGCACCTACGAGGCATCCCCTGGCCGTGCTGGTGTACCCGGTTTTCACCCCGATCATGCCTTCGTACTTGGGAACGAATTTGACGACTTTGCTCGTGTTCACATCGCTGAACTTCAATTTGATGGGCTTCTTTTGCCAGAGGCATCGGTTGCTGTTGACAAGCTTGCGGGCTTTCGACTTGTTGGTGGCTGGGATGGTATGCTTCTTTGTGCTGACCAGTTCGCGAAACACTTCGTTTTTCATGGCTTCTTTTGTGATGAGTGCCAGATCCCGAGCCGTAGTCAGGTGGTCTTCCTGCCCCTTCCAATTAAGCCCGTTTGGGTTGCGGAAATGGGTGTTTTCTGCGCCGCAGGCCTTTGCTTCTTCGTCCATCATCTCGCAAAAATGTTCCATGGTCCCACCGATTTCATAGGCCAAAGCCTCTGCGGCATCGTTGCCCGAAGCCAGCATCAGCCCATAGAGCAGATCCTCTACCGTGAAGGCTTCTCCCTTCTTGATGCCGATGCAGCTCCCCACGTCCGTGACGGACTTGTTGACCGTGATGACCTGATCCAGGGACAAATGTTCCAGAGCCAACATGCAGGTCACGATTTTCGTCGTGCTTGCCGGTTCCCGCTTTACATCGATATTTTTTCCATAAAGGATGTCCCCTGTCTTGACATCCATGACAAGGGCAGCCTGCGCCTCTAGATCCGGCTCTTCGGCGGCGGCAAAGGCAGATGCGGCCTGGCCGCAGAGAACCATCGCTGCCAGCAGGGTTATTAAAATGAATCGCTTCGATTTTGGCTTCATGTCCAAATCCTGTTTCCTCGGTTTTTATGTTTCAAAAAGAAGCCTGATCCCGGTTTCCAATTTCTATGCTTTGAAAAAGAAATCCGATCCGGCTTCCCAATTTTCTATGCTTAAAAAAGAAATCCGTTCCAGCTTCCTATGCTTCAAAAAAGAAGTCCGCCAGCTCATAGCCGCTGTTGAATTTCCGGCCTTTTTCGCCCGATTTTTCATGGAACTGCTTGCTGGGATCCGGCTGGGTTTCCCTTCTGCTGTCGTAAATCACATAAGGCACCGGATCCGCAGAATGGGTTCGAATCCGCAGCGGCGTTCTGTGGTCAGGAACGACCAAAATCCGAAAATCTTCCCCTGCCTGCCCGAAATAGTCCGTCAGCGGCGCTACGATCTTCCGATCGATCAACTCCAGGCATTTGATTTTTCCCTCCATGTCCCCTTGGTGGGAACATTCGTCCGGCCCTTCCAGGTGTATGTACACAAAATCCTTTCCCTGCTCGTATTCCCGGATGGCTGCCGCCGCCTTTCCGTCAAAGTTGGTATGGATGGTTCCGGTCGCCCCCTCCACGTCCACGGTGTCCAGCCCTGCGCAGACAGCGATTCCCTTGATTAAATCCACTGCGGAAACGGCTGTGCCGGTGATGCCGTATTTTTCGGAAAAGGACGACAGGCTCGGTTTTTTGCCCTGTCCCCAGATCCACAACGTGTTGGCCGGGTTTAGCCCCTTTTCCATCCTGGCCTTGTTCACGGGATGGTCTTTCAGGATTTGATAGCTTTCTTTCATCATCCTTGTGATGAATGCGCAACCCTCGCCCCTTGGCAAATGATCGCCCACCCTCTGGGTAAGCACATCGTGGGGCGGCGTCAGGTCGTAATCCGTGGAACCATCATGGACGATCATGCAGTGGCGATAGCTGACCCCCGTATAAAAATGGATGGTTTCATCGGCAAATGCTTCGTTGACAGCCTGAATCAACTGATCCGCTTCTGCCGTTGTGATGTCGCCGGAGCTGTGATCCGCGATCGTCAAATCCTCGTACTCGCCATCCCCTGTCAGGGTAATCAGGTTCACCCGAAACGCCACGTCCGTATCCGACATGTCGATGCCTATGCTGGCAGCCTCCAAGGGGGATCTGCCAGTCAGATAAACGGATGGGTCATAGCCCATCACGGACAGGTTTGCCGCATCGGAACCGGGTGCCACGCCTGCCGGAATGGTCTGCACCATGCCCACCTGCCCTTTGGCAGCCAAAGCGTCGATCGCTTTCAGGTCTGCTGTTTCCAGCGGCGTTTTGCCGCCCAACTTCTCAACCGGATCGTCGCCTGCGCCGTCCGGAACTACAATCAAATATTTCATAGGTTCTCCTCTTCAAACCTCTTCATGAACTCGATGAGTTTGTCCACGCCTTCCATGGGCATGGCGTTGTAGATGCTGGCCCTCATGCCGCCGATGGATCTGTGGCCGTTCAGGTTGTGCAAGCCCTGCGCCTTTCCTTCTGCGACGAATCGTTTGTCCAACTCGCCATCGCCCGTCACGAACACCACGTTCATCAGAGAGCGATCCTGCTTTCTCACCGGGCATTGGTACAAGCTGCTGCCATCGATGTAATCATAGAGTTTGTTCGCTTTTTCCACGTCCAGTTCGTGCATGGCGGAAACGCCGCCAATTTCCTTGATGTGCTTGAATACCTCCCCCGCCACATAAATGGCGAAGCAGTTGGGCGTGTTGTAAGCGGAATCATGCTCCGCATGGACTTTGTAATCCAGATAAGTGGGAACCGTTTCCTTGGCGAAGCCCAAGAGATCTTCCCGCACGATGACGATGGTCACGCCTGCTGGCGCCACGTTTTTCTGTGCGCCCGCATAAATCAGGCCAAATTTGGAAACATCGATTTCTTCTGACAGGATGCAGGAGGACATGTCCGCTACCAGTGGAACATCGCCTGTGTCCGGGATATAGGGGTAGTGGGTTCCGTAAATGGTGTTGTTGAACGTGATATGCACATAATCCGCATCTGTGCGGAAATCTTCCCTCTTGACTTCCGGGATGTAAGAGAACGTGGATTCTTCCGAGGATGCCGTGATTTTGACATCTCCGAACTTTTTCGCTTCCTTGGCAGCTTTCTTGGCCCAGGAGCCGGTCACGATGTAGTCGGCTTTTCCCGATTTTCGCAAAAGGTTCAGCGGCACCATGGCGAACTGGAGCGTGCCGCCGCCCTGGAGAAACAACACCTTGTAATTGTCCGGGACGTTCATGATGTCCCTCAGGTTTTGCTCCGCATCCGCAAGGATGGCCTTGAACTCCTGGGAGCGGTGGCTCATTTCCATGACGGACTCGCCGCACCCTTTGTAGTTGGGCAGGTTGGCCGCAACGCTTTCAATGACCGAAAGGGGCAGCATGGATGGCCCCGCAGAAAAATTAAATGCTCTATTGTTACTCAACTTTTGTCACCTCCAAGTACATTTGAGTTGTCTCAACCAATTCATGATTTTCCTCATTATATCACTTTACCGCCTTATGGTAAAGTGATATAATGATGTAGATTCGACAAAGTCAGCTTCGCTGATTCTTTTTCATTTGCGAACCTTGGCGGCATTTCGGATCTGCTGCGACAAGGTTTTTAACATGCATCAAATCATGAGAGGGGTAAACCATGTACAAAATCGCAACATTAAACAAAATTTCACCAGCCGGACTTTCCAGGCTCACGGACGAATATACGGTCATCGACAACCTGGACGAAGCCAACGGCATCCTGGTAAGAAGCCACGCCATGCACGACATGGAGTTTTCCAGGGATCTGCTGGCAATCGCCCGCGCAGGGGCGGGCGTGAACAACATTCCGCTGGATCGCTGCGCACAGAAAGGAATCGTTGTGTTCAACGCGCCGGGCGCAAACGCCAATGCGGTAAAAGAACTGGTGCTGGCAGGCCTCCTGCTGGCGGCGAGGAACATTCCCGACGGACTGGCCTGGGCGAGGACCCTGGCTGGCACATCGGACGTGGGAAAGGCCATCGAAAAGGGCAAAGGCCAGTTCGCCGGCACGGAAATCAAGGGGAAAACCCTGGGTGTCATCGGCCTTGGCGCAATCGGCGTCCTGGTAGCCAATGCGGCAGAACAGCTGGGCATGGAGGTCATCGGCTATGACCCGTACCTCAACGTGAAATCGGCCCATAGCCTTTCCAATACCATCGCAATCGTAAACGCATTGAAGGATTTGTACCCCAAATGCGATTATATCAGCATCCACGTTCCCGCCACGGACAGCACCAAAGGCATGATTGACGGGGAAGCCTTTTCACAGATGAAGGATGGCGTAGTCTTCCTGAATTTTGCCAGGGACACGCTGATGGACGATGATGCGCTGGAACAGGCCCTGGCTGAGGGAAAGGTGAAAAAATACGTCACCGACTTTACGGACGACCGGGTCATCAATTTTGAAAACGCCATCGTCCTGCCCCACCTGGGCGCATCTTCCGCAGAAGCGGAGGAAAACTGCGCTTCCATGGCCGTGGATCAAATCATGGATTACATAGAAAACGGCAATATTGTCAATTCGGTCAACTTCCCGGAATGCAACCTGGGACCCATGGCTGCCGGAACCCGGAGAGCCTGCATCATCCACAAGAACGTGCCGGCGATCCTGGGACAAATCACGGGGATCTTTGCCGATCTGGGCATCAATGTGGAAAACATGATCAACAAGAGCAAAGGCGAGTTCGCTTATACTCTGGCAGAGGTTTCCAGTGAAGTGGCGGAGGAGACCCTGAAGGACAAGCTTTCCGCAGATGCGTTCATCTCCGTGAGAGTGGTAGAACAATCCTAAGATCAATCGCCGCTTTCAGATCGCTGCCCATAAGATGCGGTGGAGAACGAGTGGAAAGTGAAGGGGAAGCCTTCCGTAAACGCGTTCTCCGCTGTCAGGGATTGCAAAATGATGGGGCAAAACGCCGCACATGGAAATTTTCTGTTCCCTGGTGCGGCGTTTTTGATTATGGGATGAAAGTGCGGCAACATGATGTGCGAAATCAGGGTTTCCCGATTTCGCCGTTTCTCCCATTTTGTGCATTCTTTTTTTCTTTGCTCCACGTCTTCGTCCTGCTTCCTTTGCCCGTTTCTTCGTTCTGCGCTTTGCTTTATTTTGCGTCCTCGTTCTTCTTTGCCCTCCTGGCAGGCGTTCTCTTGCTGAAGCTTTCGGTATCCTCCCATACCTTGTTGACCAAAACCCCCAGGCACAGCACCCATGCCAGGAAGTAGAACCAAACCAGCAAGGCTACGATGGATGACAACGCACCGTAGATGATATCGTAATTAGCCACATAGGTCGTATACCTGGCGTAAAGGAAGGTGGTGAGCATCATGCCGCTTGAAGCGAAGATGCTCCCGGGCAGGATTTTGCGGAAGGGCACCCGGTTGGTGGGCAGAATGTAATAGTTGTAGCTGACCATGAGAAAGTAAAGCGCCAATCCCAGGAACCAGCGCAAATACATCCAGATGCTGTTGATGTATTTGTCCACGTCCAAATGGAGCAGGCCCACGATGGTTCGCAGCAGCAAATCGCCATAGCCCAGAATCACCAGGGCAAAAGCGATGGTGAAAAGCGTGACGATCATGGTCCGCATGGCTCGAAGCCGTTCCCGCACATAGCCTTTTCCCGTGCTCTTTCCATCGGAAAGGGTGTAATTAGTGATCCGCATGATGGCGAACTGTGCCCTGGACGCAGCCCACAATGCCACTACCAGGAACACGATGTTCCCTGCGCCCGCAGAGGAGAATGCCGTCACGCTCTGCAGCATGCCGGAGACTTCCTTGCCCGTATAGCTGCTGATCCAGTTCACCATATCCTCCACGGACAAGTCAAAATATCCCAAAATCTGCGTCAGCAACACGAAAACCGGTACGATGGAGAGCATCAGGTAAAAGGATATCTGCGCCGCAAATCCCTGGTAGTAGGGATCGCGAAATTGGCGAATTCCCAGGAAAATCATTTGTATCAGCCTTTGTTTCATGCGAACCTCTGCTTTGTTTTCCGTTCAGAAGCTGTGCGAGAATCCCCTCTTAGGCTATCTGAAAGCTTTGTTTTTCAAGATTGTAACTGCGCCAATATTGGCATCTTTCCGCTCAATCCTATGCCTTGCGTCCTGGCTTGCTTCAACTTTCGTTTTTGGACAGCCGCTTCCTGCAAAGCAATCCATCGCCGCCCCATGCCCTCATTTGGCAACCCTGGCCTCCAGTTGCCGCTTCAGCGACTGCAGGGCGTTTCCCCTGTGGCTGATTTTGTTTTTCGCCTCCGGATCAAACTCCCCAAACGTGATGTCGTATCCCAGCGGCACGAAAAGCGGATCATAGCCAAACCCGTGAGAGCCTTTTTCTTCCAGCACGATATGACCCTCCACTTCTCCCCTGGCCGTCAGCGTTTCCCCATCCGGGTACACCAACGTGATGACGGACACGAAGCGTCCGGTGCGATTTTCGTAAGGCACATCCTTGATCAAGTCTTTCAGTTTGTCGTTGTTGGCCTGGTCGTTGCCATCTTCTCCTGCGAAGCGGGCGGAATACACCCCTGGCGCACCGCCCAGGCAGTCCACTTCCAGGCCGGAATCGTCAGCGATAGTAGGCTCACCGCACAGCTTCATGATGCCGTATGCTTTTTTGTAGGAGTTTTCTTCAAAGGTTTTTCCGTCTTCCTCGATTTCCACGTCCGGCACCCCTGCCTCGTCCCTCGGCACCACTTCCAAGCCGAACTGCCCGGTGATGGCTTCGATTTCTGCGATTTTGTGTTCGTTCTTTGACGCTGCTATGATTCGGCGCATGGTCTTTTCCCTCCTGCCCCTGTTCCCGACAATCATGTGTGCGGCATGGATTGCGGACATGCGGCACTGACTGGTAAGCAAGGCTCTTCGATCTTTAGTATGGCCTTTCGGCCCCGTTCTTATGATGGTGGCGTAACGCTTTTCATGCATCAGTATACCATATATCCCTGGACTTTCCAATGCTCATCGTGTAAAATATCGGTAGTCGCCTTTTAGCATATGGAGGGAAATTTGTTATGAAAATCGTGATTTTGGATGGACATACCATCAATCCTGGGGATTTGGACTGGAACGCATTGGAGGCCATGGGCGATTTGACAGTGTACGATGCCACATCTCCAGAGCAGCTATTGGAGCGGGTCGGGGACGCAGAGATCCTCATGACCAGCAAATGCCCCATCGCAAGGGATTTCATGGAGCAACGCCCAGGACTAAAATACATCGGTTCCACTGCCACGGGATACAATAACATCGATGTGGCGGCTGCAAGGGAACTGGGAATCGCCGTTACCAACATTCCAGCCTATTCCACGGATGCAGTTGCCCAGCACGCCATTGCGCTGATGCTGGAATTATGCAACCATGTTGCCCTCCACGATGAATCCGTGAAAAAGGGCGAGTGGACGAGCTGCAAATATTTCTGCTACTGGAAGGAGCCAATCGTGCTGCTGGCAGGCCGCTCCCTGGGAATCGTGGGATATGGGCAAATCGGCCAGAAGGTGGGGGAAATCGCCAAGGCTCTGGGCATGACCGTCAACGTGTACAGCCGCAACCGGGAGGCCGCCATAAAGTCGGATTTCGTCACCCTCCACTGCCCCCTGACAAGGGAAAATGCCGGATTCGTGAACCGGGATTTTCTTGCGGAAATGAAGGAAGGCGCAGTTCTCATTAACACGGCCAGGGGCGCCTTGGTCAACGAGCAGGAGCTGGCGGATGCGCTGGAGTCAGGCCATCTCAAGGCGGCGGCGGTGGACGTGCTGACCCAGGAACCGGCGGCTGAGGACAATCCTTTGCTCCGTGCGCCAAACTGCCTGATTACGCCCCATATTGCCTGGACGCCAAAGGAGATGCGCCAAATCATCGCTGAGACGCTGGCGGAGAATTTGCGCAGCTTTCTTGCGGGCGGGACGAAGAATCGGGTGGATTTGTAAGCCGAGTCCCGTGTCCTTGGTTCTGTCCTAACGAAAGAGAGACCTTCCGGTCTCTCTTTCTCTCTGGCGGAGGACACGGACTTGCGCGGCTTCGCTTTCGCAAACCCGCCGGTCTCGCCCCCTCCATCCCTCGGCTCGACCCAGGACTGTCCACTGGACAGTCCTGCCCTTTCGGGTTCGAGTCCCGTGTCCTTGGTTCTGTCCTAACGAAAGAGAGACCTTTCGGTCTCTCTTTCTCTCTGGCGGAGGACACGGACTTGCGCGGCTTCGCTTTCGCGAACCCGCCGGTCTCGCCCCCTCCATCCCCCGGCTCGACCCAGGACTGTCCACTGGACAGTCCTGCCCTTTCGGGTTCGAGTCCC
>CAZVBL010000061.1:0-14712 GCA_964625475.1 uncultured Zhenpiania sp. | reverse complement strand
AGGGCATTCTTTCCAAATTGCGAAATCAACCTATGGCATTTGTGAAAAAGAGAAGGAGAAGGGGAAGTGGGAAAGAAAGGGAAAAAACGACATCAATCGTGTAAGCCTGGGCAAAAAAAGCCTTTTGAACTTGGGCCAGGCAGCGTATAATAGAAAGAAGATAGCACAATTCGTGGAAACGGGGAGCCAAATGTTATCCAGGATCTTTTGCGGCAAACCAGGGACGGCTATATTCGCGCTGGATGAAGTGGCCGCATCGTGACTGCAGAACCGTGGCTACAGATTAGAATCAACCATACACAAACACAAGGAGCGCAAGCGATGATGAGACGAAACATTGCAATCAGCTTGATCACCTGCCTGTTCATGGGTCTGGTTTTCCACCCATGCAGCGTGAGTCAGGCAAAGGCGGCTGGTAAGACAGCGGATCGAGAAACCGGCAAGAGCACAACGGCGAACCTGGCGTTGAACAGTGAGGGGTCGGCAAAAAACGCAGCTTTCATCAACAAGGACATCGCCGAAACCGCAGCGCAAAGCAGTAAAAAAACCGTAAAATACGCATCCCCGGTGAGCAAGAACGGCAGGCTCAAAGTCAGGGGAACCAAGCTGGTGAACAAAAACGGGAGGCCATTCCAGCTCAAAGGCGTTTCTTCCCATGGCATCAATTGGGACGTGGGGCAGCCCTTTGTCAACGAGTCCGCCCTCAAAACTTTGCGCAAATGGGGCGCCAATTGTTTTCGCATTTCCATGTACACCGAAGATTACAACGGGTACTGCGTGACAGATTCGGCCAATCGGAAGGAACTGCTGAAGACCATCGATATCGGGGTGAAAGCGGCGAAAAAACTGGGCATGTACGCAATCATTGATTGGCATGTGCTCAGCGATCAAAACCCGAAAAAGCACCAGAAAGAGGCAAAGGCGTTCTTCAGACATGTATCGAAGAAATATAAAAAATACAACAATGTCCTGTACGAAATCTGCAACGAACCAAACGGGGGAACAAGCTGGGCCGCCATCAAAAGCTATGCCAGGGCGGTGATTCCAGCGATCCGAAAAAACAGCAAACGCGCCATTGTCATCGTAGGCACACCAAACTGGAGCCAGGACGTGGATGTTGCTTCGCAATCGCCGTTGACAGGCTATGGGAATATCATGTATGCGGTTCATTTTTACGCCGCCACGCACAAGGACAGCTATCGCCAGAAAGTCCAGGCAGCCATTGACAACGGGCTGCCTGTCATTTGTACGGAGTTCAGCGCCTGCGAAGCCAGTGGAAACGGGGCATACGATTTTCAATCCGCCCGGAAATGGCTGAAACTCCTTCGGAAAAACAAGATCGGCTATGTGTGTTGGAGCCTGAGCAACAAGTCGGAAGCAGCCTCCCTTTTGAAGGCTTCCTGCAAGCGAACCGGCGGCTTTCAAAAATCCGACTTGTCCCAAATGGGGAAATGGCTGGTCTCCAAGTACTAGCATAACGTTTGCGAATGAACCATTTCCTACTCCCCAGCGAACTGGCTGTTGTACAGGTTCGCATAAAAGCCGTTCTGCGCCAGCAGATCTTCGTGGTTGCCATGCTCAACGATATCGCCGTGGTTCATGACCAGAATGTGATCCGCGTCGCGAATGGTCGATAAGCGATGGGCGATGATAAAGCTGGTTCTGTCCTTCATCAGGTTGGCCATGGCCTGCTGGATCTGGGTTTCTGTCCTGGTATCCACGGAGCTGGTAGCCTCATCCAGAATCAGGATCGGCGTATCCGCCAGAATGGCTCTGGCGATGGTCAGCAGCTGCTTTTGCCCCTGGGAGACGTTACTGGCCTCCTCGTTGATCTCCATGTCATAGCCCTTCGGCTGGGTCATGATGAAATGATGGATGTGGGCTGCCTTTGCGGCTTCCTCCACTTCCCGATCCGTGGCAGCCATGTTGCCGTAGCGGATGTTTTCCCGAACTGTCCCGCTAAAGAGCCAGGTGTCCTGCAGCACCATGCCGAACATGCTCCGCAAATCCTTTCTCGAATAATCCCTGATGTCGTTTCCATCCACCGTGATGCGCCCCCGGTTCAACTCGTAGAAGCGGAGCAGCAGCTTTACGATGGTCGTCTTGCCCGCACCCGTAGGTCCAACGATGGCGATTCGCTGCCCTGGGCGAACCTGGAAGTTAAAATCCCTGATAATCAGTTCCTCCCCGTAGCCGAAGCCGATGTGTTCAAAGCCCACTTGCCCCCGCAGCGTTTCCCGATTCCAGGAAAGCGCAGCGTGCGGAGACGCAGCGGCAGGCACTTCGTCTTCCTCCGTTTCCCCAATGAACGCAAAGACGCGTTCTGCGGCGGCTGCCGTGGACTGGAGCAGGTTGGCTACATTTGCCACTTGTGACACAGGCTGGTTGAAGCTGCGGACATACTGGATGAAAGCCTGGATGTTGCCGATGGTAACAGTTCCCTTCAGGGCAAGATGGCCTCCCAGGATGCACACTACCACATAGGCCAGGTTCCCCACGAAATTCGTGAGGGGCATCATGAGGCCTGACAGAAATTGGGACTTCCAGGCGGATTCGTACAGCTTGTCGTTGTAACGATCAAAGGTTTCCATGGATTTCTGCTCCCGATTGAAAGCCTTCACAATGGTATGCCCCGTGTACATTTCTTCCACATGGCTGTTGACCTCCCCCAGGTACTTTTGCTGGTTCTTGAAATGTACCTGGGTCTTGCTGACAATGAGGCGAATGATCACCATGGAGAGGGGCAGCACGATGAGCGCGGTCACAGTCATGAGCAGGTTGATGCGTATCATCATGAACAGGATTCCTACAATCGTAGTGACGCTGGTGATGATTTGGGTCAGGCTCTGGGAAAGCGTCTGGTTCACCGTCTCGATGTCGTTTACCACCCGGCTCTGGATTTCTCCGTGGGTTTGATTGTCAAAATATTTCAGCGGCAGCCGATCCATCTTTTCCGACATGGCGCGGCGCAGGTCGTAAATGATCTTTTGGGAAATATCTGCCATGATGTAGCCCTGGGCGGCGGAAAAGGCAAAGCTCAAGACGTACAGTCCGATGAGAAAGACCAAAATGCGCAGCAAAGCATTGAAATCAATGCCAGCAGGCGACGTCAGCCCCTTTACTACCTCATCCGTGGCATTTCCCAAAATAGTAGGAGACACAATGGAAAAAATGGTGCTCGCCACTGCGAACACGAACACGGCTGCCAGGGCAATGCCGTGGGGCTTCAGATAAGACAGCAGGTTTTTCATGGTTCCCGAAAAATCCTTTGCCTTTTCTCCCGGCATCATGTTCCCGTTCGGACCGCCGCCAGGGCCGCCCCGCTTCTTTGCTCTCGGTTGTCTAGCCATTTCTGTGAACCCCCTTTCCAAGTTCTTCCTCGCTCAATTGGGAAGAAGCGATCTCCTGATAAACGCTGCAGTTTTCCAATAACTCCTGATGGGTGCCCATCCCGGCAACGCAGCCATCATCCAGCACAATGATTTTATCTGCGTCCATGATAGTGTTGATGCGCTGCGCCACGATGATCAAGGTGCTGTCTCCCACCTTTTCCTTGAGGGCGGAGCGAAGTGCAGCATCCGTTTTGAAGTCCAGCGCGGAAAAGCTGTCATCGAACATGTAAATCTGAGGTTTTTTCACCAGTGCGCGCGCAATGGAAAGCCGCTGCTTCTGCCCGCCGGAAACCGTTGTTCCGCCCTGGGAGACAGGTTCGTCAAAGCCTTCTGCCTTGTCTGCGATGAATTCCATGGCCTGAGCCGTTTCCGCTGCCCCTTCCAGTTCTGCCAGGGAAGCGTCCTCCCTGCCGTACCGAAGATTGGAAGCGATGGTACCCGAAAACAGGATTCCCTTTTGCGGCACATAGCCGATTGCGTTGCGGAGGCTTTCCTGGGACAGCTGGCGAATGTCGATGCCATCCAGCAGGATTTTGCCCTCCGTCACATCGAAAAAGCGCGGAATCAGGCTGAGCAGGCTGGACTTGCCGCTCCCGGTGCCACCGATGATGGCCGTCGTTTCCCCGGGATTTGCGACAAAGCTGATGTTGGACAATGTTTTTTCCATGGCATCCGGATAAGCGAAGGACACGTTCCGAAACTCCAGCACGCCCTTCGGTTCCCTCAGCGTCTGGCAGTCGGGAGCATCCTCGATGCTGGGCATCACCTTCAGCACTGCGCCGATTCTCTGCCCCGATACGGCTGCCCTTGGAATCATGATGAACATCATAGTGATGAAGAGGAAGGACATGATGACGTGCATAGCGTACTGCATGAACGCCATCATGTCTCCGATCATCAGGTTGTGGGCATCGATGAGTTTTGCTCCGACCCACACGATGAGGATGCTGGAAAGATTCATCACCAGCATCAGGGAAGGCATCATAAAGGACATGGCCTTGTTGACGAAAATGTTGATGCGCTTTAACTCCAGGTTGGCCTTGTCGAACCGATCTTCTTCGTAAGGCTCTGTCGTAAACGCCCTGACGACCAAAAGGCCGGAGAGCCGTTCCCCCATAATCAGATTGATGCGGTCCAGCTTTGACTGAAGCACCTTGAATTTTGGCATCACCAGCAGGAAGGCCAGCACCATGATGAGCAGGATCACCAGGACCGACAAGCCGATGGTCCAGGAAAGCGGCACGCTGGTGCGCAGGGCCTTGATCACCGCACCGATCCCCATAATCGGCGCAAAACAGGCCATGCGCAGAATCATGACCGTGGACTGCTGGATCATCTGCACGTCGTTCGTGGAGCGGGTGATGAGCGAAGCCGTGGAAAATTCCTCCAGCTCGGCTGCGGAAAAAGCAGTGACCCGCTCGAACAATGCGCGCCTGACATCCCGGGAAGCCTTGGCAGCCACCCTTGCGGAAAGCAGTCCGGCCAGGCCGGAACACACGACTACGGCAAAGGACACCAGAACCATGACAGCCCCGATCCTGTAGATATAAGGCATGTCCCCCTTGATGATTCCGAAATTGATGATGTCCGACATGTAGCCCGGAAGCGCCAGCTCGCACAATGCCTGCCCAAAGAGAAACGCCACAATGAAAAAGAGCACCGGGACGTAAGGCCTGTAGTACTTCAACATTTCTTTCATACTAGTAAATCCCCTTTCTGAAACCTTATTTGCCGTCAGTCGGTTTTGTGCCAGCATCGCAGCAGTGGATTCCCGGTGGCGGCGGACCTGGGCGCGCCAATTCCTGCCTGGCGTCCCCGGCGGCTTCCATCACGTTGTCGCATGCTTTTTCCAACAGGGATTGGAAGAGTTCCTTTTCCCGCTTTGTCATGCCCTTTGTCAGGATATCGTCAAAATTCCCCATGATTTCCTCGGCTGTGGCAACCAGCGATTCTGCCTTTTCCGTAGGATAAAGCCGATAAGCGCGTTGATCCTTTTCGTTTCGGAGCCGGCGGACGTACCCCTCGTCCACCAGGTTCCGAACTCCCTTGGCCACAGAGCCTTTGTTCAGCCCGAAAAAAGCGGACAGATCCTCTTGGGAAACCCCTGGTTCCTTGCAGATGTGAACGATGTATCCCATCTGATGGGCAGCGACTTTAAACTCTTTCAGGGCCTTTACATGGAACATGATGCTAAAACGATGGATAATGGAAAAGTCCCGCATGTAGCCGTGTTCTTCCATTTTGTGCCTCCTTTGCTGCGACAGCAAATAATTGAGTTGGCAATTATGTTACTACGAAAAAAAATAGTTGTCAAGGAAACTATTTTGGTTTTTGTGATTTCCCGCAAAAAAAATTGAAAAATACGGTGGACAATTTTTGTCAGCATGCTATAATATCACTTGTTCAAATTAACGTTTTAATGTGATAATGTGAAAAAGAAGAGCGAAGGAAGGATGGTCATGGAATACAGAAAAGCGGATTTGAAACCGGACGAACGGGCCTGCCTCAAGTTGCGGGGTCTTTATGAACAATATGGTTACAAAAAATACAAAATGGGAAAATTTGAAGAATACAGCCTGTACGTGGAAAACAAGGATTTCCTGGGGACGGATAAAGTCATCACATTCACGGATTTGGACGGCAGGCTGCTGGCGCTCAAGCCGGATGTGACCCTGAGCATCATCAAGGATGCCAGAGCCACAGCGACATGCAACGAAAAGCTATACTACCTGGAAAACGTATACAGGGAAAGCCGGGAGAGCCACACCTTCAAGGAAATCAGCCAAATGGGACTGGAATGCATCGGAACGGTGGACGCTTACTGCATTACGGAAATCCTTTCCCTGGCAGCAGAGAGCCTCGCCGCCATCAGCCGGGACTACCTCCTGGAAATCTCTCACATGAGCTTCGTGGTGGAGCTGCTGGAGAGCCTCCGGGTGCCGGATCACATCAAATTCAAGCTGCTGCGCCTCATCAGGAGCAAAAATGCGGACGGTCTGCGGAAAACAGCCGAAAGAAGCGACCTGTCCCAGTTGCAGATCCAGAGCCTGTGCAAGCTGCCATTCCTCTACGGAAACGCAAAGCAAGCGATAAAGGAAGCGAAAAAAATCTGCCTCAATGACGCCATGGGCAAGGCGCTGGCTGAGTTGGAGCAGGTTTATGAAGCCCTGGAAGAACTGGATCTTGCAGAAAACATCCAGGTGGATCTTTCCATCGTCAACGACATCGATTATTATAACGGCATCATTTTCAAAGGGTACATCAAGGAACTGGGAAAAGCCGTGCTTTCCGGCGGCCAGTACGACCAGGCCATGGCGATCATGGGGAAAAAGGCCGATGCCATCGGATTCGCCCTCTACCTCAACGAGATCAACCGCATTGCGAAAAAAAAGGAAGAACATGACGTGGATGCGGTGCTCTTGTACGATTGCGGGGACAGTGCGGCGGCGGTGGCAAAAGCCGTGCGGCAAATTCAAGAACATGGCCTGACCGTGCGGGCGGAAAAACGGGAGCCGGAAACCATCCACTATCGCGAGTTGTATCGATTGGAAAAGGGAGAAGCGAGAAAGGAGGAACCGTCATGCTGAACATCGCATTGCCAAAGGGCAGGCTTGGGGATCAGGTCTATGGAATGCTCCGGGACGCTGGCTACGACTGCCGGGCATACGAAGAAAAAAACAGATCACTGGTATTCGAGAATCCGGAAAAAGGCGTTCGCTATCTGCTGGTAAAGCCCAGCGACGTCGCAATCTATGTGGAACACCACGCAGCGGACGTGGGAATCGTGGGAAAGGACATCCTCATGGAAACCGCCCCGGACGTTTATGAGCTGCTGGATTTGAACATTGGAAAATGCCGCATGGCTGTGGCTGCGCCCAGGGGCTATGCTGAGGATACCGACAGGACGCTCCGCATCGCCACAAAATATGTGAATGTGGCAAAACGGTTTTATTCCGAGAAAAACAGGGACATCGAAATCATCAAGCTGAACGGCAGCATCGAACTGGCTCCCCTCCTGGGGCTGTCGGATGTCATCGTGGACATCGTGGAAACGGGAAACACGCTGGCGGCCAACAACCTGGAAATCATCGAGGAATTTAAAAACATCAGCGCCAGGTTCATTGCCAACAAATCCAGCTTCAAATTTCAAAACGCCATAATCAGCGATATGATGGACAAACTGGGGGAGGTGGTAAAATGAGCAGATTTTTGAGCGAGCGATTGAAAAGCCTGGAGCCTTATGTGCCCGGCGAGCAGCCGCAAGGCAGCGGCCTGATTAAATTGAACACCAACGAAAACCCATACGCCCCCAGCCCCAAAGCCTTGGAAGCCATCAATCAGGCAGAAGTGGACAAATTAATGCTCTATCCGGATCCGGAAGCCAGGGAACTGGTGACGGCGATTGCCGAACATTATGGCATCGAACAAAACCAGGTCATGGTAGGAAACGGATCGGATGAAATCCTGGCCTTTTGCTTCATGGCCTTTCGGAATGAAGCGGGGAACGTCTGGTACCCGGAAACCAGCTACGGGTTTTACAAGGTTTTTTCAGACGTGTTCTCCGCAAAGGGAAACCCCATCCCCCTGACAGAGGATTTGCGCATCGATCCCCAAAAATACAAAAATTTAGACGGGACGATCATCATCGCCAACCCAAACGCACCCACGGGAATCGCCTTGGATTTACTGGAGATAGAGGACATTCTCAAAACCAATCGGCGCAATTTGGTGGTGATCGATGAAGCATATGTCGATTTTGGCGCAAAAAGTTGCGTGCCTTTTTTGCGAAAGTATGATAATCTATTAGTGGTACAGACTTTTTCCAAGTCCAGGAGCCTTGCGGGAAGCCGGGTGGGGTTTGCCATGGGCAGCCCCCAAGTGATTGCGGATCTGAATGCCATCAAGTTCAGCTTCAATCCTTACAACTTGAATCGGTTATCCATCTTAGCCGCCGCCGCCGCAATGCGGGACGATGGTTATTTCCAGGAGAGCAGGGAACGGATCATGAAAACCAGGGAGCGTTTTTCGGGAGAGTTGAAAGCGTTGGGTTTCCATGTGCTGCCTTCTTCTGCGAACTTCGTCTTTGTGGAGAGCGACAGGCTTTCAGGCGAGGCGTATTTTACCGGGCTTCGCGAAAAAAACATACTTGTACGACACTTTGGGAAAGATCCTGTGTCGAATTTTGTCCGAATTACCATCGGAAGGGATGAGGACATGGACATGCTCCTCGCTGCGACCAAAGAGTTGCTTGGAAAGGACTGAAAACATGAGAACCAGCCAGATCAATCGAAAAACGAACGAAACGGACGTTCAGCTGACTTTGGGAATCGAGGGCAGCGGCAAATGCAAAATCAATACGGGATGCGGATTTTTGAACCATATGCTGGAGCTTTTTTCCCGACATGGGCGGTTTGATCTTTTCTTGGAGTGCCAGGGCGATAGCCATGTGGATGACCATCACACGGTGGAGGACGTTGGAATTTCCCTGGGGCAGGCTTTTAAAGCCGCATTGCGCGACAAGAGGGGCATTTGCCGCTACGGCAGCGCGCAGCTTCCCATGGACGAAGCCCTGATCCTCTGCGCATTGGACATCAGTGGAAGGGCGCACCTGAACTTCGATGTAGAGATTCCGACCCAAAAGGTAGGGACATTTGATACGGAACTGGCAAGGGAATTTATGGCTGCGTTTTCCAGGGAACTGGGCTTGACGCTACACTTCAAGATGATGGCAGGGGAAAATTCCCATCACATCATTGAGGCGACGTTCAAGGCGCTGGCGAGGGCGTTGGCTCAGGCGACTGCCATCGACCCGGCTTATGCGGACGAGATTCCTTCTACAAAGGGCGTTCTTTAGAAAGGTAAGACATGATTGCAGTAATTGATTATGGCGTTGGGAATTTGTTTTCCCTCACCGCCTCTTTGAAGTTCCTGGGAGCCGAGACGGCTGTAACCAATCGAAAAGAAGATATTGCGAAAGCCGACCGGGTGATCCTTCCAGGCGTAGGCGCGTTTAAAGACGCCATCGCCAAGCTGAAGGCCACCGGCCTCGTGGATACGATCCTGGCCGGAACGCGCCAGGGCAAGCCGCTTTTGGGGATTTGCCTCGGCATGCAGTTGCTCTTTGAAAAGAGCTGCGAGTACGGGGAGCATGAAGGCCTTGGCCTCATAAAAGGCGAAATCGCATCCATCGAAACAGACCTTCCTGCCAGGGCGGGAGGCGAAAAGCTGAAAGTCCCCCATATCGGTTGGAACAGTTTGAAACTCAAAGGCAGCGATCCCCTCTTCCGATACATCAAAGAGGGGGATTATGTCTATTATGTACACAGCTTTTACGGCAAAAATTGCCTTGAAAACACCATTGCGACGTCAAATTATGATATTGAAATCACGGGCGCCGTTCGCAGCGGTTCTGTTTACGGGACCCAATTCCACCCAGAAAAGAGCGGTCGCGTAGGGCTGAACATATTGAAAGCCTTTATGGAGTTGTAAGAGCTGGGAAGGAATGGATTTGCAAAGATGGCGCAGATCATGATTTTGGCTTCTTCCCGTTTCGCAGGAAGGCATAGGAGTAAGGAACATGAAGACAATGCGGAAAGTGTTGGGGAAAAACTTGAAGGCGACTATCCTTGTGGCGGCAATAACCGCTGTGGCGTTGGGAGGACTGCTCCTTTTGATTTCAGGAAACGAAGAGCGAAACCAGGTTCCCATTGACCCAACGGCAGAGAAAGAAGAAACGACGGAGCATGCGGCGGAATCAGGGCAGGCCACGCAAGCGACGCAGGCAACGGGCGCATTGCAGGCAGACCTTTCCCAAATCGCAAAAAAACTCTTTGCTGTCAAAGTCCAGAGCATCGAAGATTCAGCCTCTGTGGCAACGCTGTTGGAAACCATTGATTTGAAAAACAACGTAGCCAATTATCGCGTGGAAATCCAGGCCACGGAGCAGCCCCTGAGCCTGAACATCCGATTTGACGACAAAGTGGTGGCCGAAGGAGACAAAGATGCATTCGACAAGGAAATGCAGAAATATGCGGAACAAATTCTGGCATTGATTGCGGACGCACAGGAGGTTCAGTGGACTTATACGCTGGAAAAGCAGGGAACAAAAGAGGAAACGACCGTATTCCTCAATGAACAGCAAGCCCAGGAATTGCTGGCGCAGGATGTGAAAGCCTACGGTGAGTCGGCAGCGACCATCGAAGCGCTGTTGCAGCAACAGAAAGGAATGTAACCATTATGGAATTGTTTCCGGCAATCGACTTGAGGGATGGACAGGCGGTTCGTCTGTATCAAGGCGATTACGATCAGATGACCATATATAGCAAAAGCCCTGTGGACGTGGCAAGGCGGTTCAAGGCTCAGGGTGCGAAAAATCTCCATCTTGTGGATTTGGATGGGGCAAAGGATGGCCGCCTCGTCAATTTCCAATCCATTCGGGAAATCGTTTCGGACGTGGATTTGTTCGTGGAGGTGGGCGGCGGCATCCGGGACGAGGATCGTATCCGGCAGTACCTGGACTTGGGCGTTGGCCGGGTGATTTTGGGAACCATCGCCGTCAAAGACACGGATTTCCTGGAACAGATGGTGGCAGCCTATGGCGAAAAAATCGCAGTAGGCGTAGATGCCAGGGATGGACATGTGGCGATTTGCGGCTGGAAAGAAACTACGGACAGAGACAGCATGGAATTTTGCGGATACCTGGCTGAAATCGGCGTGAAAACCGTGATTTATACGGACATTTCCCGGGATGGAGGGCTGAAAGGCACCAATCTGGAGATTTACAGGAAGCTTTCCCGGATAAAAGGCCTGAACATCGTTGCTTCCGGCGGCATCAGCTCCGGGGAGGAAATCTCAGAACTGAAGGAGCATGTCCATGGAGCGATTCTGGGCAAAGCCCTTTACGATGGCATCCTCGATTTGAAGCAGGCTTTGCGGCTGGCTGAATAGCAGAGTCGGAATCAATGATGGGAAAAGAAGCGGCATTTGGAAGGCTCCGCAAGCTGGAAATGCTGCGATTTTAACAAAACGGTTCGGTTTAAACAGGGAGAAACCATGATTACAAAGAGGATCATCCCCTGCCTGGACGTGCGGAACGGAAGGGTCGTAAAGGGAATCAATTTTGAAGGAATACAGGATGTGGCGGATCCGGTGGAAATGGCTCGCTATTACAATGAACAGGGAGCCGATGAGCTGGTATTTTACGACATTACCGCCAGCGTGGAGGAACGGAAACTGTTTTCGGACATATTGACGGACGTTGCCTCCCAGATTTTCATCCCCCTCACAGTGGGCGGCGGCATCAATGGGCTGGAGGATTTTGATCGGGTGCTGAAATGCGGAGCCGATAAGGTGAGCGTCAACAGCGGCGCCATCCGCAATCCGGGCATCATCGAACAGGGCGCAAAGAAATACGGCGACCAGTGCGTGGTCCTCAGCATGGACATCAAGCGTGTGGACGGCGTTTTCAAGCTGTTTTCAAAGGGCGGCAGGGAAAACACGGGCATTGACGCGCTGCAGTGGGCTGTGGACGGCGTGAACCGGGGAGCCGGCGAGCTGGTTGTCAACAGCATTGACACGGATGGGGTCAAGGAAGGATTCGACCTGGAACTGCTGGATGCCATCGCAGCCAGGGTTTCCGTGCCCATCATCGCTTCCGGCGGCGCAGGGAAGATGGAGGACTTTTCCCAGCTGTTCCAGCATCCGGGCATGGATGCGGGGCTGGCGGCCAGCATTTTCCACTTCAGGGAAATCCATATCCCGGAGTTGAAACGATATCTGAAAAAACAGGGCGTGGAGGTGCGCCTCTAAAGACGGCGCGGACGTGAAAATGCGAACGGCTGGACGACTGGAAAAAGGGAGGACACATGGAGCATATGGATTTGAAATTCGATGAAAAGGGCTTGATTCCAGCCATCGTACAGGACTATTATTCCAAGCAGGTTCTGACGGTGGCTTACATGAACGAGGAATCCCTGCAGATCACCATGGAAGAGGGCTATACTTGTTTTTGGAGCCGCTCCAGGCAGGAGCTGTGGCGAAAAGGCGAAACCAGCGGCAATCGGCAAAAGGTGGTCAATATTATGGCGGATTGCGACCGGGATGCGCTGGTGGTGGAGGTCATCAAAGACGGCCCCGCCTGCCACACCGGGGCAGAAAGCTGCTTTTTCAACGAAATTTTCACGGCAGAGGATGAAACGCCCTTTTCCTACGAGGGGCTTTATCGCATGATCGAGGGGCGGAAAACCCAGCCAAAGGAAAAGAGCTACACCTCGTATTTGTTTGAAAAGGGCATGGACAAAATCCTCAAGAAAGTGGGGGAGGAGTCCACCGAGGTGATCATCGCCGGTGCGAAAAACGATAAGGAAGAGACGATTTACGAAGTTGCGGACCTCGCTTACCATGTGCTGGTCATGATGGTGGAACAGGGCATCGAATTGAAAGATGTGACCGCAGAGCTGGCAAAGCGCCATGTGGTGGATCATAAGGTGAAGCAGGAACGGATGAAGTAGGGCAGGGGAAACTTTCGCTTTGGGTACTTGTCCTCGCTGCGCTGCGGAGGTACCCGCCGCGAAAGTTTCCCCTTTTGGCTTTTTGGATGGGCGGTTTGGATAGTTTGTTTTGGTGAGTTTCGCTCTGGGTGCTTGCCCTCGCCGGTCTGCGGAGGTACCCGCCGCGAAAGTTTCCTTTTTTGGCTTTTTAGATGGATAGTTTGTTTTGGTGAGTTTCGCTCTGGGTGCTTGTCCTCGCCGGGCTGCGGAGGTACCCGCTGCGAAAGTTTCCCTTTTTGGCTTTTTGGATGGGCGGTTTGGATAGTTTGTTTTGGTGAGTTTCGCTCTGGGTGCTTGCCCTCGCCGGTCTGCGGAGGTACCCGCTGCGAAAGTTTCCTTTTTTGGCTTTTTGGATGGGCGGTATTATTTGAAGCAAAAGTTAGAAAATCCAGGAATTGATGCGGATGTCTTGAATCTGGTAAACGCCAAGCGTTTTCGATGAGATTACTATCAAAACCGTTTTAATAATATGTTGTGTGATATAGCTTCTAACGCTGCATTGCTGGAAACGAGGGAGCGGATTGGCCGCAATGCCAGGGATCGAATTCCAAGCCGCTCCATTTGTGGCGTGGCATGATGGGAGCTTTGTACTGCTTCACCAATTTATGAAGAAAACGCAAAAGACCCCCGCAAGGGAGATAGAGAAAGCCAAGCGGGAGCTTGCAGACTTGATAGAAAGGGGAATTGAGGATGAATAATAACGCAACCGGCGGGACATGGGAAGAATTGCAAAAAGAGCTTTTCACCCCGGAAGAAATCGCCGCCAGTAATTTAAGAGTTTCCCTTATAGGGGAGCTTATCAAAGCCAGACAGGAAAAGGGCATAAGCCAAAAGAAGCTTGAAGAATTGAGCGGGGTAAAACAGCCGATCATAGCCCGCATGGAAAAGGGAAGAACAAGCCCCCAGATAGACACGATCTTAAAAGTGTTAGCCCCGCTGGGAAAGACGCTTGCAATAGTCCCGCTCGATAAGTGAATTTGATGTTTGAGGGCAGCGTAACCTCGTGCCGCCCCCTGCATGGGGGCGTGGATTGGAGGAAAGAAAGAAACAAACTTCCGCTAACAATAATTTTCGGAAGATTGAAATTTACGCGAGGAGCGATGAAGGAATGAAACCAGCCGATACAAGCCACAAAGCCGATAGGAAAAAAGCGCAGGAGGGCGCACAAGAAGCCCAGGACGGCACAGACAGCGGGCACGTTAAAAGCATTACGGTTGATGCCAACACAGACCCAAAGGCGGCGGGCGGCATGGGGGGCAATGGCCGATGCAGTGAAGGACATGACGAAGGCCACCGATGCCGTGCAAGCTGCCTATAAATGGCTGACAGCCCTTACGCAGTCCGAAGCTTACAAGGCCGCTAAGGAGAGTTTGGAAACCTTTTCCAGGCTTATTGAACAATACAATGAACAACGCAATGCGTTGGAAAGAGTGGCAAACGCAGCAAAGGAGCCGAGCGGGGCAGAATAAGAACAAACGGAGCGGAGGCTATCATGCTACCCGCTCCCCCCGCTTTTACCGCCAGAAAACAGCAAAAAGAACATTTTACTCAGGAAGACAACATAGCCATAACCCCAGCCGCCCCCACTCTATATCTTGTGTTTTGCCTATAAAGAGGAAACCCCCAGCCCCAGCCGCAAAGGAACATTCTCCGTGGGAATAAGGACATTTTACATGGGAAGAAAAAATTTTCAGAAACCCCAAAACCCCAGTAAAATCAAGGATTCGGGGGCATCGGGGGAAGAAAATGCGACAAGCATGAGCCGCCTTGCG
>CAZVBL010000060.1:0-14715 GCA_964625475.1 uncultured Zhenpiania sp. | reverse complement strand
TACACGCATTTTCAAGCAACCCTCAAAAAAACGCTTTACAAGCGAAAAAGAACGTGGTAAAATGCTTACAGATTGAATGAAGGGATCAGAAAAATGTTGAACAAGCTCGCTACGTTTGCAGCCGAATATTTTTATTTTTACTTTACTTTCTTTTTTAAGCGTAAAGTGGATTTTGCTGCAATGGGATAGCTCGTAAAACCTGATTCGATTCCAATGGCGAGACGTTCTCCGTAAGTAAAATTCACTTACGGAGTTTTTTATTAGGAAATATCGTTTACGGTGTTCCCATTCGCCGACTAAGGCCATTGTTTTGAACGCCAATCAACAAAGCCAACTTTGTTATTTGATGTTAAGGAAAGAGGAGAAAACATGATTATCATCTTAAAAGACAACCCGGAAAAAAAGCAGCTGGACAATCTGATTTCCTGGCTGGAAAGCATGGATTTGGACATCCATTTCAGCAAGGGGGAAAGCACGACGATCCTTGGATTGATCGGCGATACCAGCGCAGTTGACATCGACCTGATCAATGCGCTGGACATCGTGGAAACCGTAAAGCGAGTGCAGGAACCTTACAAAAACGCAAACCGCAAATTCCACCCGAAAGATACGGTCGTGGACATCTCCGGCATGAAAATTGGCGGTGGCAACTTCCAAATCATCGCCGGGCCTTGTTCCGTAGAATCCAAAGAGCAGGTATGCGGCATAGCCATGGCAGTAAAAGAAGCGGGCGCAGGCCTGCTGAGGGGCGGCGCTTTCAAGCCCCGGACATCGCCTTATGCGTTCCAGGGCATGCGCGCCGAGGGCATCAACCTGCTGCTGGAAGCAAAAAAGAAGTCCGGCCTTCCCATCGTAACGGAAGTCATGGATTTGTCCCATCTGCCCCTTTTCGAGGAAGTGGACGTCATCCAGGTTGGCGCAAGAAACATGCAGAACTTTGAGTTGCTGAAAGAACTGGGGCACCTCGACAAGCCCGTACTCTTAAAAAGAGGCCTTTCCAGCACATTGAAGGAACTGCTCATGAGTGCGGAATACATCATGGCCGGCGGAAATGAAAACGTCATTTTGTGCGAACGGGGCATCCGAACGTTTGAGACGGCCACCAGAAATACCCTGGACTTGTCGGCGATTCCGCTCCTGCGAACCAAGACCCACCTGCCTATCATCGTGGATCCAAGCCACGCTACCGGCATTGCGGATTTGGTAAAGCCCATGGCCATGGCGGCCACCGCTGCCGGTGCAGATGGCCTGATGATCGAAGTCCACAACGATCCGGCTCATGCGCTGTGCGATGGCGCACAATCCCTGAAGCCAGAAGTTTTCGCAGATGTGGTCACTGCCGTCAATGCGATTTTGCCGCATGCCTACAAGGGATGACCAGAAAAATGCGATGTGCGACTGAAATGACGCATAACGAGGAAAGGCGGCGAACAGCATGAAAATTTCCATTATCGGCCTGGGGCTCATTGGAGGCTCCATGGCCAAAGCGATCAAAGAAAACACGAAACATACGGTGTATGGCTATGACCGAAACGATTCTGTCGTAAAAAAGGCAAAGCTCCTTGACGCAATCGACTTTTCATTGACGGACGAATCGCTGGCGGACTGCGATTTGAACATCATCGCCCTTTACCCCCAGGCCAGTATCGATTTTGTACGGGAAAAGCAGGATGTTTTCAAGAAAGGCTCCATCGTTTTGGACTGCTGCGGCGTGAAGCAAATCGTCTGCGCCGCAATTGAACCTATCGCATTGAAACAGGGCTTCGTTTTCATCGGCGGCCACCCCATGGCTGGCCTGGAGCATTCCGGCTTTGACCATGCGAAAAAGGCTCTCTTCAAAAAAGCTTCCATGATTCTGACCCCTACCAAGGGGAACATCCAGGATGTGGAAAAGGTGAAGGATCTGTTCACTGCCATGGGGTTCACCAACATCCAGATTGCCACGCCAGAGGAGCACGACCAGATGATCGCCTTCACCTCGCAGCTGGCCCATGTGGTTTCCAGCGCCTATATCAAAAGCCCGGCGGCCTTGAAGCACGATGGCTTTTCCGCAGGGAGTTATCGGGATTTGACCCGGGTGGCGAAGCTGAATGAGGTCATGTGGACGGAACTGTTTTTGGACAATTCGGAATTTCTGGCGGAAGAAATCGATGGCATCGCCGACCGGCTGAACGCATACAGCAAGGCCATCAAGGAAAAAGACAGCGAAACCCTGCGGGAATTATTGAAAGATGGACGGGAGAAAAAAGCATTGATTGACGGGGAGATATTCTAATGGACATCATTACAATTTCAGCATCAAAGACTTACAAAGTCATGACGGATTCCGGACTTTTGGCTCGATCCGGCGGGTTGATCCGGGAAGCATTGGGAGAAAACGGAAAAAAGATTTGCATTGTGGCGGATGATCAGGTGACCGGCCTTTACGCTGCGGTTTTGGAAACATCCCTGCGGCAGGCAGGTTATGAAACGGTAATTTTTACGTTCCCACATGGCGAGTCCTCCAAAAGCTGGGAAACCCTTGCCGAATTGCTGGAATTTCTGGCAGAAAACCAGTTGACCCGCTCCGATGCGTTGATCGCATTGGGCGGCGGCATCTCCGGCGACCTGACCGGCTTTGCCGCAGCGTCTTACCTGCGGGGCATCCAGTTCGTGCAAGTGCCCACCACCCTTCTTGCGGCAGTGGATTCCTCGGTAGGGGGGAAAACCGGCGTGAATTTAAAATCCGGCAAAAATCTGACCGGTGCGTTTTGGCAGCCTTCTCTGGTGCTTTTCGACATCGATACCATCAAAACCCTGCCTTATGATGTGTTGCTGGATGGAGTGGCGGAGGCCATCAAAGCCGGTGCGATTGCGGATCGCGACTTGTTCTCTTACATCCAGGAAGCAGAGCAATTGACCAGCCCGGAAACCATCGCCCACATCAGCCACAGAGCCATTGAAATCAAGCGAGAAGTGGTGGAAGCGGATGAGCGGGACATGGGCGTGCGTCAGCTGCTCAATTTTGGCCATACCATCGGCCATGCCATTGAAGCGTGCAGCGGCTTTTCCATCTCGCACGGGCATGCCATCGCCATGGGCATGGTTATCGCAGCAAAGGCAGCTTGGAAACTGGGATGGTCAGAGGAGGATTGTTTCATGCCTCTCGCAGAAAGCCTGCGCAAATTCCGTTTCCCCCTGGACTGTCCTTTTACAGCGGCACAGCTGGCAGAAGCGGCGCGCAAAGATAAAAAGCGCATGGGCGATTCCATCTCATTGGTCATCCCTGTGACATTGGGAAATTGCCAACTGAGAAAATTTCCAATATCGGATTTAGAAACGTTTATCAAGGCGGGGTTATCATGAACATTGAAATCATACCTCATGCATTGGGCGGCAGCATCGATGCGGTGGCCTCCAAATCCCATGGGCACAGGCTCCTCATTGCGGCGGCTTTATCGCAAAAAACGACAAAAACGATCATCAACACCACATCGGAGGATCTGGAAGCTACTCGCAGTTGCCTGGCGCAACTAAAGTCCTCGACTCCCGTTCTGAATTGCCGGGAAAGCGGGTCTACGCTTCGGTTTCTCCTGCCGGTTGCCATGGCGCTGAAAGGGGAAGCAATTTTCATGGGTTCCGGCAGGCTGCCAAATCGCCCCATTTCTCCTTTGAAAGAGGAGATGGAGGCCCATGGCTGTTCTTTTTCCAATCAACACAGAAAAAGGGATGGCACACAGGAAATCTGCCATGTGAAAGGGAATCTGAAAGGCGGGATTTTCACTTTGCCTGGAAACGTCAGTTCCCAGTACATCACCGGACTTTTGTTTGCCTTGCCGCTCTTAAAGGAAAACAGCCAAATACGCATCACTTCACCCTTGGAATCCAAGGGGTATGTGGATTTGACTCTGGATGTCCTGCGGATGTGCCATGTGGACGTATGCGCAGAAGAAAAAGAAGGGCTGCTGACCTACAACGTCCAAGGCAGGCAGCAATATCTTCCGCCTGCCGAAATGACTGCGGAGGGCGATTGGTCCAACATCGCATTCTGGGTGGCCGCGGGCGTGCTTTCCGGGGAATCCGGCGTGATTTGCAGGGGGCTAAACCTGCGCTCCATTCAGGGCGACCGCAAAATCATCAACCTTGCCCGCAGAATGGGCGGAAGCGTTTCGGAGCAGCCCACAGGCTTGTCGGCCATGAAAGCCCCGTTGAAAGGGATTCCTGTGGATGTATCGGCAATTCCCGATTTGGTTCCCATTCTGGCGGTCATGGCTGCCGGGGCAAAGGGGACGACTCGCATTCACAATGCCGCCAGGCTGCGGCTCAAGGAATCCGATCGCCTTTCAGCGATGCATGACTGCCTCTCTCGTTTAGGGGCTGACGTCACGGAAGAACCGGATGGCCTGACCATCGTTGGCGGCTCGCGGCTGACAGGGGGGGCGGTCAGCGGTTACAACGACCACCGCATTGTCATGGCCATGGCAATCGCATCGGTATTATGCGATGCGCCCCTCATCATTGAGGGTACAGAGGCAGTCAACAAGTCTTACCCTGGATTCTTTGAGGATTTTGAGCGGATGGGAGGTGAATATCGTGTTCTCTAGTTTTGGAAACAGCCATCTGAGCGTGCGCATTTTCGGCGGCTCCCATGAGTCGGAAATCGGCGCGTCCATCAACGGGCTTCCTTTGGGCACGTCTTTTGACATGGAAGAATTGCAGCGGTTTCTCGACAGGCGCGCACCGGGAAACAGCCCCTTTTCCACGTCTCGGAAGGAACCCGACCAGGTGCGCCCGGAAAGGGGCATGCAGGTCGCTGGCCATACCGCTACCACCGTAGAGCACCAGATTACTCTGACTATCGCCAATACTGACGTCCGCTCCCAGGACTACAAAAAATTGCGGGACGTTCCCCGCCCTGGCCATGCGGATTATACGGCTCACATCAAATATGGGGATGCGCTCAACATGGCTGGCGGCGGACCCTTTTCCGCTCGGATGACGGCTCCCTTGTGCATCACAGGGGGAATCGCGCTGCAGCTGCTGCAGCAAAAGGACATTGAAATCGGTGCGCACCTGGATTCCGTCGCAGATGTAAAGGATGCGCCACTTGACCCGCTGAACCCCGTGGCTCCATCGGCTTCTTCGGATTTTCCAACCCTGGACGCACAAGCAGGAAAGCAGATGCAGCAGCGAATCCTGGCAGCTCGCAGGGAAGGGGATTCTGTGGGCGGCACGGTGGAGGTTTATGCGAAAAACTGTCCAGCTGGCCTGGGCGGCCCGATGTACGATGGCGTGGAAAGCATTCTGGCACCGATTTTCTTTGGCATTCCCGCAGTGAAAGGCATCGAATTTGGCGCAGGATTTTCCAGTACGCAAATGCGTGGTTCGGAAAACAACGACCCCTTTCGCATAGTCGATGGAAAGGTTGTAACTGCCACCAACCATCACGGCGGAATCCTGGGGGGCATCACATCGGGGATGCCCATCATGGCGCGGCTGGCCTTTAAGCCTACCCCGTCCATCGCCAAAGAGCAGCAGTCCGTCAGCCTGAGCAAAAACCAAAACCAACCCTTGTCCATCACCGGCAGGCATGACCCTTGCGTGGCCGTGCGCGCCGTGCCCGTCTGCGAGGCAGCTATGGCAATTGGGCTTTTAACAATCATTATGGAGGAACAAGCATGAAATTAGAAGATATCAGAAAAGACATCGATAACGTGGATTCCCAAATATCCAAGCTTTTCAAAGAGCGCATGAACCTGGCACTGGAAATCGCCAAGGCCAAGGAGGAACACAATTTGGCCGTAGTCAACGATTCCAGGGAAAAGGAAATCCTGCACCGCATTTCCGATGAGATCGGCGAGCCGCTGGACGGTTATGCCAGGATCCTGTTTAGCACCTTGTTTGACCTGAGCCGTTCTTACCAGAACAATTACCTTTCCCGCATATCTGACATTGGCGATCGAATCGAAAGGGCTCTGGAAGAAACGCCGAAGCTGTTTCCCAAGAAAGCGGTCGTTGCCTGCCAGGGTGTTCAGGGTTCCTATTCCCAGTCTGCCTGCGAAAAGCTCTTTGAAGTGCCAAGCACCATGTATTTCAACAGCTTCGAGGGCGTATTCAATGCGGTGGAACAGGGATTGTGCCAGTACGGGATCCTGCCCATTGAAAACAGCTCTTACGGCTCTGTGGGAACGGTGTACGATTTGATGAAAAACTACAAATTCCATATTGTAAAGAGCATTCGCCTGCGCGTGAGCCACAGCCTGCTGGCCAAGCCTGGCACCCAGCTAAAGGACGTGAAGGAAATCTTTTCCCACGAGCAGGCCATCGGCCAATGCGGGGAATTTCTGAAAACGCTGCAGGGCGTAACGATCACGCCTTGCGAAAATACTGCGAGGGCCGCCAAAGCGGTAGCGGAATCCGGTCGAAAGGATGTCGCCGCCATCTGTTCCAGGGATTGCATGGAGCTGTACGGCCTTGAATCGCTTCATAACAACATTCAGGCCAGCGACAACAATTATACCCGATTTATCTGCATTTCCAAGAACCTGGAAATCTATCCGGGGGCCAACAAAATCAGCCTGATGCTGTCCCTCCCCCACAAGCCAAGCTCCCTGTACCACATGATTGCCAAATTTGCCACCCTGGGCGTCAACCTGACGAAACTGGAATCCCGCCCGATTCCCGGCAGCGACTTTGAATTCATGTTCTATTTTGACATGGAGGCTTCCGTGTATGCGCCAGAGCTTGTGAACCTGCTGGGACAGCTGGAAAACCAGCCGGAGTTATTTGTGTTCCTGGGCAGCTATTCAGAGGTGATTTGACAAGCGGCGACTGAACAAACTAACAAACTGGCGCAAAACAATCCGGGCGATGGCTGATGCGTAACATGGAGCATCGCCCTCGCCCAAATTTTAGAAGGAGATTTTGTGATGACATATGGATTAATCGGGGAAACATTGGGCCACAGCTATTCAAAAATCATCCATGAGGCTCTTGGCCGCTACGAGTACCGGCTGTTCAGCCTGACTCCCGATGCCTTTGAGGCTTTTGTGAGAAAAAGGAATTTCCAGGGACTGAACATTACCATTCCCTACAAAAAGGCGGTCATGCCGCTCTGCGACCGGATTTCCCCTTTGGCCAAAGAAATCGGTGCAGTGAACACCTTGTATTGGGAAGACGGCGCTCTTTGGGGCACCAATACGGATTACGATGGCTTCCTCTACGCTGCCAGGGCTGCGGGCATTTCCTTCTCCGGCAAAAAAACACTGATCCTGGGAAACGGCGGAACCAGCCTCATGGCTCGCAAAGCGGCTGCTGACCACGGAGCGCGGGAAATCCTCATTACCTCCAGAAGGGGAGAGGCAGGCTGCGTGTCCTATGAGGAGCTGGCGACTCACCGGGACATCGATATCATTGTCAACACCACGCCAGTGGGCACCTACCCCAACAACGGCGGCTGCCTGATCGATCTTGCCCGGTTCCCTGGCTGCAGCGGCGTGATCGATGTGATTTACAACCCCCTTGCCACTGAATTGCTGCATCAGGCAAAGGAGCGGGGCATCCCCTGTTCCAATGGGCTTCCCATGCTGGTTGCCCAGGCTACGGCGGCGGCGGAACGGTTTCTCGGCTGTGGCGATTTTCAGCAACAAAACGAATCCATCATTCGGATGCTCCAGGAGCAAATCGAAAACCTGGTGGTTTTCGGCGGCGGTTATGAGGCTTCTGAGGAATGGGCAAGGGCAGAGGCCGTAAGGCGTGGGAAAATCTTTTCCCTTCTGACGGATTTGTCCGCAGCCATGGATCTGGGAAAGGAAAAGGGATTGCTGATCTACGTTCCAAAGGGGCTTCCCTGCTCTGGAGAGCATCTGAAATTGCTGATGCAGAATGGGCGGATTTTGAGAAAAAAAGACGAATGAATCTATCGGGGAGGGAGGCATGCGGGCGCATTGGCTCTCTTGGTTCGATCCTGCATTTGCATCTGATCCAAAGGGAGGGCATTAAATCCCTGCAATGCGAAAAGCATTGTGCTTTGCGTCAAATGTTTTCGCCGTTTATTTTGCAAATCGGCAACTTGTCAATGCAAGTTGCCGATTTTTTTGCGTCAAATCAGGTTGTTGAAAGTGGTGTCAACCTTGTGGTGAACCCCTGCAGCTTTTTTGGTGAGTTTGTACATGGGCTGGTCATAGTCTTCCGCGAACGCGTCTTCGCTAATGGCCGGGATGCATGCGCATAACATCGCCAAAGGCATCGTCCATGCCAAAATCCTTTTGATAACAGTGCCGTTCATAGGTTTTCCCTCCATAAAAATCCTTTGTTGCCTGCGATAAGCCTGCCGATTATCTTTCTCATTTGGTTTTTTATCCAGTGCGCCAACATCGATCCCTTCGAGGTTGATGCCGCCCGCCTTTTTGGGTCGCATCTATTTGCGCCACAGACGATATTGGCGCACTTTCCGCTTTTCTATTTGATTTTCGCTTTCTTGTTCAGCCCCTTTGACCGCAGTAGCTTTTTGTAGGCTTTGATTTTGCTGTTGGGCACGTCCACGGTCGCCTTGGCCGGAATGCCCTTGAACGCATTTTTGCCAATGGTCTTGCTGGTCAGCTTTTTGGATTTGATGACCAGCTTCTTCAGTTGCTTGCAGCCGATGAAGGCATTTTTGCCGATCTTTTTGATGTTGGAAGATAGCTTGACGGTCTTTAATTTTTTGCTCTTTTTAAAGGCGTTGTTTGCGATGGCCGTCACTTTGTAGGTCTTTCCGCTGATCTTGATGGTCGCAGGGACGATGATCTTTGTGGCATTTTTGTTCTTTGGTTTCTTGTACATCGCTGTCCTGTTGTTGCTTTTGGTGCTGGTCACTTTGTAAATGCCATTGGAAGCTTTGTCCGTAACTGCGGTTTCCTGCGTTTCTTGTGACAATGGATCGGGAGACACAGCAGTCAATTTTTGTGCCTGGCTGCTGCCTTGCTCCAACAACCAAACGGTTCCATCTTTTCTTGCCAACAACATGTGCTGTTCGGATTGAGAGGAACCCCACGCTCCCGGTCGATCAATCGCCACCACATGCGTCAGCAAGGGACTGTCGTTTACATAAAACGTTCTATCCGTTTTCAAATACATGCCATCCATTGTCTCTGCAAGGACGTCCGTCTTTTGGCCTAATGCATCATAATAGGTTCCATCTTTCGTCTGATATCCAGAGTAGGTAAGCGCTTTGAAATCCTGGCCTATTTCTTGAGCCATTGAAGAACTATCGTACATCGACTTTTGATACACTTTATTATTCACGTCTACAAACATACACACCGCATTGCTAGAATCGCCAGAAACATAGGCATTGCCGTATGCTTTCACTGCACTATTTAAAACAAGGGTCGCATTTCCCCAATAGTCTAAGGAATAAGTTTTTCCATTGCTAACACAACAAAACTCATTTCCCCAATTGGCTTCTTTCACAAGATAATCCACATCGCTCATCGTTTTTTTTACAGTTGGAAATTCCCACGAACTCTCTTGTTCATTCCATTCTCGCGACAAATAGAACAGGTTCCCATCCACGTCCAACAAATAGCTTTCCGTTACTTGCTCTACGTTGCTCACGCCACCAATTTTTTTGAACTGGCCATCATCCTTCCAGTATGCATCTCCGTTTTGTTTCACGATGAGATTTACCGCATAGTAATCCAACCAGGTTTTTACTCCTGTGGCAATGGTCTTGTTCGTCCCTGCATCAATCAATGTTCCATCATTTAACAACAAGCTGTTTTCCGCAATGTCTTTCACGTTTTTTCTGGTGGCCTTTGCATCCAGCAATGTAGCCATATTGTTGTTGTCCAGATAGATGCTGCTATAAGCCTTTTTTATGTTGGAGACTTTTGCGTAACCCTTGCTCGCCTTGTACCACAATTCATTGTTGGCATTCAAGATGAGATCTTGGTTTCTCGTCACCGTTCTGGAGCACTGGATGTTTTTGTCGTTCTCAAGCGGCGGGTCATAGCTCGCATTCGCTGCTTTGACCATCGTTCCCTCCGCCGCATGCGCCGACTCCGCTCCGAATATGGGAACTGCCAGCGTGACGGTCATCATGGCCGCAATCAGCCATGCGATACATTTGTTTGCTTCTCTTTGTTTCATGGTTGTTCTCCTCCGTTTGTTTTTTGCTGTGTAGAAATATCGCTTCAATATTTTTGAACCATCTGTAGACTCTGCCATTGATGCAGAATTGGCAAAGCTACTTTGATGTCACTGATTTTTGACCAGTTTTTTATGGATCTTCTGATAGCGACTCTTTTTCAACTCTTTTTGGAGTTTGTTGTAATCAGCCGTTTCTCGCCCAGTCCATCCGCTATATCCATACGCGTCTGTAACTTCAATTTTTTTATCCGTGATTTTTATTTCCACATCTCGTTCGGTAAAGAATCGTTCCATTTTCTTTAAATATGCACCATAGGCCTTGATTTGCCTGGCATATCTTCTCTCGATCTGTCGATATGCTTTGCAAAACCGTTTGTTTTGAACGATTCCTTTGTACACTTTTGGTTCCTTCTTTTTGGCATACCAGAGGTAGTGGAGAATATAGTATTTGAACTCGGCATAAGCAAGTTTGTCATTCTCACAGTCGTTGATAAAGGCTTCCCAGGCACCCCAATCTGCGTTTTGCTGTTCACAATATGGGTACAGGGACAAGATTGTGTTCATCCCCGTTCGGTATGCCATAAATTCATCGAGCAAGCCGTATGCGCCATCCATGTTGGAGGACTGGTTCGCCTCTGGCTTTCCCACATAGGTGTCATAGCGAAACGTCCTGAGATTTTTGGGAATGGTTTTCGCCATCTTTTTCGTGCGAAAAACTTTCGTGTAGGGGACTTTAATCGTTTTCTTGTTCCCGACGAAGAAAGCATACAGCGGCTCCTGTGTCCTGCCTTTTTTCCTCCATGTGGCATAAGTGGTCTGGTAGCTATGGGTTTCTTCATGCACGGCGGTGTCTATGCCGCCAATGATCCTGCCGCCGGAAAACCACTGGAGAATGTTGTCACCCTGGGCAAGCTGCTTTTTCATGATATAAGCGCCGTCTCTGTCGTATTGGTTCAGGAGCTTCATGACGTTGTTCTTTGTGATGCTAGCATCTAGTCCCGGCATCCTGGCTGCGGCCCATGCTGTCTGCGCATTCGCTGGAAGCCACGCAAGCACGCTGCACAGGACAAGCAAGGCAATCAGCTTCGTTCTTCGTTTTTGCATCTTTGTTTCACCCTGGCTTTCTTCGTTCGATTTTGCTTCTTGCTCGATTTCGATTTGTTTCAAGAAACGAAATGCTGTTGCAGATCCATCTTTTCCTGGTTTACTTTATTTTGCATTTCTTTACCTTGCTATATGAGCCATACAACCGTTTGCCATTTGCTTTTTTATAAGCCCGGACTTTGACATAATAGACCTTCTTGTGTTTTAGGTTCTTGAAGGTTTTCTTCGTGGTCTTGCGCTTCTTGACAATCGCTTTCTTTTTGCCTTTCTTGAATTTCTTGTCCTTGGCCACTACGACCTGATAGCCGGTTACTTTTGCGGCTCTTTTCCATCTTACCACCAAGGTTTTGGGTTTCCCGGATTTCAGCTTTGGCGCAGCCATTTTCTTCGGTTTTACCGTAAGGGTTATGTTCTTCTTAGCCGCCTTGTACTGCTTCGTGGCCGCCGCCGAGATGGTGACAGTGGTTCTCCCAGTGCCTTTGATGGTCACGATTCCTTTTTGGCTGATGGTCGCCACTTTTGTGTTGCTGGACTTGTAGGAAAGCTTTCCACCGCTGTTAGTGCTTGCGCCAAGTTTGAACGGCTTGCTGCCATAGGTTTTGGTAATGTTGGAAGCTTTTATGGCTGTGCTTTTTTGATTCGTGCTCGAATTTTTCGATATGGTGCATATCAGATTCTGTCCAGAATCGTATATCTTAACTTTGGGATACCCGGTCAAACTCATTGCGGAGATGGTAAAGCGATATGAATTGTCATATTCGGTTTTTACTGTTGATTCATTCGCAACGCTACCGTTTGCCTTGTATTTTTTCACCGTAGCTTGCAGGGACGTCGTTCCTTCCCGTCCTGCCATGCTGATTACGATGTCGTTTTTCCCATTCTCCGCTTTGTAAACGTGGACATCCGTTGTCTCCTCATAACCGTCCGACATCACAACCGTGTAATCGGGATCCTTTTCTTTTATTTTTTCAAACCTGGCTTCCACTGTGGTGTCGCTGGCCGCAGCGAATCGATAAATGCTTGCTAGTTCGACCAAAACATCGTCCACATACCAGCCCTCAAATTTGTAAGAACTGTTTTTTGGATAGGCGGTCAGCACGACAGGATCCGCTTTCGCATATTTACCTGCGCCAAGCACAACGCCGCCTTCATCGGTATTACAGGTTATGGTAACATTCGCATTTTTGTCGTCCACGGCAACGTACTCCGACACATCATAGCTTTTGTCGCTACCCTTCAAGGCTGTTCCATTGTCTTTTGTCAAAATCTCGCTTGGAACCTCCGATACATATGTGCAGCCCTTTGTCAATGGCACGTTATAATAAATGGAACGTCCCGTGGTTTTGTCATTCACGACTTGCTCCATGACGTATGTCAACGCGCCAGTTCCCGTCCCCTTGAATTCAATGGAAGCATCGATGCCAGAAGGTATCGCCACTTTCTTGGAATCGCCATCGACCTCGATGGCGATGTCCGATGCGCACGTCACCTCAGAGCCGTTGACGCTCCCCAGTTTTTTGCCAGCCCCGTTGTAAACTGCGAAATCGACTGGGCACTGGATGAAAATTCTTTTGAACGTTCCCGTGATTTTGTCCCATAAACTTTCTTCTTCGTTTTCGGATCCATAAATGTAAGCATACAATGAGCGTCCTAACTTATCTTGGGCGTTTACGACTTTTTCCATTGCCGCCTTGACTGTGTTGTTGGAAACGGCTTCGTCCGAATAATCCAATTTTTCGATTTTCTTGTAAAGGGACTTCGCATTCTTTAAAGCATCCGTCAGGCTGCTTGTGTCCTTGGCCGTCACTATGGTTTCGCACAGGTCATAGCCGTCCCGCATCTCTTGCCAATAGGTCAACAGATTTCCATATCCTTTGGCCTGCAAGGAATTCACCTTGTCCTTTAGCAATTGCGCTATTTCGCTTTTGGTATAATCGGCAACACCAGTTATTTCAGACAGTTCTGAAAAAATGGACTTCAAGGATTCGTACAAGGCATCCTTGACCCAATCGGACATTGTATCGATGTACTCATTCATGGCTTTTGCAGTGTCTTTGGGTTTCGATACGATGACTCCTGTGTACTTTTCCCCGCTTCCGTCCACTGCGGTAACGCTGCCGCTGTATATCCAAAGAAACTGCGTCACATTGATTGTCACCGTATAATTTCCAATTTTGCTTTTAAACGTAAGGGTATCCAGATTGTTGCGTATCTTCTTGACAATGTCCGCACTCACTTCGATTGTGCTTCCTGACAAGTCTATCTTTCCCAAGTCCTTGCCCGTTTCCACATATAAGTCCAAATATTGCGCCAAGGTTTCGTAAACGCTGTCCATTGCATCATCGGGAGTAGTCAGTTGCATCGTGATGATTTTTTCGTCTGATGCTTCGTCCGCCTCCCTGAGCAGCTGTGCGGGTGTTTTTGAATTCTTTTGGATGCTCCGCATATCGGTTTCGGTAGCTTTTTTTAATTCCGCCAGATAGTTGTTCATCGCCTTTATGAAATCTTTCGCAGCATCTTGAACATCGTCTGCCGGGGTGTTTTGGGATGGAGCTACTCCATAATAATTGTTAATCGTTCCTGGGATTTGGGTCGTGGTGGTTTCCGTCCCATCGCTCGAAACCGTCCCGGCATCAGACCAGACATCAGAGCCCAGATTCAAATGCAAAGCGGGCCGCACGGCGCTGAGATTATCATAGACGCCGTTCCCGTAACAGTTGAGGTCGCCGCCGTAATACACGCGCGCGGCACAGTGACTAACGCCACCCAGCGAGCGTAACCACCACCAGCCGTTGCCGTCGTAATCAGTGGAAGTACTTGTCCATGCCCCTTGGTCCTCCGCATAATCCGTGTTCTTCGTGCGCCTGGCCTCGTCACATTCGGTGCGGTCTGATGAAAACCCATAGCCCGTGTCCAATGCTTCCCCGATGGACAGCAGGTACACCTTGTCCTGGGTGTCGTCCCCGCCCTCGGTGCCGTAATAGGGGTTGTCCTCGTTTTCCACCGTGGTCGTGGTTATTGCGCCCCGTTCGCTGGAACTGAACGCTGCGTCGATGAAATTGTCACTGGAATAATCGGTGCCGTAAGCGTTCTCATTGCTCCCGTACCCGTTCAGCCAGCTGCGCAGCGTGCAGGTCTCCCATGTCACATCGGTGAAGCTCGTGTTGTACGGCTGGCAGTCCAGGTTCTGGTCCGCCAGCAGGAACGCATCGTTCCCGTCCACCGACAGCACCCGCCATTTGATCTTTTCCGTCTTGAAGCCCCCGTTCCCATCGGAGCTTTGCGGGTAGTTGCCAAAATACACGCAATCCCAGGTGACGGTGCCGTCGCTGTCCGTCGTCGGGTCGCTCAACCCGTATGTGTCTGTCGCCGCGCTCGCTTCCTGCCAGTCGGCGGGCAGCAGCCATGCCGTCATGGTGAGCATGAGCGCAAATGCGACGATCCTCGCGCCCCATCTTCTCCCTTTCCTATTCCTCGTCATCGTCCTCTCCTCTCTTTAGC
>CAZVBL010000059.1:0-14737 GCA_964625475.1 uncultured Zhenpiania sp. | reverse complement strand
CAAAAAAGTGTAATTGTCAGAGGCTGATCATCTCTGGCAGTTGCACTTGTTTTATTATAATATAATAGGAAAAAAGTACAGTGCGCATCCTTAAACCGTATGGTGGGATTGCATGCAGCCCTTTGTTTAGGACTGTCTAGTTCCCGACAAACCCTTCTTAATACAGGGCTTTTTTCACATCCCTTTTTTGGCACATAAAAGATCCAGCTTTGAGGCTTGAGCATTCCTATCCTCGCAAAAATGGCCGACCGATAGGGGAAATCAATATAATTCATACATAAATTCAAAAAATCAACATAAAACTTAAAAATATCAATAAATAACTTGACAATATTACTAAAATCATATATATTGTTGTTTGCAGGAGGGTTAAGGCCATGAACAAAGTGATCAGTCGCTGCCCGGTATGCGGGGAAGAGTTGACCGTGAATCGGTTAACATGCGGTTCTTGCCAGACGGTAATCGAAAACAGGTTCCAACTGAGCAAGTTCGACTACCTTTCCTCGGAGGATTTGTACTTTACCGAGACCTTCATCAAATGCCGGGGCAACATCAAAGAAGTAGAGAAGGAATTGAAGATTTCTTACCCGACTGTTCGGGCAAAGCTGGACGGCATAATCGAAAAATTGGGGTACGAGGCGAACCGGGGGAAAGAAAATTCCAGAAAAGAAGAAGTGTTACGGGCGTTGGAAAAGGGGGAACTGACGGCGGAGGATGCCATCGCCCAGCTCAAGTGAGATTCAAAAGGAGACAGAAATGGACGAGAAACTGAGGATTTTGAAAATGATAGAAGAAGGAACCATCACGGCAGAGCAGGCAGCGGAACTGATGAGCGCACTGGGGACGGAACAGGAAGCGGGACTTCCCAGCCCTTATGAAAAGAAGATGCTTCGGGTCATCGTAGACGGTGGGAGCGGCGAAAAAGTGAACGTGCAGTTCCCGGTGGGAGCCGTCAAGAGAATCCTGCATGCGACAGGAAACCTTCCTGTGATGGATCAGACAACGGAGGGCGTTGATATTTCCGCCATGATGGATGCCGTATCCCAATGCCTGGACGATGAAATCGAGGGGGATTTCGTCAATGTAACGGCAGCGGACGGAAGGACTGTCCGGATCTTCGTGGATTAAAGCAGCGCAATCAGGATGAAAATCAAAATCAGGACAGACAGCTTTCGCATGTCGCTCGCACTGCCTGTAAGCATGGCTGCGCGGGTCACAAAATGGATTCCTCAAGCTGCCTTTGACAAAATGAATGCGCGCATCAAGCCGCCTTACAACCAACTGGCCACAAAGGAAACCTGCCGCATGCTCATCGGGGAATGCATCGATGTGCTGAAAGAAAACAAGGGGCTGGAAATCGTTCATATAGAAGGGGTGGACGGTACGTTTGTCTCCATCGTATTATGAGGCAAAACCGCAATCAAAAAGCAAACCGAATTGGGATGAAACCCTGGTTTGCTTTTTTGCTTTTCAAATTTAGAGACAAGCCAGTTTATGCAGTGGCATCGAGGTAGAAACCCTTTTCCTCCACCTCGATTCCCACCTGGAACTTTTGTGCGAACTGATCCTGTTCAGGCGAGGCCTTTGTGACGGTTCGGGTCGTCCCTCCGGCGATGTAAGGCGTTCCGCACTCCGGGCAGATGCCTGTCCGATAGGTGACGGACTGGCTGACCACTTCGCGACCCTCTCTGGCCGCTTTTGCGCGTTCCCGGGCAACATGCTCACCCTCGTGGGACCTGACTGCGCTTGCGGCGCTTTCCGGGCTGATTCTGGTAGGCGTTTTGAAGGATACGCCGGGATCATTGGAGCCGTCCTGGTACTTGCGGTTTTTGCAGGTTTGGCATTCATCGCTGTCGGAACTGCCATTGCCGTTTTGCCCTTGGTTTTTCGCCTTTTCCGCACCGTCTTTGTTCACGTCCGCTACGTTGGGGATGCTGTTTTCCCCATATGCGCCATAGAACAGATCTCCGTTCACTGGCTTTTGCGTTTGCCCCATGTTCCGCAGCTGGGGCTGGTATTGAAACTGGTTATTATATTGCGTATGCAACGCAGGGTAAATCATGACGACATCTTCCTTTCTTACAGGGTGCGTTCGAAAATCGTTTCCGTCAGCCGAACGCCTATTTTGCCGCATCCTTCGGCCACGTTCCGACATCTGCCCCTGAGTTAGGCTCTGCGATGGATTGCGGCAACGGAACTATCTTTACTTTACCACAGCTTCCTTTCAACTACAAGCGTTTCTTGTATTTTTACGAGAGGCATTTTTTAGATTTTCAATTGCACAGCTGCACAGCAAATT
This sequence comes from uncultured Zhenpiania sp., assembly GCA_964625475.1. Lineage (GTDB taxonomy): Bacteria > Bacillota > Clostridia > Peptostreptococcales > Anaerovoracaceae > Hominibacterium. Next base: position 12,438 of record CAZVBL010000059.1, on the reverse strand, counting down.
TTGGCTCCCTTGTTGCGTTGCCCTGGCGGTTACTTTGGAAATTTGGGCATCTAAAACAACTGCGTCCATTTTATGAATCGGCGCAGAATCGGAATTGACATCGGCCTTGCCTGATAGTATGATAGATGGTGGCCAGCAAACTGGATCAAAGAGAAGGAGGCTTGTGATGAACTACAACATCATTGGAAATACGGTTCCAGCTGTGGAAGTGCAGCTAAACAGAGGGGAAGCCATGTTCACCCAATCCGGCGGCATGTCGTGGCAGAGCGATGGCATTGAAATGAGCACCAATGCCAGGGGCGGCGTGCTCAAGGGCCTGGGCAGGATGTTTGCCGGGGAATCCATGTTCATGGCGCATTACAAGGCGCTTAGGGACAATGCCATGATTGCCTTTGCATCTACGGTTCCTGGCAGCGTTGTCCCGGTGGACGTGGGCAGGAACAGCGGGCTGATCATCCAGAAGGGGGCGTTCCTCTGCGCAGAGGATTCAGTGCAGTTGGAAACCGTGTTCACAAAGCGGCTCAGCAGCGGCCTTTTTGGCGGCGAAGGCTTCATCCTGCAGCAATTGGCGGGCAGCGGCATGGCATTTTTGGAAATTGACGGTGACATCCAGCAGCGAGATCTGCAGCCAGGGGAAGTGCTGAAGGTGGACACGGGCAATGTGGCGGCTTTTTCTCCCTCCATCGGCTACGAAGTGGAAACGGTAAAAGGCATGGGAAATATTTTTTTCGGCGGAGAAGGGTTGTTCCTTACGAAGCTGACAGGTCCGGGACACGTCATTCTCCAGACCATGAATTTCGCTGAATTTGCAGGAAGCATAGCGGCAAGGATTCCAAACAGCGACTGAGGCATGCAGGGAACATCCTTGCTTGGCATGGATGAAAACCGGGCTTTTACGAAAAAAAGATACGTGGATTGCGGGAGCGAACGATTCAATACGCCCCAGAGATAAGAAAAAGGGAGGTACATACATGGCTTTAAAAAAAATATTGGTTTTGGGAACAGGCGCACAGGGAACCGCAGTTGCAAAGCGGCTCGATGAAGAACCCAATGTGTCTGAAATCATATGTGCGGATTACAACAAGGCTGCGGTAGATGAATTGGTGTCAGGTCTGAGAAAGGCGAAGGGCATGCGGTGCGATGCCAACAACCTGGCGGAAATCATAAAATGCGCAGAGGGCGTAGATTTGATCGTCAATGCCCTTCCGCTGGAGTTTGGCAAAAATGTGTTGGATGCCGCGCTTGAAGTGAAAGCGAATTATCAGGATTTTTCTTCCTCCACCGCATTTGATGAGGACATGAACATCGGATGGATTCGGGGCATGAAGTACCAGTTTGAGGTTTACAGTCCCAAATTCAAGGAAATTGGCAGGCTGGCCATCATCGGCACCGGATCCGCCCCAGGGCTGATCTGTTGCGCCACGAGGGATGCCATGAAGCACCTTGACACCTGCGAGACGATATACAACTTTGTATGGGAGGGCGTGGAAGCCAAGCGGTTCCAGCCTTTCTGGTGGTCTCCCGAAACCGCCATCCAAGACATGAGCGAGCCTGCCTATACATATGAAAACGGCAAGCTGTTCGTCAGGCCGCCTTTCGAAGATCCGGTGAAACGGAAATACGATTACATGGAACGCGAAATCACCTTCCTGAACCATTGCCACGATGAGCCGGTTCAGTACGGCCTCAATGCGGAACAATATTTCAAAGGGTGCAAAAATGCTTATTTCAAATACGCCGGCACCGGCATGGAATTTGCGGAGCCTTTATATCGGGCAGGATTGCTGGATCATGGGGAAAAAGAGTTCAAGGGTCGTAAGGTGGTTCCCTTTGACGTGGTGGTGGGAAGCCTGCCTGCGCCGCCGAAGTTTGCCCACGAAATCAAGGAAATCATCGATGAGGGACTGGTGTCCGATGATGGATGCATGGTGGTAGAAGCCTACGGCAAGAGGGACGGCAAAGACGTGCTGGTGGAAAACCATGTGTTCGCCCCTGGAATGGTGGAATCCTTTGAGAAAGCCGGGATGACGGGAGAAATGTACCTGACTGGACAGGGCGGGTTCCTGTTTGCGAAAATGTTCGTAAACGATGACTACGGCGACATGACAGGGTTGATTTCTTCCGACATGCTTTCTATGGATCAGGTTGATCGGTATTTTGCCTATGCAAAGGAATTTGACATTACGGTGGAAACGAAAGTGAAGGAATTGTAAGCAGCGCATCGGGCATGGCGCAGCAAGGCGCAAGCTCCTCAACAATTTTAGTTCCAAAAAATGGAAAATAAATTGCGGACAAAAGCGGTGAAGAACCTCTGCTCGACTGGGAAATCGGATGAGCAGGGGTTTTTATAGCAGGGTTCTTGGAAATAGGTAGCGCAGCAGATTTCATCCTGAAAGTGGAAATCCTCCTGGCTGGCGTTTAGAGGGAACAGGGCTGCAGGCTGCAAAACGTCATTTGGCTGCGTTTCTTTGTTGCTTCTTGGTTTCTTAAGAATTTCCATGAATTTTCTCAATCCACCCCTTTTCATTTTCCCATAAATAGGATATACTAAGATATTAACAAAGAAATTGGGCAATAAAATCACAGGCAGCCCCAAACGTTTTGAAAAATTGATACATCCCGGAGGACACATTTTAAATGGAAAGCCACATAATTGTGGACATCATTGCGATTATCATTCTCGTTATGCTGTCCGCTTACTTTTCAGCAACGGAGACCGCTTTCACCTCCCTGAACCGAATCCGCATCAAGAACATGGCGGCAGAGGGGAACAAAAGGGCGGATCTGGTTCTGAAGCTGGAAGAGAATTATGATAAACTGCTCACGACAATCCTGGTCGGAAACAATATCGTCAACATTACCATGACTGCGATTGCAACGATTCTCTTTGTAGAACTTTTCGGGTCTTATGGACCCACCTTGGCCACCATAGCCATCACCATCGTGGTTCTCATTTTTGGCGAGATTTCACCGAAGAACATTGCGAAAGAGTCGGCTGAAACCCTATCCATGTTTTCTGCGCCGATCATTCGCATATTGATGGTGCTCCTGACCCCCGTCAATTTCCTCTTTACGAAATGGAAAGGGATGCTGGCCCGGCTGTTCCACTTTGAGGATGACCGTGCGATCACGGAAAACGAATTGCTGACCATTGTGGAAGAGGCAGAAACCATCGGAGGCATTGACAACGAGCAGAGCGAGTTGATCCAAAACGCCATCGAATTTAACGAATTGGAGGCGGATGATGTATTGACCCCCCGGGTGGATGTGGAAGCCATCGAAGTTTCCACGCCCAAGGAAGAAGTGGAGAAGCTGTTTAAAAAGACGGGGTTTTCCCGTCTGCCGGTTTATGAGGACGATATCGACAAAATCATGGGAGTCTTGAACCAAAAAGACTTCCATAACTATGTTGCAGGAACCAGCAAGAGCATTTCCGATTACGTCATGCCAGTGGTTTTCGTGGCTGGCAGCATCAAAGTGCCGATACTTTTGAAAAAGATGCAGCAATTGAAAACCCACATGGCGATCGTCATTGATGAATACGGCGGGACGGAAGGGCTGGTCACCATGGAAGATATGATCGAAGAATTGGTCGGCGAGATTTACGATGAACACGATGCGGTCATATCCCAGGAAATCATTCCGCTACAGGACGGCAGCTATCGCGTGAAATGCAACGCCAGCATCGCCAAAGTGCTGGACTTCTTTGGCATCGAAAGAGACATGGACGTGCAGACCGTCAACGGGTGGGTCGTGGTTCAGTTAGACAAGCTGCCGGTGAAAAACGACACGTTCCAGCAGCAGATGGACGATAAATTGCTGAAAGTCCGGGTAACAAAGGCAGATGACCGCAAGGCATTGGAAATCAATTTGGCCGTGGAAAAAATAGAACAGGAAGATGAAAGGAAAGGGGAATAGGAACGATGGGTTTCATGGAAAAAATATTCGGCGACCTGAATGCGAAGGAAGTCAAGAAGGTTGCGAAGATCGCAGATAAAATAGAAGCGTATGATGAGCAGATGCAGGGAATGTCCGATGAAGGGCTTCGGGAAAAGACGATCGAATTCAAAGGGCGGCTCCAGCAAGGAGAAACCCTGGATGACATTTTGCCGGAAGCCTTTGCTGTATGTCGGGAAGGCGCAGTGAGGAGCCTGGGCATGAAGCATTTCCGGGTGCAGCTCATCGGCGGCATCGTCCTTCACCAGGGCCGCATCGCAGAAATGAAAACGGGCGAAGGAAAAACTTTGGTGGCGACCCTTCCGGTCTATCTGAATGCGCTGGAAGGAAAGGGCGTACACGTCGTAACGGTCAACGATTACCTGGCAAAGCGAGACATGGACTGGATGGGAAAGCTCTACAATTTCCTGGGTCTGACGGTTGGCTGTGTCATTCACGGCATCAGCGAAGAAGAGCGAAAAGCGGCTTATGCTGCGGATATCACCTATGGAACCAATAACGAGTACGGTTTTGACTACCTGCGGGACAACATGGTGCTGTACAAGGAAGATATGATGCAGCGGGAACTCAATTATGCCATCGTGGACGAAGTGGATTCCATCCTGATCGATGAAGCCAGGACGCCGCTGATCATTTCCGGCCAGGGCGGAAAATCCACGGACATGTACAAAAATGCCGACAGGTTTGTAAAGGGCTTGCAGGTGGAGACGGATTTCACCATCGAAGAAAAGGACAAGCAGGTTTCCCTCACGGAAGAAGGCGTCAGCAAGTGCGAAGCCTATTTCAAGGTGGAGAACTTCTCCGACCCGGAAAACATGGAAATCAACCATCACGTCCTGCAGGCGTTGAAAGCCAGGAACCTGATGAAGCGGGATGTGGACTATATCATCAAAGACGGGGAAATCGTCATTGTCGATGAATTTACCGGCCGTCTCATGTTCGGACGGCGTTACAGCGATGGGCTGCACCAGGCCATCGAAGCAAAAGAAGGGGTGCTGGTAAGATCCGAGTCCAAGACCCTGGCTACCATCACGCTGCAGAACTATTTTCGCATGTACCAAAAGCTGGCAGGCATGACCGGCACGGCGAAGACCGAGGAAGATGAGTTCCGGGACATTTACAACATGGACGTTGTGGTCATTCCCACCAACATGCCTGTTGTCAGGGATGATCAACAGGATTCCGTTTACAGCACGGAAGCCGGAAAATACAGATCCATTGTGAACAAAGTGATAGAAGCGCATGAAACGGGGCAGCCGGTGCTGGTCGGCACGGTTTCCATCGAAAAATCGGAAATTATCGCAAACCGCCTGAAAAAGCGAGGCATCAAGAATTTCAACGTCCTCAATGCCAAGCACCATGAAAAGGAAGCGGAAATCATCGCCGAAGCAGGCCGTCTCAACGCCATCACCATCGCAACCAACATGGCAGGCCGGGGGACGGACATCATCCTGGGCGGGAACCCGGAATTTGAAGCCAGGCGGGAAATGCGCAAGAACGGCTACGATGCGGAAACCATTGCGTTTGCTACCGGGTTCGTTCAGACGGAAGATCGGGATCTTGTGGCAGCCAGGGACGAATTTAACCGACTCTATGAAAAATACAAGGAAGAGCGAAAAGAAGAACAGGAAAAGGTGCGGGAACTGGGAGGTTTGTGCATCATTGGCACAGAGCGGCATGAATCACGAAGGATCGACAACCAACTGCGGGGACGTTCCGGTCGGCAGGGAGATCCGGGACGCACCCAGTTCTGCATTTCCCTGGAAGATGAACTGATGCGCCTCTTCGGCGGGGAAAAGATGCAGAACATCGTGAACCGTTTGGGCGTGGAAGAGGACGAGCCGATTGAAGCAGGGATGATTACCCGATCCATCGAGGGCGCCCAGAAAAAGGTGGAAGGGCGCAACTTTTCCATTCGTAAATATGTGCTCCAGTACGACAATGTCATGAACAAGCAGCGGGAAATCATTTACGGCGAGCGAAAGAAGGTGCTCTTCGGCGAGGATTTGCGGGATGATATCACCAGCATGACCCGCGAACTGATTGATGGATGCGTGGAACCCATTACCATCGCTTCCCGCTTCTCGGAGGAGTGGGATTTCGACACCCTCAATGAAAAACTGAAAACGGTTTCATCGAATTTCAAGCCGCTGGACTATGGGGAAGAGGAACTGAGCGTTCTGACGCCGGAAGGGCTGAAGGAAAACGTCTACGACATTTTTGAAGAGCTATACCAGGCGAAGGAGGCGGAAATCGGTGTTGAAAAGATGCGCGAGATCGAGCGCATGATCATGATTCGAGTCGTGGACAACAAGTGGATGGATCATATCGATGCCATGGATCAGTTGAAGAGCGGCATCGGGCTTCGGGCGCTGGGCCAGCAGGATCCTGCTGCCGCATATGCACAGGAAGGCTTTGACATGTTCGAGATGATGATCCAGTCCATCAAGGAAGAAACGGTGAAATTCTGCTATAGTGTTACAGTCCAGACCACTACTCGGAGACGGGATGTCATAGGAACCGGCAAGGAGCGGAAGGACGAATTTGTAGACGAAGGGCCAGCGACTGCGCAGGGAGGCGAGATCCCGGAGGAGCAGGCCATCCCGCAACGGGAGAAAAAGCAGGAACCTTACAGACGGGAGCATCCGAAAATCGGCAGAAACGATCCCTGTCCGTGCGGCTCCGGCAAGAAGTACAAGAACTGCTGCGGCAGGAACGCATAACTGAGACATCTCGCCATGGTTTGGGCTTCTCAGTCGGAACAAGCGCAAACCGAAAAGCAAAGTGCCCGGAAATCAAAGATGGTTTGGTTTTCCCGGCCAAAACGAGAGCGCGGGGCCTTGCGGCAGGCTGAAACGGCGATGGGAACCGGGAGACCCTGCGTTTGGGAACATGAAAGAAAGAGGTAAAACGATGATTGAATTGGAACCGATGAAATCGGAACTGCCTGCGCTAAAGGGCAGGCTCAAAGAGGCAGGTGAGTCCCTTTGACCTGGCAGGTCTGAGGGAAACGCAAAAAAATCTGGATGCGCAGACGCAGGAAGCAGGCTTTTGGGGCGACCGCGAACGCGCCCAAAAGGTCATGAAGGATAAAAAATCCATAGAAAACAAAATCGAGGAATACGAAAAGCTGGCTGCGGAGATTGAAGACGTGGAAGTGTTAATTTCCCTTGCGGAAGAAGAAAACGACCCAGACATGGCAGGGGAAATCAAAGAGGCTTTCCAGGCAGCGTCGGACAACCTGGAGGAGCTGCGCCTGAAAACCCTGCTGGACGGGGAGTATGACAAGAACAACGCCATCATCTCCGTCCACGGAGGCTCCGGCGGCACGGATGCCAAGGATTGGGCGGAAATGCTGTTCCGCATGTACATCAGGTGGTCGGAACGCAAGGGCTACAAAGTGCGCATCATGGATTACCAAGAGGAAAAAGAAGGGGGCATCAACAGCGCTACGGCTCTGGTGGAAGGTGAAAACGCATATGGGTACCTGAAAAACGAAAAGGGCGTCCATCGGCTGGTGCGGATTTCGCCCTACGATTCTTCCGGTCGGAGGCACACATCTTTTTCATCCGTGGATGTCATGCCGGAAATCGATGACGACACGACTGTTGAAATCGACCCTGACGACTTGCGGATCGATACGTTCCGTTCCAGCGGGGCAGGGGGGCAACACGTCAACAAGACGGATTCTGCCATTCGCATCACCCACATACCGACCAACATCGTGGTATCCTGCCAGAACGAGCGGTCCCAGCACCAGAACAAGGATACGGCCATGAAGCTGCTCCTGTCCAAGCTGGTGGAGCTGAAAGAGCAGGAACAAAAGGAAAGCTTGAAGGAGCTCCAGGGCGATTACAGCCAGATTACCTGGGGCAGCCAGATTCGTTCCTATGTGTTTCATCCCTATACCATGGTAAAGGATCATCGCACCAATGCGGAGGTGGGAAACGTGGCTGCGGTCATGGACGGCGACATCGACTATTTCATCAACGAAAAGCTAAAGCAGAAGGAAAGGTAACCATTTTTTATGAACGTGATCCAGCGATTAGCGGAAGAATTGAAATTAAAGCCCCGGCAGGTGGAAAGCACAGTAGCCCTGCTCGATGAGGGAAACACCGTTCCCTTCATTGCGAGATATAGGAAGGAAGCCACGGGCGGCCTGTCCGATGTGGTTTTACGGGATTTGGAGGAACGACTGGCTTATCTGCGCGGCCTGGAGGAGAGAAAGGAAGAAGTCGTTCGCCTCATCGAAGAGCAGGGAAAGCTCACAGACGAACTGAAAGAAAAGATCCTGGAGGCACAGGTTCTCCAACGGGTGGAGGATTTGTACAAGCCATACAGACAAAAGAAGGCCACCAGGGCCTCAAAAGCAAAAGCGCGGGGGCTGGAACCCCTGGCTCTGGCATTCTGGGTGCAGGAGCAGGAAACGGGAACCATCGAAGAACTGGCGCAGCCTTTTGTGGATGAGGAAAAAGAAGTGCCTGACCAGCAGGCAGCCATCGCTGGCGCAAAGGACATCGTCGCAGAGATGATTTCCGATGACCCGGAACTGACTGCGGCCATTCGCCGGAACACGCAGGAAAAGGGCCTGATGGTGACAGAAGCCGTCGATGCGGAGGAAAAGACGGTTTACGAGATGTACTATGGGCATCAGGAGGGGATCCGCAAAATCCCCAACCACAGAATCCTGGCCATCAACCGGGGCGAAAAGGAAAAGAAGCTGAAAGTCAGGATCAGCGTGCCTGTGGAAGAAATGGAACAGATCCTTGCAGATGCGGTCATTACCAATGAAAAATCCATTTTTACGGAACTGCTCAAGGATACGGTAGCCGATGCTTACAAACGGCTCATGGCTCCCTCTGCGGAGCGGGACGCACGAAACATGCTGACAGAGCGGGCGGAGCTGGAAGCGGTCAAAGTCTTTGCGAAAAACACGGAAAAACTGCTGATGGCGCCGCCGGTCAGGGGAGCCAGGATCATCAGCATCGATCCGGGATACCGAACCGGCTGCAAGGTGGCGGCCATCGATGAAACGGGCAAGCTGCTGGCCTATGCCACCGTTTATCCTACCCAGCCAAAATGCGATGTGGCAGGCACGGAAGCCACCTTAAAAAAGCTGGTGGACAAATACGGAATCAACGTGATCGTCATTGGAAACGGCACTGGATCCAGAGAGACGGAGGAGGTGGTAGCCGACTTTATCAAAAAGAACGACCTTTCCATCAGCTATACCATCGTCAACGAGGCAGGTGCCTCCGTTTACTCTGCTTCCAAGCTGGCTGCGGAGGAGTATCCTGATTTGGACGTGACTACCAGAGGCGCCATGTCCCTGGGCAGGCGGCTGCAGGATCCTTTGGCGGAGCTTGTCAAAATCCCTACGAAGAGCATCGGCGTAGGACAATACCAGCACGATATCAACCAAAAATTGTTGGAATCCGCCTTGGACAATGTGGTGGAAAACTGCGTCAACCGGGTTGGGGTGGATTTGAACACCGCTTCCCCGTCCCTCCTTTCCCATGTGGCAGGAATCAATATGGGAATCGCAAAAAACATCGTGGCCTACCGGGAAAAGCAGGGCGTTTTCACAGACAGGAAAGAATTGAAAAAAGTCTCCAAGCTGGGAGAAAAGACCTTCAAACAGTGTGCCGGTTTCATGCGCATCGCACAAGGCAAAAATCCCCTCGATGCCACTTCCGTACACCCGGAATCCTATTTCGCCGCAGAAGCTATGCTCGCCAGGTTGAACATCGACAAAGGGGCAATCGCCGAGGGCGGAGCCGCTGATATCGAGGATAAGATCATTCAGGTTTATGGAGTAGTGGACAATCCTCCAAAACGGGACACCAGGAAAAAGGGGCTTGCGGCGCTGGCAGATCTGGGCAAACAGAAGGAAACCCCGAAAAGGAATTTGGGGAAAGCCATTGAAAAGATGGCAGAGGAGCTGGAAATCGGCGCCATGACCCTGAAAGACATCATCGATGAGATGAAAAAACCGGGACGGGATCCCAGAGAAGATGCCCCGGCAGTCGTGTTCCGAAACGACGTGAGAAGCTTTGAAGATTTAAAGGTGGACATGGAGCTGACGGGAACGGTGCGCAACGTGGTGGATTTCGGCGCCTTTGTTGACATCGGCGTGAAAAACGATGGCCTGGTCCACATATCGGAAATGAGCAAAAGGTACGTCAAACACCCCATGGACGTGGTTTCCGTGGGGGACACGGTAAAAGTCAAAATCATCAACATCGACCATGAAAAACAGAAGATCGGCCTGACGATGAAATTGTAGATCCGCAGGCGTTGTATACAGTATTTATCCCTGTACAATCTTGTAATCAATCGTCAGATATGCTAGTATTTTAACGGTTGGGGCAGGATTGTGCCCTTTAGGAACCGGAACGTTCCTTACGTCATTGAGAAAAGGAGACGAAATAACATGCTAATCGAAACACTCAGTAATTTCTGGGCCGATACCGGATTGGCGAATCTGGCCTACCAGAACGTCATCATGATCGTGGTATCATTTATTTTTCTTTATCTGGCTATCAGGCATGGATTTGAACCGTTGCTTTTGATACCAATCGCCATGGGTATGTTGTTGTCCAACCTGCCCGTAACGGGGATGTTCATCGAACATGCGGAGATTACATCATCCGACCAATTGTCGGATATTGGGTTGTTGACTATATTCTATGCGCTAAAACCGATTTTCCCCTCGCTGATATTCCTCGGTGTAGGGGCTATGACGGACTTTGGCCCGCTCATTGCGAACCCCAAGTCCTTAGTCATGGGGGCTGCGGCGCAGTTTGGCATCTTCTTTGCGCTCTTTGCCGCAGTCATTCTCGGTTTTGATGCGCAGGGATCTGCTTCCATTGGCATCATTGGCGGTGCAGACGGACCTACCGCCATTTACCTGACCAGCAAGCTGGCGCCGGAATTGTTAGGCCCCATTGCCGTAGCGGCGTATTCCTACATGGCGTTGGTTCCCATCATCCAACCGCCTATCATGAAAGCCCTTACGACGAAGAAGGAGCGCGTCATCAAGATGGATCAGCTGCGGGTGGTAAGCAAGCGGGAAAAGATTCTGTTCCCAATCGCCGTTACCACGATTGTCGTATTGCTCTTGCCGTCAGCGGGTCCGTTGATCGGCATGCTGATGCTGGGCAACCTCTTTAAAGAATGCGGCAGGGCAGACCGCCTTTCCGATACGGCGCAGAATGCCATGATGAACATCGTCACAATCCTGTTGGGGCTGGCAGTAGGAGCATCTGCCACAGGGACGACCTTCATCAAGGCAGAAACGTTGAAAATCGTAGTTTTGGGCGTATGTGCTTTTGCAGTGGGAACTGCGGGGGGTGTGCTGATTGCGAAGCTCATGAACGTGTTGACCGGCGGAAAGATCAATCCGCTCATCGGTTCCGCAGGCGTATCGGCGGTTCCCATGGCTGCTCGCGTATCGCAAAAAATAGGACAGCAGGAGAATCCTGGCAACTTCCTGCTGATGCATGCCATGGGACCGAACGTGGCAGGCGTAATCGGCTCAGCAGTAGCGGCTTCCGTCATGTTGTCCATGTTCGGTGGATATTGATTCAGAACTGAAGAAAAAGGACATATATGACATATGGACGTGATTAATGAATCGTTGCTTACATACGAAAATCTCTAAAATCATTTTTATACAAGGAAACAGGCTTCCTGCTTTTGGCGGGAAGCCTGTTTCCTTTCTGTTTCTGTTTTGCGCTTGTGTTGTGAGTACAGCCATGGACGATTTTTCCAAGCAACTAGGGTGCGAAAACAACAAATGGCCTGGCATTGCCTGCCAGGCCATTTGATCCGCTGCGGATTACCGAATGGAGATCAGCCGCTTTTGGTTTTCCAGTTTTTTCGGTTCTTCCTTTGGGATGGACAGATGGAGGATTCCATCCTTAAAGGAAGCCTGAATATCCGCTTCCGTGATTCCGTCCCCCACGTAAAACGTCCTGGAACAGGAACCGGTGTACCGTTCTCTGTGGATGTAATTCCCATCTTCATCCTTCGTGTCATTGGATTCGTCTTTTGTGGCCGTGATGGTCATGTAGCCGTCCTGCAGCTCTGCATTGATGTTTTCCTTGGCGAATCCAGGAAGGTCAATGTCCATCAAATAATTTCCATCTTTCTCCTGGATATCGGTTTTCATCATGGCTGGCTGCTGCTTGGTGCTGGGTCTGTCGAAAAACGGATCATTGAACATCTCATCAAACAAATCTAAACCGAAATTTCTTCTTGGAATCATCATGTTGTATCCCTCCTTATTTACAGTTCGGCATCATCGTCCGAACCAGTGCAACGTGATATATGGATTAGCTTTTCCTTTTTGGAACAATTATATGATAACGCTTTTTGTTAGCACTGTCAATAGGTGAGTGCTAATTTCTGAAAATTATTTTTGGGGGGTAAAATGAAAAAGTGACTTCACAAAACCAGAAGCAAATCATGAAGTTAGTC
>CAZVBL010000058.1:0-15551 GCA_964625475.1 uncultured Zhenpiania sp. | reverse complement strand
TTTTTGTTAGCACTGTCAATAGGTGAGTGCTAATTTCTGAAAATTATTTTTGTATCCTTAAATTTCCAGAGCAAATTCTATCCACGCCATTGCTCTGGAATTTACTTTGGGAATTTAAGCACAGATAAAACAGTCTGAAAACATATGGACTTTATTGATATACAAAAAATTTCCTGTATAATACAGAAAAGAGGGAAGGGCAGAATCCCAAAAGTCGGCTCTGCCCTTCGGTCACTATTTACAATATCGTATGTCAGTTTTTTGAGTTTTTCTTAAACTTGAAACGGTCTCGATCATTTGTGAGATATATCCACCTTCATGGCATCAGGAACCACCTTATACCCTTTGGATTTAATAAAACCTATTATGAAACCTATGAATACCCAAATGCCGCCGAGTATATATGCAATTTTTCCATACTGAACCCATATGAACATTACAACTAAAAAGCCTATCGCAGGACTGATCAGGTATTCCATGACTGCCTTTCCACCCCTGATTTTCTTTTTCCCCCAAAAGTATACAATTACAGAAATATTGATCACAAGGAAAGTCGTTAAAGCTGCAAAGCTAACAAGCTCCAATAGCACTCCTATGCCGACTCCTGCTACAACCAACGTCACCGCTGCAACTGTCAGTATCGCATTTACTGGTGTCTTGAATTTAGAGTTGATTTTTCCAAAGAATGACGATCCGGGCATCACTTTGTCGCGCCCCATAGAAAACATGATTCTGGACACGCTTGTTTGAAGCACTAGTGCGTTTGCGATGGCTACCGCTATAATGCCGACTATTACAAACAGATAATACAGGAACGAGCCGCCCACTTCACGGCATATATCGAAAAATGCCATTACGGGATCCAAATCCTTATAAGCAGGATGTGCAAGTGTAGCGAAATATGATTGAAGCATGAATAGCCCACCTATAATTACCAATGTCAAAACGATAGATTTTCCCATGTCTCTTCTGGGATTAGCTGCCTCTTCGGAAAGCGCTGTAACACCATCAAAGCCCAAAAAGCCAAATACAGCTATAGAACATGCTCCGCCTATAAATTTGAAATCAACCACATCGGTTTTCCAGAAAGGCTTGAGGGACCATCCACCATAACCTCCACCGTCAACGAATACAAATTTGATTGAAAATGCCAGGAACAAAGCAATACATAAGAATTCCAGGCATAGCATTATCATATCCACGCCTGCAGTGGTTTGAATGCCCACTATGTTTATGATAGTAATAATAGCTACGAAAAATACTACCCAAAGATATACAGGTGTGCCCGGCAGCAGGTTAGACATCCATTCTGCCCCGAAAGAGACCAATACCGAGGGGACTAAAATATAGTCTACCATTATTAGCCAACCAGCCAAAAAACCGACATGCGGATTGATCGTGTGTGAAACAAACATATAAGAGGCACCGGTAGCAGGAAATTCTTTGGTTAACGAATTATAACTGAATGCCGTAAAAATCATGCATATCACACCTATGACATATACGAGTGGCGCCAAACCGAAGGTTCCCGAAGAAATTTCACCGTATACCTGAATAGGGGCGATCGGCAACACGCCAATCAATCCAAATATAACTAAATCTTTTAATGTCAAGGCACGCTTAAGTTCTTGCTTATAGCCAATTGACTCAAGATCTTTTGCTGCAGCTTCAACTAAATGATCTTTATCCTTTTTAGCCATTTTTGCTCCTTCCTCTCTTGTCAAGCCTCGAACCATTGAAATTCAAGGCTTTTCTAAAAACAATTCCTCCCGATGCATAAGTGTAGGGTTCCATTGCCCAATATTTAAATGGGAAATTTTTCAAAAATGCATGTGCCAAGTGGCATGGCAGATTCAAGGCAAACCACAAAACCAAAAAGGAGCTGGCTTCCTATTCGGTGTGTTTTTACTCGATCTCTACAACTCGGAGATGGCCATCAGCATAGGCGATATGCTGCGTTCTCCCGGATCGCCGATGGTGGTCCATCTGTATTCATACGGATTCCACTGCTGTCCCGGAAATCTGTTCCTGAACATGCCAACGAGAAGCGTGAGACCTCTTCTCAGCGCCGCCGCATCCTTGCCACGGCAGTCGTTATGCTCTATGACCTCCAGGACAAGCATGACCTCGCGCCATTTTTCTCCTGATACCTTTTCAAGCTCATTCAAACAGATATGTTCCGTTGTCTGTTCAAAATCATCCATGCCGTTTCGCAGCTTCTGCCAATGCATATCGTTGCCGCAATGCGCTTTATCCGCTTCATTGTATTCCATGCCTTTGCTATAGATGTTTTCAATAACATTTTCAGCGATTGAAAAGCTTTCCTTAAGCACAGCTATCTGTGCGTCATAGAATTTCCCTTCAACCATGACAGCACCTCCTTTCCATAGCAAATGACGCTTCCTGTTGTTCCTTTTCCCTTTTCTTTTCCAGTGCTCCAGGCGCACATTTTATTCTATGGCGTGTACAATCGCGCGTTTCACATAGGTCTTGATAATCTGAACCTTAAACTTGTTCTCTTCAAGAACCTTAACGTTCTTTACGGCCAACTTTCCGACTTCCTCCGCCAGTTCTGCCGTAGGCTTCTTGCCGGTGATAAACTTTTCCACATCACTTAGTCCGTAAGGTACAGGCGCAACTCCGCTGAAGGCCAGCTTCGCAGAACGTATTATGCCATCCTTTACATCTATATTGGAGGCCATGCCCACGATCGGGAAGTCTATGGTCTTCCTCGTTCTGAATTTCCTGTAAAGCTGATCCGATCCGCTGTTTTTATCAGCTATGACGATTTCCTTCACGATCTCATCGCGGTCAAGCACAGTGGATGTATCGGTTGCTGCCGTGAAAAGCTCTGACGCAGGAATCGTCCTCTTCGATGTTACTATCTGAGCATCGAGGACTATGAGAGCCGGGGCTATGTCCGATGGGCTTACGGCTACGCAGCCGCAGTTATAGCATCTGTTTGCTTCCGCCTTTACCGCTTCAAAGGATGCGCTCTCCGTATCCTCCCTGTTGTAGCTCCGCTCCTCTATAGGAAGCATTTTCAGAGCCATGGGCTTTGATGGCTTCATGCAGGAATCATCAAAGTAAAGCTGTTTTCCTGTCGTTCCCTTCGCTTCCACAGGCTCCCCTCCCAGCAATCGGTTTATCTTCTCCGCCGTCTTTCCGGCATCGGCTATGGCTTCTACAGCAGTCTTGGGACCCAGCGCTGCATCTCCTGCCATGAATACGTTTTCTTCCGCATCGATGTCTATATCTATGCCGCTCATATCCACCTTCTGGCCAATGGCCGCCAGCAGGATGTCAGCCTTGACCTCCTCGATCTCACCCTCGATAGGCACAGGTCTTCTTCTTCCGGAACTATCAGGTTCGCCAAGGGTCATTTTCTGCAGTCTGACGATATGTGAGCTGCCGTCCGTTATGATCTCCGATGGACTCACGAGATATCTGAACTCTACGCCTTCATCCTTTGCATCTGAGATCTCTTCTTTTTCCGCCGGCATTTCAGCTTCAGTTCTCCTGTAGAAATTGTATACTCTGGCAGCTCCCAGACGCTTAGCAACACGGCAACAGTCCATGGCTGTATTGCCGCCGCCGACTACGGCAACGATCTTTTCCCTTACTCTGGTGTCTTTTCCTTCCGAAGCCTGCTTGAGGAATTCGATTCCGCTGACAACTCCATCGGCATCCTCTCCAGGACAGCTAATCTTTGCGGATTTCCATGCGCCTACTGCAACGATGACAGCGTCGCTTTCCTTCTTCATGGCATCCATGTCGATATCTTTGCCTACGATGCAGTTCTGTTTGAATGTAACGCCCAGATTTTCGAGTATCTCAACTATCCTTTCCAGAAGGTCTCTCGGCAGTCTGTAGGCAGGTATGCCGTACCTCAGCATTCCTCCCGCCTTATGGTTGGCATCGTATATCACCGCTTTATGTCCTGCCAATGACAGATAATACGCCGCCGTAAGGCCAGCAGGTCCTGCGCCTATTATGGAAACGGTTTTTCCGCTCTTATCCTTCGGCTTCTTTATCAGCCTATCGGCATTCTTAAGCATATGATCGCCAACGGTGCGCTCGATGTTTCTGATGGAAACAGGCTCATCGTATTCATTTCTGTTGCACTTGCCTTGGCATGTATGAGGACATATTCTGCCGACGATAGCTGCCAGCGGATTCATCTTCCATAGCAGTGCCGCTGCGCCGTCAAGATCGTCCCTTCTCAACAGATCGAGATATTCGGGGATCGCCGTTCCATTTGGACACTGGCTTTCGCAAGGAGGCTTGCATACCTTGATCCCGCCGAAGACGGAATGGTATATGTTATTTCCCATCATGGCGTTGCAGAGCTCCCCGCCCTTTCTCATGCAATGGAACTTGTCGTCTTGATATCTGTAGTACCAGCATCTCGGTTCCTGACATATGTTGCCTCCGATAGTGGCCATATGCCTTATCTGCGGAGATGCGATATTGTGTGCCGCTTCATAGAGAACGCCGAATTTGTCTCTGATGGTCTCCGAGCTTTCGATGTCGGACAGCTTGGCCATAGCTCCTATCCTCACCGTGCCGGCTTCTTCGGTTATCGTGTCCGAGACGGCATCTTTGATCGATACCAGCTTGTCAGGGCATCTGTCCTTTATCTTTTCATTTATCACGCCGATGAGGTCAGTTCCTCCGGCAATTATCCTACCGCCCGAGCTTTCTCTTAATTCAGAGGCAGCTTCGTCCACCGACATCGTTTTCTTATATATAAAATCCTTAATCATTGCGCGCCTCTTTCATTGCCTGTTCCGCTAGGCCTTCCAAAACCTTCTTTGGCGAAAACGGTACATCCGACAACCTTATTCCTACTGCGTTATATACAGCATTGGCTATTGCCGTCGATGCGCCTGTAGGCGTGCTTTCCGCAAGACCGCAGGCACCATATTCGCTGGCGCCCTTCCATACCTCAAGAAGCAGTGGCGATACATGAGGAACATCTGCCATTGTAAGCATCCTGTAGTCGATATAGTTGATATTGAGCGGAGTTCCCGTTTTCTTGTCGTAGCATATATCCTCGCTGAGAGTCTCTCCCATTCCTAGAAAGACACCGCCGATCTGCTGCGATTCAGCACCGGAAGCATGCATTACCTGGCCCACATCGTTTGCTATCAGCAGGTCGCAGACGGCAATCTCCCCCGTCTCTATGTCTACTTCGACTTCCGCAAACCATGCGCCGTAGGCGATGCCCGTTACGGTCTTGTTGTTGTTTCTTATGTTTCTGCCTGTTATAGGAACGCAGTCGTCTTCCATCATGACGTCCCTGGCATCTATGCATATATCAGGCTCCGTCTTCTTGTAGATCTTCCCGTCCTTTATATCAAGCAGCTCTTTGCTGATATTCATCATTTCCGAGGCTCTTTCGATGAATTGCCTTCTGACATCCTCCGCCGTTCCCACTATGCACTCCGAAAGAAGGAATGAAACGACGCTGTCTGTCGGAGGACAATCTCTCAGCCCCATCTCGGTATCTCCGTCCGACACCCATTTGATATCGTCAGGCGTCGTGCCCAAGAAGCTGAGATTGTCCGCACATGCCATTACGGCTGCGCTATTGCCCCCTGCTCCCGTTTCCTTGGTAGGCGCGTTGAGTATGACGGAAAGGTCAGGGTTGACACGTATCGTTGTCTCTATGCGACCCCTCTCGTTTTCCTGCCATTCGGCATGCCACTGATTGTGGAGCGTCATGCCCATGCCGCGTTTTTTGCATCCGTCTATCAGCTCTCCCTCGCCGGTTTTATGTCTTTTTTTCCAACCGAATTCCTCTGCCGCAGTGTCAAGCACGGCGCATATGCTGGCATTAGGCTGCGGATCGTATGAGTTTCCGAAGCTTTTCTTGTATATGTCTATCGGATCTATTCCCAATGTTTCGGCAAGCTTGTCCACCGCCTGTCCCAGGGGGAAGTTCTGCTGCACATTCCCGATGCTTCTGAAAACACCTCCCGGGATCCTGTTTGTAAAGTAGTTTCTGCTTCTCATCCTGACATTTTCCACGGGATAGAACAGCCTCGGTATCCCCTCCGCATTCATAAATCCCGTAAGAGCATAACCCGTTACTCCGTTATAGGCTCCGTTGTTGCCAATGCCGTCAAACTCTATGGCTGTTACGGTACCGTCCCGCTTGCCGCCCATTTTTATCTTGAAGTTGATCTTTGTCCTGGTTTCCGTAAATTCTTCATGTACATTCATCTTGTACTTTACAGGGCATCCCGTCTTTCTCGACAAGATGGCTGTCAGCAGGAAAAAGTTTTGCTCTCCCATGTTCCATTTGCCCATATGAGCTCCGCAGTTGGTATTATGAACTCTGATCTTCGCAAGAGGCAGCCCCAGCATGCAGTGAAAGTGCATCCTGACCTGATCGGAATAGTAGTGATTCGTCCATACCTCTATTCTGTCGTCTATCCATTCGGACATGCAGCCTCTAAAATCAAGCGTGCCCTGCGTAGATGCGCCGCCGAAGGTCTCGTCCACCTCTATCACTGCATCGGCCTCTTGAAATCCAACGTCCACGTTGCCTTTATCCACCACAACGTTATCTACGCATGGGCCTCCGTCAAGGTCTTCTCGATGAGGCAGCTGATTCCCGGTAGGGTTTGCTTCAGGATGCAGCACCGTGGCCCATTCCTCATCGGCCTCCTCCACCTCCAGGAAAGGGGGTGCTGTTTCCCACTCTATATCTATCTGCTTCAACGCTTCCTCCGCAATCTCTCTCGTATCCGCTGCAACAGCAACGCCCATGAGATCTCCCACAAACCTTGAACGATCATCGAGAACCTTTCTATCGAACCACTTGGGAACGGTTTCTCTGTGATAAGGAGTTATGGCGGTATCGGTCCATGAATTGGTGGTCGGGGGCATGGCCATTATCTCAGAATCATCATATCTCAGTATGCCGCGCACGCCCTTCATGGCTTCCGCCCTTGACGTATCCATGGAAATTATCCTGCCGTTGGCATATGGCGAGGCCAGAATAGCACAGTAAAGAAGCCTTGGAACCTTTGCTTTAATGGTTTCATCATCGAAAAACTTTGTCCTGCCCATCGCCTTTTCTTTCGCATCTATCTTGGGTGAATACGATCCTACGTATTTCCTGTTGACGCGGGGTTCATACCGATACTTCATCTTATTTCCTCCCCTTAACAGCAGCGCTGGCTTTTCTGACAGCATTTTCCACACCTTGGTAAGCCCCACATCTGCAGATATGACCCGACAGGCCTTCCCGTATTTCTTCATCGGTAGGATGTGGCTTTTCTGCCAGAAGGCTCTTTGTTTCCAGGACGAATCCCGGTGTACAGAATCCGCACTGCATTGCCGTACCGTATCCCGGCTCCGATTCCTCTGCAAAGGCCTTTATGACAGGATCGTCCGCGTCGAGTCCCTCTATGGTAGTGATGTCGCATCCGTCTGCCGCTACAGCCAGCATCATGCACGACAATGCCGATTTGCCGTTTAGCAATATGGTACATGCGCCGCATGCGCCCTGATTACAGGAAACTCTCACGCCTGTAAAGCCCAGTCTCTCCCTGAGAACCGTTGACAGAGTCTCGGTTACCTCGAAATCTCTGCCGATGTACAGTTCATAATCTCTGCCGTTGATGCACAGAGTTATCTTCCCTTCATTCATAATTATTCCTCCATGCCATTTAATGGGTTCAGGAAACGCACGGAATTGTCTGAAAACAGATGGATCCCAAACGGTTTTATACAACCCTTGCGCTCCTCGCTTGTAGTCATTTTGATGGTTTCAACCATTTGGATCATAAATGGATCAGCCACGTGATCAGCCATATATTGTTTGTTACGATAACCTCTCGATTCCTCTTTCACACCCAGCCTCCTTCGGTGTAATTGTTGCGACATATAAAATAGTGATGATGATGCCATCCTGAAATCGAGGTTTTTCAACAAAATATTATATTAATTTTTTAATTTTTGTTCAATTGCACTTGCAATTTGCGCAATCTGGAAGATATGATTACGGGAAGATAATCTCGTTCGGAATGTTTCGCTAAAAAAGTCTGCGTTTCACTTGTACTTTTTTTGACATAGTACCAGCTTGCGCAGTCTTCCATGTGCGTTGTTCATATCAGTTCCAGCAAATCCTCGGCCCTTTCAATGGTATGGCTCGGCGCATCCGGTCCATTCCTGTCTTCATCGGAAACCGCCAGTGCCCAGCCTACTAGGACGGAACCTACGCCTGCGTTTTGGGCGCAACGGATATCGAACATGGTGTCGCCCAGCATCATGCTTTTTTCCGGCACGGACTCCAGCCGCTTCAATGCGATGTTGATGGGTGCAGGGTCGGGCTTGTGCTTGCTGGTGTCATCTGCTGTGACAATGACATCGAAATAAGCGGCAAGTCCATATTTTTCCAAGCCCTGCATGGTGGTCTGCCGCAGCCTGGAAGTTACCAGGCCTGTTTTATAGTTCCTTTTCTTCAATTCTTGCAACAACTCCCGCATGCCGGGAAATACGCTGATGAGCTCTCCAAAATTGTCCCGATGGTAGCTGCGGTATATTTCAACGACTTCCTGCACAGGAACATCGGGAAACAAATGCTTTACCGTTGTTTCCAAAGGTTCCCCAAAGGTGCTGATGATTTTTTCCACATCCTGCTCACGATTTTGCAATGTGCGATAGGTATGCTGCCAGGATTGAATGATCACGTTGTTTGTGTCCATGACCGTTCCATCGAAGTCGAACAATATGGTGTCGTATTCATGCATTGCTTGTTCCCTTGCCATCATGGACGTTCCAGCCTGCCAGCGGCCTGATCTTCGGCAGCCATTTCCGTTACCCGATAGTGCACCAGCTTTCCAGTGGCAGTATAAGGAAGTTCCGTGACGAACCGATAGTAACGCGGGCATTTGTAATCGGCCAGCATGGGATGTTCCATGCAGTGAATCCCCAGCTCCGCCGCAGTGACGTTTGCATTGTCAGATGGAACGACATAAGCGGTCACAGCCTGTTCGCGGAGCCGATCAGCAACGCCGACTACTGCGGATGCCGCCACTTTCGGATGTTGGTTCAACACTTCCTCCACCTGGAGTGGATAAATGTTCTCTCCGGCAGAGACGATCATATCGTCTTTGCGTCCGACAATAGTGATGAATTGGTTTTCGTCCCAAGTGGCAAGATCGCCGGTATACATGAAGCCTTTATAAAATTTTCGTTCAGATTCCAGCGGGTTGTTGTAATAGCTGTAAGAGGACTTGGCGGGGGATTGCAGGATCACCTCGCCGATTTCCCGGCCATCCATGTTTGCCAGTTCATCCGGCTCCGCTTTCCTGTCCTTGTAAGCCTTGACGACTCGCACATCGTCATCCGTGCAGGAACGGCCTGCGCTTCCGGCCATGTCGGGCAAATCGTAAGGTCGCAGGAAGGTGTTCCAAAAGGTTTCGGTCGTTCCATAGCCATTGAAAATGTTAGGGGTCAAAATCTTGTGAAAGCGTTCGCAGGCAGATTTTTCGAAAGGACTGCCCATGGTTACGATGCCTTTCAGGTGAGAGAGGTCTGCCGGGCGGCGTTCCTGTCTCTGGGCCAGCAAGGACAGAACGGCAGGCACGCCAATGAGGAACGTCACTTCATATTGCTCTGCAAAGGCCAGGCAACGCTTTGGCGAAAACTCGCGAAGGATGATGACTTCGCCGCCCGCATACAAGGTGGGGCAGGGACCGCCGGAATGGAGGCCACCCCTGTGGAACCACGGCGTCATGTTCATAGTCCGATCCATGGGCGACAATGGAAAATGCATCATCACATCATGGGCGGACAATACTTCGTTGATGTTGTTCAGCGGCACGCCTTTTGGCCTGCTGGTGGTTCCCGATGTATAGAAGCGAGTCGTTTCATCGTAAATGTGCGGTGTATCGCTGCGAATTGGATCCGTTTCTGCCTGATCCTGGACGTAATCTTCATAAGCCATATGATTGGAAGGGAGATCTTTTTTGTCCGAACACCCAACGGCAATGATTTTTTCAGGGGTATGCACGCACATGGCCAGGGCTTTCTGAACCATATCGTGAATTTCCATGGCATAGACGAAGACCTTCGGCTGGCTGTCATCGATGGCCAGGGCGGTTTCTCCCGATGCCAGACGAAAATTAATGGGGGAGTTGATCGCTCCCAGCTTCTGGGGCGCCAAATAACAGAATACAAATTCTGCGCAGTTGGGAAGTTGGTACATTACAACGTCATCCTTGCAGATGCCGTCCTGGTGCAATGCGTTCGCAAATTTGTTGACATCGCTGTTCAGCTCTGCGTAAGTCCATCTTTTTCCTGATTCTGGATCAAACAGAGCAGGTCGTTTTGCAAAGCGTTTGACATTACGCATAAATCCGTTCAAGTATGTGAACGTAGATTCAAAGGTTTGTTGAAACATGGATGCGTCATAAGTGGATGGCATGGTTAAATCTAACTCCTTTCCTTTTGTATCTTTTACAAATGCCAATTCTTTTGCGCACTTGTGAAATCCTGGAGACTTCCTTCGCAAAAGCATGGAAAACAACGCAAAAAGTAAGGCGGTTCGTTCCGCCAATATCGCATACATGCTCCTTGCGTCAGCGCAAACCACATTCGTTCTCCAGGCAATTCATAAAAATCCTTCAATATTTGCATTTTGTTTATTTTTCATTTATTTTGCCATATTTTCTTGGAAAATACAACAGTTTCTTGACCTTTGGGCAAGAAAAGTTTGAAGAGAGGATCCAACTCTGGAAAAAAGCGAGGGAAGGGCTATTCCTTTGGCATGCGATTGACGGCTATTTGCGCTACATAAATTATGAAATTTTCTTTGCAAGCATCTATACTTTTACGGTGCATTTGTTGTATAATAAGTGCTATGGTAAAATTAACAATTACAGAAAACGAGGAGAACCAGAGGCTGGATCGCTTTTTGAAAAAGTATCTGAAAAATGCGCCTTTGAGCCATATCTACAAGCTGATTCGCAAGGACGTCAAGGTAAACGGCAAACGGGCGAAGGCAGATGCGCTTTTGCGAAAGGGCGATGAAATCAGCCTGTACATGGATGAAGCGACCCTGCGGAACCAGGTGCGTCCACGAAAGCAAAGGATGGCAAGGCGGCAGTTTAAAATCGCATATGAAGATGAAAACCTGCTGATCGTGGACAAACCTTTTGACCTGTTGACCCATGGGGATTCCAGGGAAAAGAAAAACACTCTGGCGAACCAGGTGTGTGGCTATCTCCAGGAAAAGGGAGAGTACAGGCCGGGAAGGGAAAAGATCTTTGTCCCTTCGCCAGTGAACAGGCTGGATCGCAACACGACTGGACTGGTGATGTTCGGAAAGAACAGCAGGACGGTGCAGGCACTCGGCGCCATGATGCGTGAAAAGGGGCGGGTGAGCAAATGGTATTTGGCTATCATCGCAG
Source organism: uncultured Zhenpiania sp. (assembly GCA_964625475.1). Lineage (GTDB taxonomy): Bacteria > Bacillota > Clostridia > Peptostreptococcales > Anaerovoracaceae > Hominibacterium. The sequence goes on along the minus strand of CAZVBL010000058.1, from coordinate 4,122 downwards.
GTGAGTTGGATCGCGCTTTGACGTTGACCCATCGAATGGAAAAGGATCCAAATTCCAACCGAATTTCCATATTGCCGCTGGAGTCAGGAAGGGGCAAGGTCATAGAGACGATTGCCCGCCCGTTGGAAAGGGGAAAGGGATTTACGTTGGTAGAAGTAGAGCTGCTCACAGGTCGAACCCACCAGATCCGCGCCCATCTCGGACAAGCAGGATTTCCCGTCATTGGTGACGCGAAATATGGGAACGAACGAGTGAATCGGGCCATGAAGCGGCGGTTCGGCCTCATGGCGCAGTTGCTCCATGCTTACAAATTGCGGTTCAACGAAACGGATCCCCAATTCGAGTATCTGACAGGGAAGGAAGTCACAGCTGCCTTGCCCCAGAGCTTTGAGCGAATAAAAAAACAGCTGTTTGATTAACATAGAGGTGAGAGGAGTTTTTATGTCGCAGGGAACGCAGCAGGACTGGCGGCGCAGGTATCGTCCCTACATCGTAGCGGGGGTTTTGGCCTTTGTGCTTACCATGTTGGTAGCGCCTGAGATCAATGAGGGAGATGCCATGGAACCAACGCTGAAGGATGGGCAGGTCCTGGTGATCGTCAAAGCTTCTTATTCCGCAAAACGAGGGGAACCGGAGTTGGGCGAGGTGGTAATTTTGGAAAAGACCCTGGCGCCGGATGTTTCAAAGGACAATATAATAGGCAGGGTCGTAGGGCTTCCGGGAGATGAAATCAAAATCCAAGGAGGAAAAGTCTACCGCAACGGCAAAGAATATGTGACAAAATCGGGTATCGCAGGAGCCACGGGGGACTGCGACGTGACGGTAGGAAAGGACGACGTGTTCTTGTTATCGGACAACAGGAATTCTGACCAGGACAGCAGAAATCCAAAATTGGGGTTGGTCAGCATGCGGGAAATCAAAGGAAACGTCAAATTCATCATATGGCCCATTGGCAGTCTGGGAGGAATCGACAAATGAAAAGCCTAATAAGAGATATTGCAATTGCCCTGGCCATCGTAATCGTCGTTACGATGTTCATAAAGCCGACAATCGTAAAGGAAACGTCCATGCAGCCGACTTTATATGAGAACAATTATCTGTTAGTCAACAAACAGGCCTATCGCTTTGGAGAAGAGGAGCGAGGGGATATCATTGTATTCCACTCCAATCTGGAGGGCAAGGAATTGCTCATCAAACGAATTATCGGACTTTCAGGGGACACCATTACCATTGACCAGGGAAAAGTGTTTCTCAACGGTACGGAATTGCAGGAAGATTACACGCTGGAAGGGGAGACTCCGGGTGAACTGATAGACTTTACCGTGCCAGAGGGACAGCTTTTCGTCATGGGGGATAACCGAAGGGTCAGCATCGACAGCCGGTCGGAGGAAGTGGGATGCGTAGACAAGGATGACGTAATGGGCAAAGCTTTCGTCAGGCTCTATCCTTTCAATGAAATCGGCAGCATCTACAAATAAGGGATTCGGTCATACATATAGAAAACCTCGTATCGTTGCGTGAAAGAGGGGAAAGAGGCCGAAAAAGCCATGAAGATGGAAAAAAACAAAATTCTGTTGCTTGTTTTCGCTGGAATCCTGGGGATATCGGCGGCTCTTGCGGTTACTTGCGCTTTTAGCATCATGAAAGTGCAGGGAAAATCCATGGAGCCTTCCATGGCAGAGGGTGAGATCGTTGTAATTGACAAACTGGCCTATTTTTTTCAAGAGCCAAAAACGGGCGATGTGGTGATGTTCCATTGTGATGTTTACAGCGAAGATGGCGAAAGCGGCACCTTGATGAGACGGATCGTTGCAACGGAGGGCGACCAGGTGGAAATCAAAGGGGGAATGCTTTATGTCAACGACAGCATTTACATCCAGGATGCGATTTCTCCGATTTACATGGATGCCATGGAAAAAGTGACGATTCAAAAAGGAAGCGTCTTTGTCCTCAGCGACAACAGAAGCGCAGTGCTGGACAGCCGGGATCAGGCAGTGGATCAGCTGGATGTTTCGGAGTTGATCGGGAAAGTTTGTTTCCAGTAACGGTGCGAAGATGCCCTTCCATTTGGGAGAGGAGGGCAGGGAGGACTGTCCGAAAACGCAATTTGAGCAGACGAGGCCGCAAGCATAGCATTGGCACGCGAAGCAAATACCGATATGACGGTTGAAAGATTGGAAAGACGGGTTTTCAGATAGTTTGGGGGCAGGCCTCGAGGTTGATTGGCTTGAGGATGGCAAATTAGAATGCGAAGCAAAAGCGGGAAAGTGACGATGGATCAAAAGAAAGTGGTAGCCAATAATAAAAAAGCGCGGCACGATTATTTCATTGAAGAGACTTACGAGGCAGGGATCGTCCTGACAGGGACAGAAATCAAGTCCATTCGCCAGGGAAAGGTCAATATCAAAGAAAGCTATGCCAAGATCGAAAAAGAAGAAGTGATGATTTACGGGATGCACATCAGCCCTTATGACCATGGGAACCGTTTTAACGTGGATCCATTGCGACCGAGGAAACTGTTGCTGCACAAGCGGGAAATCCGCAAGCTGGTGGGATATGTCACACTAAAAGGTTTGACATTGGTCCCTCTTAGGATGTATATTAATGATAGAGGGCGGGCCAAGCTGGAACTTGCCGTTGCCCGGGGGAAAAAGGATTACGACAAGAGAAATGCCATCGCAAAGAGGGATGCTGACAGAAGGATGCAGCAGGCCATGAGAAAATGAAGGAGGCACAACCATGCAGGATTTTTTAAGTAAAGCAGGCAAGGCGGCAAAAAACACGGCGGGCAAGGCTGCTGACAAGGCCAGCGATTTGGTAGAAGTCGGAAAACTGAAAGCCAAGATCAATTCCGCAAAATCCCGGGTTTCCGCATTGGAACAGAAGATGGGGCATTACTATTTTGAACAGTACATGGATGGCATGGCAGTCGATGCGGTCGTCGGTGCAATGTGCGAGGAAATCAAGCTGCAGTTGGATGACATTCGGTTGTTGGAGATGAAAATCCAGGACGTAAAGGCGTCGAATAGCGCAACCAGCAATTGACAGATGCGGGCAGCGGCGTGAGGGACATAGGAGCGGAGGATGGAATGCCGTTTTGTGCCAGTTGACGACACGCAGGGATTTACGGAAAAATCATGGTTCAAGTAAAGAAATCATCAGATTTTGTTTGCAATTCTGATCAGTTTGTCATATAATAGAAACAGCGGAAACAGTTCTTTGTTGCTGCGATGTGGGGATGTCTTTGGTTTCGACGGGGGTGTAGAAGCCGGAGAAGCGAGCCGCAGTTTGCCCAGTCTGCGTTAAAAGGGGCACGTTAAATACAAACGCTAAAAATAGAACAAACAATTTCGCAATGGCAGCGTAAGGCTGCGCGAACATCGGCCCAAGTTCACCTGCAGGCTTGGAACCCGGTGTCAAATATGCAGGAAAACTCTATGTGACTTCCTGGCAGCATAGGGGAACAACAGGATAGCAGATGGAAAAGCCTGCTTTTGGGCGTTTCTGGATGCGAACTTCCAAAACAAAAGCTGCGCTCGGAGAAACTCCTGTGAAAATGCTTTCGGACGCGAGTTCGACTCTCGCCATCTCCACCAAATAGTGCAAATCCGAACTCGTTATTTTTCGCAAAACGCTGTTTCGGATTTGTTTTGATAGGAGAGGAAGTCTAATTTCGGTTAGTCTTCCTCTTTTTTCGGTGTTTCGTAAGTAAGAGCCTGTTTGGAATCGTTCACGCCAGCGGTGGTTGGTTTGTTCACGATACCGAGCATCATCAGTCCCGCAAAGAGGGATTTCACCACGTTAAGGAATACGGGAATGTAAATGTAGCCTATCTACAGCCAGCCTGACTCTAACATGGGGTGTGGGACTCCCATGTTGCCGCAGCAACGGCCTTGCATTGATAACGGATCAACAGAAGGCTTCTGGGGAATTATTAAGACCAAAATGTACCAGATATATAAAATAACAGATGAGGCTTCATTAAAAATCTTGACAGCTTGAAATCAAAGTGCTAAAATAAAACAGTGTTATAAAACACCGTTTCAAACAAGGAGGGATGAGATTGGCTAAGCAGATCGAGGGCGTGTACGAGAGGGTGCTAGACTGTGCAAAGCGGGAGTT
>CAZVBL010000057.1:0-15626 GCA_964625475.1 uncultured Zhenpiania sp. | reverse complement strand
AGGGCTCTGGGAGCCTTGAAAAATGGGGAAAGTTAATTGAATAACTCGATAAATCAAAATCTAAGTTCGGATCTCATCGCCGCCCAGTCGGATTTTCACCGGGTCTGCCAAACGGATACCCGTTTCCGTGACATGACAATCGTACGCCAGCAGCCCTACGCCCATGACGGCTGCTTTCCGCAGCGCATCGCCAAATTCCGGATGCGTGTCATCGTTTGGCTCAAAGCATTGGATTCCTTTCATTTGTATGACGAACAAAATCCACGCCAGATACCCCTGGCTTCGGGCTTTCACCAGTTCGCCGATATGTTTGACCCCTCGCGTCGTCGGTGCATCCGGAAATCGGGCGATTCCAGCGTTTTCCAGAGTAACGCCCTTGACTTCCACAAAGCCCCTGCGCCCTGCCGCATCCTCCACATAAAAATCCAGCCTGGAGTCACCGTACGGCTTTTCTCCCTTTACCAAGGCCAGCCGTTCCATGTCCGGAAGCCGCAGCTTTCCTGCCGTCAGGGATTCTTTGACCACTTGGTTGGGAGCCTGGGAATCCATGTTGATCATCAAGTTGCCCTTTTTCACGCTGACCAGGGAATACCGCATCTTTCGGCTTCCCATGCGTCCGATGAAATCTTCCAGGTACACGGTCGCCCCCGGCACCAGCAGCTCTTTGCAGCGTCCCGTGTTTTTCACATGGACATTTTCTTCCATCCCTTCGATCTCTACCCTGGCAACAAACCGGTTGGGGCGTTCGAGAAAAGTTCCCTTTTGTATTTTTCGATATTCCATATGTCCATTTTACCAAAAGCAGGCGCCTTTTAACAGAGGAATCTATGCCGTATTTTATGTGGAAGCCGCTTCCAATTGGCTGCGGGGCTTGTCGCTTCATCACAGGATTCCGTCCTTTTTTCGCATCGCCCTGTTCGGCGACGTTTTCATCTTCCGGGACTAAAATCCGCTTTGCTCCCTTCAAAGTGGAAATAAACATTTCACTTCAGTGCGTAAATTTATTTTCCCGTAATTCCTAATTTGCTTGTTATCATGTGGACAAGATAGTATAATATAGGTGGCGTTTTTGTCTGGAGGATAACATGAAACGAAACAGCTTTGCTCCGATCCTCGCTTTGAGCCTGATATTGGCGTTCTGTCTCTTTCTGGCCGGGTGCGAAGAAGAGCCAGATAGTCATGACATTTTGGAGGAACCTGAAATCACAGTCGAATACTTGTCCGGCGAATATGCCCAACAGCTCCTGCGGGATGGCGGTGAGTCTACTTTGGGCACTATTGAAATTCAAAGCAAATCGGACGGTTCCTACTTGCTGACCGTCAACAGCATGGTCATCGTGGAAAGTTCCATTTCGGACGATGGTTATTACATCGCGGACAAAAACGTTTCCAATACGGTTCCCTTGTCTTCGGAAGCCCTGGCTACTTACATAGAATCGTCGGATGACGCTCCGAAGGTGGTGGATTTGGAAAAATTCGTGTCCCTGGTACAGGAGGACGGAAAAAAGGCCGCCTCTGGGAAAGGAAGCACAGACCAGCCGGAAAAGCTCTACGATGTTTACACCATCGGCGGCAGTGCGCTTTTGCTGTTGGCAAGGGAATTGCCTTAGGCGCATCGATTATGGAAAGCGAGAATCTTCCTTGCGCTTTCACACATCATTGGCATTGCTTCATGGCCAATTCTCAGCGCAGATGCCTTGCTCACTATTTTTACGAAAAGCAAATGGGTTGTCCCTGTACGGATCGAAAGCGGCTAACATTTTTGGCGGTTTTTTCATATGTCTTGAACGTGCGCTCCGGCATCGGATCGCAGGAAAGGTGAAATTGGTGTTTTTATGCCCATACCCAATCCAGTGGCATTCAGCATTTTCGGCATCGATGTGATGTGGTACGGCATCCTGATTACCGTTGGGATTGTCACAGCGACTTTCATCTCTTGCAAACGTGCGCCGCGTCACGGCCTGGATCCCGATCGAATCCTGGATTTTGTCCTGATCTGCGTTCCCATGGGCATTGTGGGTGCGCGTCTTTATTATGTTGTCTTCAATTGGCAGCAGTACAGCGGCGATTTCCTGAAAATCATCAATCTTCGGCTAGGCGGCCTCGCCATTCACGGCGGCCTGCTCTTTGGCCTGGGAACCGCTGCGGTTTTATGCATCGCCTGGAAGATCAAACCCCTGGAAGTGCTGGATTTGGTCATCCCCTCCATTGCCCTGGCGCAGTCCATCGGCAGGTGGGGCAATTACTTCAATTCGGAAGCCCACGGAGGCCCCACGGATCTTCCCTGGGCCGTAACCGTAGACGGCGCAACCTACCACCCTGCTTTTTTGTACGAATCCATCTGGTGCCTGCTGCTTTTTTTCCTGTTGATTTATGTGGACAATCATCGCCAGTTCCAAGGCCAGGTTTTTCTTCTCTACGGAATCCTTTACTCCCTGGAACGCTTTTTTGTGGAAGCCCTGCGCACCGATTCACTGATGCTGGGACCCTTCAAGCAAGCGCAGGTTTTGAGCCTGGCCGTCATCATCGTTTTCGCTGTCACCTATGTGGTTTTGCACCGGCGATGGAAAACCGCTGCCAGTGAGAAGCGCACATCCAAACATTGAAGAAGCAGCAAAGCCACCTTTTCTTACACGTTGAACAGGAAATGCATCACGTCCCCATCCTGCACGACATAATCTTTTCCTTCTGACCGCACCAGCCCCTTTTCCCTGGCAGTCACCAGGTTTCCGCCGCATTCCATGAGCTTGTCGTAAGCGATAGTTTCCGCCCGGATGAAACCCTTTTCAAAATCCGTGTGTATCTTACCAGCAGCGCCTGGCGCCTTTGTTCCCCGCGTAATCGTCCACGCCCGCACCTCCGGCTCTCCTGCGGTGAGGAACGAGATCAAATTCAAAAGATGGTAAGAAGCCTTGACCAGTTTGTCCAGCCCGGATTCCTGGATGCCCAGTTCTTCCAGGAACATGGCTTTCTCGTCCTCCTCCAGTTCTGCCATTTCCGCTTCGATTTTGGCGCATACCACAACTGCGTCGGAGCCTTCCGTCTCTGCGAACCTCTGAACCGCTTTCACATATTCGTTTCCTGCAGAATCCCCCGCTTCGTCCTCAGAAACGTTGGCCACATAGATGACCGGCTTGTAGGAAAGCAAATCCAGGGTCTTCACGAATCCCGCTTCGTCCTCTGTAAGCTCCATGGCTCTGGCAGACTTGCCGCTTTCCAGGAACGCCTCGGCTTTTTTCAGCAAATCCAGTTCCTTTTGCAGACCCTTATCGCCCTTCAAGTTCTTGGTCGTCTTTTGGATTCTCCGTTCCAGGACTTCCAAATCCGATAAAATCAACTCCATATTGATGGTTTCGATGTCGGAAAGCGGGGAAATTTTCCCGTCCACATGCACAACATTGGAATCCTCGAAACAGCGGACGACATGCACGATGGCCGCAACCTCCCGAATGTGGCCCAGGAATTTGTTGCCCAGGCCCTCACCTTTGGAAGCGCCTTTTACAAGGCCTGCGATATCATAAAACTCAATGGTGGTGTGGATCGTCTTTTTGGAATTGTATATTTCGTGGAGAACCTTGAGGCGCTCATCGGGAACCGTCACCACCCCCACGTTCGGTTCAATGGTGCAGAACGGGTAGTTGGCCGCTTCTGCCCCGGCCTTCGTAATCGCATTGAACAACGTGCTTTTTCCTACGTTTGGCAGGCCTACGATGCCTAGTTTCATTTTTATCCATGTCCTCCTTTCAATCGTTGGTTTTGCTGGGTTTCCGCAAGATACGCTTTACAGGATATCATAATGGGGCTTCAAAGCTTTCATCATGCCTGTTCGGCACCAAGAAAAGCCTCATCGTCCAAACCGGGCAACGAGGCTTTTACTTTAATGCTTCATGGCATATGGCTCCCGGCAAAAGAGCCTGATTCCCCTATTTACAGCATACTATTTATTCTTGATCGCCGCCTGCGCCGCTGCCAGCCTTGCAACGGGCACTCTGAAGGGCGAGCAGGACACATACTGGAGGCCGATCCTGTGGCAGAACTCGATGGATTTTGGTTCGCCGCCGTGTTCGCCGCAGATGCCCAGCTTGATGTTGGGTCTTGTGGATTTCCCCTTTTCAACCGCCATTTCTACCAATTGGCCTACGCCGGTCTGGTCGATGGACTGGAACGGGTCTTCCTCAAAGATGTTCTTTTCCCTATATTCCTTGATGATCTTGCCCGTGTCATCCCTGGAAAATCCAAAGGTCATCTGTGTCAGGTCATTGGTGCCGAAGGAGAAAAATTCCGCTTCTTCCGCAATTTCATCGGCTGTCAGGGCAGCTCTCGGAATCTCGATCATGGTGCCGATGAGGTACCCAAACTTTTCGCCCTCCCGTTCCATGACTTCTTCCACGGTCTTTACAACGGTCGCCTTTACGTCAGCCAGTTCCTTCTTCATGCCTACCAGCGGAATCATGATTTCAGGAACGATGTCCAGTCCCTTTTCCTTTCTCACTTCGATGGCTGCCGTGATGATGGCTTCCGCCTGCATTTCTGCGATTTCCGGATAGGTAACCGCAAGACGGCATCCGCGATGGCCCAGCATCGGGTTGAACTCGTGCAGCTCTTCCGTTTTCTTGGCCAGCTTTTCATAAGGAACATCAATCTGCTGGGAAAGCTGCCTGATCTCTTCGTCCGTGTGGGGCAGAAATTCGTGAAGCGGCGGATCCAACAGGCGGATGGTCACCGGTCTGTCCTCCATGACCTCATAGATGGCCTTGAAGTCGCCCTTCTGGTAAGGTAGCAGGAAGGACAGCGCTTTCCTTCTTTCTTCTTCGGAATCCGCCAGGATCATTCGTCTCACCGCAGGAATTCTTTCATCTTCGAAGAACATGTGCTCCGTCCTGCAAAGGCCGATTCCTTCCGCACCGAAATCAACGGCCTGTTTTGCGTCTCTCGGATTGTCCGCATTGGTCCTGACTTTCAGAGTCCTGATTTCATCAGCCCACTGCATGATGGTTCCAAAATCGCCGGAAAGCTCAGGCGCAACGGTTTTGACCTGTCCCTTCAGCACATTGCCCACGGTTCCATCCAGGGAGATGTAGTCCCCTTCTTTGTATACCTGGCCGCCGATGTCCAAGGTCTTGGCTTCTTCGTCCACCTTCAGTTCCGCACATCCCGATACGCAGCATTTGCCCATGCCCCTTGCAACGACTGCCGCATGGGAAGTCATGCCGCCTCTCGCTGTCAGAATGCCCTCTGCCGCCACCATGCCGGCCAGATCTTCCGGGGAAGTTTCCAGCCTTACCAGGATGGCAGGATTTCCGTTTTCCACAGCCGCTACCGCATCCGCTGCGCTGAAATAGATTTTGCCGGTGGCTGCTCCCGGTGAAGCGGGAAGCCCCTTCGTCAATCGTTCCGCTGCAGCCAGCTCTTTTTCATCGAATTTCGGGTGGAGCAGCTGATCGATCATAGCAGGCTCCAGCCTTGTGACGGCCGTTTCCTTGTCGATGAGACCTTCCTTTTCCATGTCCACGGCGACCTTGACTGCTGCGGAAGCAGTCCTCTTGCCGTTCCTCGTCTGGAGCATGTACAGCTTGTTTCTTTCCACCGTGAACTCCATGTCCTGCATGTCCGTGTAATGTTTTTCCAGCAACTCGGAAATTCTCGCAAACTCCTTGTAAACATCCGGGAACGCCTGCGCCATTTCAGCGATGGGCTGCGGCGTGCGGATACCGGCTACGACGTCCTCGCCCTGCGCATTCACCAGGAACTCGCCGAAAAGCTTCTTTTCTCCGTTCGCCGGGTTTCTGGTGAAAGCAACGCCCGTGCCGGACGTATCGCCCATGTTGCCGAATACCATGGACTGTACGTTTACAGCAGTGCCAATGCTGTCTGGAATTTCGTTGAGCTTTCGATAAAGGATGGCTCTGTCGTTGTTCCAGGAACGGAATACGGCTTTCACGGCTTCCATCAGCTGATCCTTTGGCTCCTGCGGGAAATCCCTTCCCATTTCTTTCTTTACCAGGGCTTTGTAGTCTACGATAATGTCCTTCAAATGATCCGTCGTCAGATCCACGTCAAATTCGCAGCCCTCCTTTTCCTTTTTGGAATCGAAGATGGCATCGAACTTCGCCTTGGGGATTTCCATGACAACATCGCCGAACATCTGGATGAATCTTCTGTAGCTGTCATATGCGAACCTTGGATTTTCGGTCAGGGTTGCCAGGCCTTCCACGGTGTTGTCGTTGAGGCCCAGGTTCAGGATGGTATCCATCATTCCAGGCATGGAAATCTTTGCGCCGGAACGAACCGATACAAGTAGTGGATTTTCTACGCTGCCAAATTTCTTGTCCGTTACGTTTTCAAGGTCTGACAGCTTTGCGAAAATGTCTTCCACAATGTCATCGGCGATCGTCTGATCCTCTTCGTAATAACGGTTGCAGGCTTCTGTCGTAACAGTGAACCCGAATGGTACTGGAAGTCCGATTTTTGTCATTTCTGCCAGGTTTGCCCCCTTGCCACCCAGCAAATCCCTCATGTCCTTTGAACCTTCGTTGAATGAGTAAACAAACTTTTTCTTTTCCACTTTCTCAATCTCCTTACTTAAAAAATTAATCTTTCCTCGATATAGCTTCTGACCTGATCCACAGGTATGCGAATCTGATCCATGGTATCTCTATCCCGAATCGTCACGCAGCCATCTTCCTCTGTGTCAAAGTCCGCACAGATGCAAAAGGGCGTTCCGATTTCGTCTTCCCTTCTATAACGTTTCCCAATGGATCCTGCGGTATCGTAATCCACGTTGAACCATTTGGACAGTTCTTCGTGGATCGGCTCGGCCACATGAGCCAGTTTCTTTGACAAGGGGAGCACGGCGGCTTTGAAGGGAGCCAGCGCCGGGTGAAAACGCATGACCGTTCTCACATCCTCCTTGCCCTTGCTGTCCGTCAGCGATTCCTCATCGTAGGCATCCACCAAAAAGGCCAGTGCCGCCCGGTCTGCGCCCAGGGATGGCTCGATGCAGTACGGCACATACGTTTCCCTGGTTTCCGGATCCATGTAGGTCATTTCCTGACCTGAATGTTCCATGTGCTGTTTCAAGTCAAAATCCGTTCTGTCAGCGATTCCCCACAATTCGCCCCAGCCGAAGGGGAACAAATATTCGATATCCGTAGTAGCGTTGCTGTAATGGGAGAGTTCGTCTTTTTCATGATCCCGCAGGCGGATGTTTTCGTCCTTCATGCCCAGGGATTTGAGGAAATCCACGCAATACGCTTTCCAGTAGGCGAACCATTCCAAATCCGACCCCGGCGCACAGAAAAACTCCAGCTCCATCTGTTCAAACTCCCGCATCCTGAAGGTGAAATTCCCCGGCGTGATTTCATTGCGGAAAGCTTTCCCGATCTGTGCGATGCCAAAGGGGATTTTCTTTCTGGAAGTCCGCTGTACATTTTTGAAGTTGACAAAGATTCCCTGGGCTGTCTCCGGCCGCAAAAATAATTGAGCCTGGGAATCCTCCGTCACGCCCTGGAACGTCTTGAACATCAGGTTGAACTGACGTATTCCGGTGAAATCCGCTTTTCCACATTTCGGGCATTTGATGTCCTTTTCCCTGATGAACGCTTCCAGCTTTTCATTGGACCATCCATCCACCGCAATGCCATCGATGCCCTCGCCTTCCAGGTATTCTTCAATGAGTTGATCCGCACGAAACCTGGATTTGCACGCTTTGCAGTCGATGAGCGGATCCGCAAAGCCGCCTGCGTGCCCGGAGGCCACCCAGGTCTGGGGGTTCATGAGGATCGCCGCATCCAGTCCCACGTTGTACGTTGATTCCTGCACGAATTTTTTCCACCAGGCTTTTTTCACGTTGTTTTTAAATTCAACGCCCAGAGGGCCGTAATCCCAAGTGTTCGCCAGCCCACCGTAAATCTCGGAGCCGGGGTATACGAAGCCTCTGTTTTTCGCCAGAGCAGTAATTTGATCCATGGTCACTTTATTCTTCATTGCTTATCTCATACCTGCCGTTTCTTTTTTCTTTTGTGAATGCGGGGGATATGGACGATTCCTCCCCCCCTTTCCCCTTCATCCTGTGGGAAAAGCGATGACATCGGTTTGGCCGATGCACAGCTAGTTCTCCTCCGCTGCGTTCTCCGGTTCGCTCTCTGCGGCATCGGCGGACTCTTTGCTTTCCTCCGCCTCATCATCGATGTTGGCTTCCTCGTCTTCCGTAAAGCAGTCGGAAAAGTCGATGTCTTCTTTTTCTTTCTTTACTTTGTTGATGGCATCCGAAGCCTTTGCCTTTGCGTTCTGGTAAATGTCAGAGCTTTTTTCCTTCATATCCTGGTAAATGTCCGAACCCTTTTCTTTCATTCCATCCGCCATGACGCTTCCCTTTTCCACGACATTCCCAACCGTGTCAGATACGGTGTCGCTCACATCGATGATGGTTCCATCATCCCGCACCACTTCTACCGTGCATTTGAATCCGAAAGCGGCCACGACCCCCAGAACCGCACCCCATGGCGCAACCACGGTTCCAATGATTCCCAGGTTGACAGGGATGTTCAAAACGACTTCATCCTCTTTCTTAACGAGGATTTTGGAGACGTTCCCCCTCTTCACCAGTTCTTTCAGGTTATCCAAAGCTGCCGTGCTCTGCTTGCTGAAGGACTTGCTTTCTTTCCGATCGATGGTCTCTTCGATGCTGATGATGGCATCCACCACACTGCCATCGGCAGCTTCCAGCGCTTCCTTTGCCTCGGCATAGCTCACGCCGGTCCTGTCCTTGACCAGTTCAATCTTTTCTAACGTAATCTCCATGATGCTACCTCCTGATATTCAATCATTCATTAAAAAGCTTTCGCTCTTTAAGTCACCGATATCTAAATAGTATGCCGCATAATGCCGAATCATGGCCTGCAACGGTTTGAGAACCTTTGTTTCCAGAGCCAGGTTCTTCAAATTCTCCAGAGAATGATTCGAAAAATACTTCAATATGTCTACTATACCAAAATTGATCGGATAAATCAATGTGTCGTTGGCAGGAAATTCAAGTTCATGGCTGCAATTTCCACAAATCACCCCGCCCTCTCCAATATGGAACTGCCTGGGCGGATTTTCCTCGCCGCATGGTTCGTTGCAGCGGACGCAGACATCAAGCCTGGGCATGATACCCATGATCTTGAGGGCTTTGATTTCGTAACCCAAAACCAGGGTTCCGTGGCTCTTCCTTCGGTTTTCCATGGCTGTGAAGAAATCCAAAATCAGGCTGAACATGGCCAAGGCAGGCTGGCCTTCGGGCAAAACCTTTTCCGTAAATTCCAAAACGTAGGCACTGTTCATGTATTTGTCCAGATCCTCGCCGATTTTATAGTAGCTTTTCACCACTTCCGCACTGTTGACATGAAAATTGTCCTTGTTTTTGTACAGCTCGTACCTGCCGTAGGTAAAGGGTCGCATGGCCAGGGCGGATTTGTTTTTCCCCTTCTCGCTGAGGCTGGTGCCTGCGCTGATTTTTCCGTATTTCTTTGAAAAAAGGAGGATCATGCGCCGCCCGTATGCCGCTTTGACTTGTTTCAGCACGATTCCTTCCGTATCTGTGATCATCCAGCCCCGCCCCTTCGTCAACCTTCCTTGTCGAGCCAGCCTGCCGCCGATTTGCCAATCCGATCCATCTGGGATGTCAGCATGTCAGCAAACGCCGCAGGCGGCTAAAACCTTCTCCATCAATCCTTGTACCCAAAACTGGAAAGGGCAAAATCGCTGTCCCGCCAGTGTTCTTTGACCTTCACCCAGGTTTGCAGGTACACCTTCGTGCCCAGCAGGGCTTCGATCTCCTCCCTTGCGCTCTTTCCCACGCCTTTCAGCTTGCGGCCATCCTTGCCGATGATGATGCCCTTGTGGGATTTTTTTTCACAGTAAATCACCGCACCGATTTTTGTGAGTTTCGGCGTTTCCCGGTAACTTTCGATTTCAACGGCAACGCCGTGCGGCACTTCATCCTGCAAATACATCAGCAGCTTTTCCCGAATGATTTCGCTGACAATGAACCGTTCCGGATGATCCGTTACGATGTCCTCTGGGAAGTACATGGGACCTCGTTCCATGAAACCCGCCGCCGCCGTAATCACATCCGGCACATTCTTGCCGTTTTTTGCGCAAGTGCCGATGATTTGGGAAAAGATGCCCATTGCATCGTATTCTTCGTAAATGGCCCTGTAGTCTTCCGGTTCTATGTTGTCGATCTTGTTGATGACTAAAATCTTTGGCGTTGAAACTTCCTTCAAAAGCTCCAAAATGTATTTGTCGCCCGGCCCCGCACCCAGCTTGTCGTCCGTAAGGAAGAGGATGGCGTCCACTTCTTTGAAGGTGCCGATGGCCGTTTCCGTCATGAAGCTCCCCAGCTTGTTCCTGGGTCTGTGGATCCCCGGTGTGTCGATGAACACCATCTGCAGATCCTCTTCCTTTTGTCCCAGCCTGGTGTAAATGCCGCGGATGGAATTTCTCGTTGTCTGGGGTTTGTCCGTCGTAATGGCGACTTTTTCTCCTAAAATGGCGTTGAGCAGTGTGGATTTTCCCACGTTTGGCCTGCCAACGATGCTGATAAAACCTGATTTCATTCTTTCTCCAATCGAAAGCCCTCTGGCAGCAGCTGTTCTAGTGTCTGCACCCGCAGGCTTTCTTCGCTTTCTCCTGTAATAACGTCTAATTGAGGGCAAAATTCGTACATGAACTGCCTACAGATGCCGCAAGGCAACGCTTCCCCGCCGCTGGAAGCAACCGCAATGGCCTGAAACTGCCGCTCTCCTTCGGAGATGGCCTTGACAAAAGCGGTCCGTTCCGCACAAATCGTGGCTCCATAGGATGCGTTTTCCACATTGACTCCCATAAACACGCTGCCTTTTGCCGTCAGCAGAGCCGCCCCCACTTGGAAATGGGAAAAAGGCACATAAGCATGCTCCTTCGCCTTGTGCGCCAGGCGGTACAATTCTTTGTATTCCTCTTTGCATTCCATGTTTTTCACCGTTTTTCACCTCGCAAGCCGCAGCTTTTCCATGACTGCTTCTTCTTTTTTCCGCATCTGCCGCTTGTCCCCTTCCTCCAGATGGTCGTAACCCAGCAAGTGGCAGATGCTGTGGATGAACAGGTAGATGATTTCCCGCTCTTTGGAATGACCCAGTTCCCCGGCTTGTTTGATGGCCTGTTCCCTGCAGATCACCACGTCTCCCAGGGGGATTTCTCCCTGCCGCGGGATCTGTCCAACATCCTCGTACTGGGGAAAGGAAAGCACGTCCGTTGTCCGATCCACGCCCCGATAGTCCCGATTGAGCGTCCGGATTTCTTCGCCGCTGGCGAATGTGAGGCTGACCTCCGCCCTGTCCGCCGGAATGCCTTCCCCCATGACGCACAGCGCCGCGCCCTCTTTCATTTTTTCCAGCAGGGTTTCCTCCGGCATGTTGTCCGGGTCGTACAAAATGTCCATCCTAGTCCTCCTCCGCTTCCCTGGGGTGCGCACGATAATAGTCCTCGTAGGCGCCGATGATCCGTTTTACCAGTTCGTGCCGCACTACGTCCACATCCTTCAAATGGCAAAAGTCGATGCCTTTGGTATGCTTTAAAATCTTGGATATCTCCACAAGACCCGAACGTTTTCCCTTTGGCAGGTCGATCTGGGTGATGTCTCCAGTCACAATGATCTTGGATCCAAACCCCATGCGGGTGAGAAACATTTTCATCTGCTCTTTGGTCGTGTTCTGAGCTTCGTCCAGGATGATGAAGGCGTTGTCCAGGGTCCGCCCGCGCATGTAGGCGAGGGGCACCACTTCGATCGCTTCTTTTTCTTTGAGCCGCAGCGCATTTTCCCGTCCCAGCACATCATACAGGGCATCGTACAGAGGACGCAGGTAAGGATCCACCTTTTCCTGCATGTCGCCGGGAAGAAATCCCAGCCGCTCCCCAGCTTCCACCGCCGGCCTGGTGAGGATGATTTTTTCCACTTCTTTGTTCTTGAAAGCCTGGACGGCCATCGCCACCGCAATATAAGTCTTGCCGGTTCCGGCCGGCCCGATGCCGAATACGATGTCCCGCTTGCGAATGCTTTCCACGTATTGCTTCTGTCCCAGGGTCTTTGGGCGCAGGGGTTTTCCTTTGTGGGTAAAGCAGATGATGTCCTTGTTGATGTTGGCCTCCCGGTAGGATTTGCCCTCCCGGTTCAGGGCAATGACGTACTGGAGCTTCTGCTCATCCAGCTTTTCGCCGGAAGCCAGGATTTCCATCATCTCTTTCAGGACGCTTTCTGCCGTTTCCGCATCCTCCCCCCTGATGACCAGCTCATTGTCCAGCTGCATCACGTCCACTTCCATGTGTTCCTTCAAAATCTGGATGTTCCCATCCAGGGTTCCAAACAGTTCTCCCCGATCAGCCATTTCGCTGATTGCGATTTTTCTGATGTTTTCCTCGCTTGTCAACTGCGATCTCCTCTTCCGTGCCGATTTGCGGCAGGGTTCCCAACGTCTGCTCTCCCAAGTTAAAAATGGGCATGCTTTTCTAAATGTTATTCTACACCAGCTCCAGCAAAAATGCATCCACTTTTTTTATTGGGTTTTAATCGGACAGGAGAATGACCATGAACTGGCTATCCGGCTTCCCGCCTTACCGTGCGTACCGTTCAACATGTGACTGTTGAAAGCAGGGCGGTTTTGCGGATCTATGTTCACGCTGTCTTTGCTACCAAATGTACTTCTGGAATCAGGCTCCGAAACAACGGAAAAGCGACCGTCAATCGGTTTTCTTCCGAGCGGTCTGTAAGAACAGTTCCGGGTATACCTGCGTCCGGTCTGTTGTAAAGCTATTGCGGCCATCATCGTTCCGAACCTCCTTCCTCCGGCACCAAGGGAATAATTGAAAAGTGCCGGGATAATTGAAATGTGAGAAGGATAATTAAAAGGTGTTATAGTGCGCATTTTTAAGCCTATAAATCCACCAGATAGATTCCTACGTTAATTTGCGTGTAGTTCCCCTTTTGCGTGATTTTTGTTATCCTGGCTTTCAAAATTTTCCCGGCATCCATAAGCCGTGCAAAAACGATATTGTCCTTCTTCGGAACATAGCCCAGTTTCGTTTTCTCCTCATTAAGGACGAGAATGGCGTTACTATCATACTTGTTCTCTCCTTCGCGCCGGAGAACGAGGCTGTCATCAACCTTGATAACCTCCAGGACAGACTTATCCTTCAGATGAGTAGTTCCTGCGACATAGGAGTCAAACAGGTGTATCTCACGAATCAGCGGCTTAATGATATCGCCAAGCTCGTGGTTCTGTATGACGGAGACCGTATTGACATCTGCCTTAATCAGTTCATTTCCCATGTTATCTTCACCCCGCTTGTGAGGAGTCCATCCAGAATTCTATCCAGCTGCCCACCATATTCCTGATAGGTTTTCAATTGCTGTGCAAGGGAGGCCTTTTTCTCCTCGATGGCTTCCTTGTCACTCAACAGGAACTTGTATTGGTACGGATCGGCATCCATGAGCCTCCTGATATCCTCCTCAAGCTCTGCAATCTTGTCCTCGATATCAGGAATGTCTATTTCTATATTGTCACCATTACTCAGATCATTGATTCTTTCTGCCTCATTCAAGGTAATCCGCATAAGGAGCCAGTTCCTTCTCTGCGTAATTGACCGCTGTATGGATGGAGTGTTCTGATTTCAGAACATCTTTGTACTTTTCCATTTTCTCAGCATAGTCTGCGGCATCAGCTGTTATGAGTCCATTCGCTGCCGATACGAAAGTACCAAGCTGCTTCTCACCTGCCTTTGAAAAATTAACCGTAATATACTTCCCTGTATTTTCCTTGATAATCCCCTCGCCAAAGCTTTTATGTCTGATGATTGTACCAGTGCAATATACGGAATTAACATACTCCCTTGCTGCCTCGTAGTCAGAGAGCCTCTGCCTCGCTTTTTCCAGATTATCGACGAGCAGCCTTGCTTTGTCCTTTTTCTCCTGAATCAACTGTCGCTCCTTGGATTTCGGTCTAACAAATGAAATCCCTGTAAACAGACCATATGTGGAACAGCAATAAATCAAGTCAAATGCCAGAATGTGTTTCTCAGGGTCAGTGTAAAGAGTATCAGGGTTTACTCCCCAGCCATTAGTAAAGCGACTGGCATCTGTAGCCATAAGCTCTTTGCTGGATTTTATAGCCTCTACCAGCTGGTCACACATCCGATAATAAACATCCAGTTTGACCGTAGTCCCGGAACCCCAATCATCATAGAATTCAATGCAGTCCGCAAATATCTGGGCATGTGTAGCCTTGAAAATGTAGTTGTGGTCGGGATCGTATAAAAACAGGTATCCCGTTACGGAGTGCATATCATCTTTGTAGAGGTAGCTGTCCGGATAGTACTTTGCCCTCAATTCATGACTCTTGTTCAGGAATTCCACGACCCTCTGATTCCGCAGTATGATATCTCCGCCATCATCACTGTAGAGATCGAGGAACATTTGCCGTACCGTTTCAGGCTCCTGTTCTGCAAACTTCACGAGACCGTGAAACGGCTGTGTGTAGCTGTCAATCAAATTTGCAGATAGCTTCTTCATCTCGTAGAGCTTCGCAGGAAACTCATCTGCCGGTGCGGACAAAGTCTCATCCATTTCCTTATGAAAACGATTTATAATCTGCCATTTATAATATTCCTGATGCTCAGTATCATTGATTTCTTCGAACCTGTCAATATAATGAACAAATATCTGCTGCAAATGTTTGTCATTCATTATAAAGTACCTCCGAGTTATCTATTCGCTGCGCCTCAAGTTCCCACCAAAGGTCGCCTTTGCTATGGCATCAAGTGAAAACGCTATCTCCGTAAAATCCCTGTTCAAATCAAGCGTCCTCGCCTCTATCAGCGTCAGGTTCTTCTGAGTTTCCATAAATTCATCCTTAAATCGTGTGCCGCCGCACAGGGTGATCACTTTATATCCATCGATCACTTTCCCTCCAAGTATGGAAGCAAAGCATCGCACAGCTTCTTGCTCCATTCAGCATGGAATTTCGCCATCATCTTCCAGTCGTCCTCATTGGTAATGCTGACGTCCGGAAGATAGATGCAGACTCTCGAATACTTTGAGTCGTCAGCTCGTTCCCATTTAATCTGATTGCCAAGGACGGCTTCCACCTCATCTTTATGAGAATACAACTGCCCATTTTCTCATGCCCCGGTGCCCAATCCCGGAGATCATATTTCGGCTTCTTGCCGTTCCAGCTGACAAGATTCACTTCCTTCTTCCAACCCTTGGCACTCTCGGAAAGAACACCGAGTTCCTTTACGATTTCACATTTGATGTCTGCCATTCTATCCAACCCTCTTCTCTTTCGATTTCATCCATAAATCAAATGCATCCGCCCGTGTTGTGCTTTTCGGATCTATTTTTTCATCTTTATACCTTAAACTCCTGATTTAACTGCCTGTCAACATCCCGTCCGCCATACATCACGCGAATCACCGTGACAATATTTTCTTCATGGTTCGGGATGTAGAATACGAGATAGTTGTCCACAGGCATAATGCGCAGGTTTCGGCTGCGCCACGGCTCCTTGTCATAAATGCGGAAACGCTCCGGCATCTCATCCAGGGAATCA
>CAZVBL010000056.1:0-15870 GCA_964625475.1 uncultured Zhenpiania sp. | reverse complement strand
AAACCAAAAAATAATGGAAAACTGGGGAAAATGGTTTGACATGTTTGACAGATGCATGGTATACTAATCCATGTATTAAATGGAGACGGACATGGAGTGTAGCCTTTGAAAGATCCCATCAAAGGAATGCTTTCAGAGGCGCATTTTTTATCACTTGAATCCGTATGGCAAAGTTATTATGAAGGTTAAAAAACAGGAGGTGCTGTGATGCATACAGGCACAGTAAAGTGGTTCAACGACGACAAAGGATTCGGCTTTATCACAAACGATGACGGAGGGGAAGATCTGTTTGTACATTTCTCTGCAATCGTTGCTGACGGATTCAAATCTCTGAAAGAAGGACAGAAAGTGACTTTTGACATTGAAGACGATGTGCAGCGTGGAAAGACGAGAGCTGCCAACGTTTGTGTAGTCGCCTGAGAGAACCAAAGGAACAACAGAAGCAAAGAGGACTTGCCGCATTGTCATGGATGCGGCTGGTTCTTTTTTGTCTCTAAAATAAAACAAGCAAAGCCGACTTGTTTCAGACCCAACAAATTCACGGCAGCGTTGCTGCGTTGAACTTTTCGGAACCGCCTTTGCTTCCGAAAAAAGTATCTGCGTCCATGGAAACCTTCCAATTGCATATCATCCGATAAAATGATAAAATAAAAAAACATCAGACACAATTGAAAACATGAATCAGGGAGGTCGGGCGTTTTGAACAGCAAAAAGTACAGGGACGTTTTCTATAATTTTCGATACATCAACGACTTGAAGGACATGCTCGACAGCAGCGCAGAGCTTTTCGCAGAGGAGAGGGCTTATCTGGTGAAGGATGCTCCAGGAGGCGCCTACCGCCCCATTTTATATAGGGAACTGAAGCAGGATGTGGATGCGTTGGGAACCCGGCTCATCGACCTGGGACTCAAAGGGAAAAAGATCGCCGTAATCGGCGAGAACAGCTATCGATGGGTTGTTTCCTATCTGGGCACTACGAACGGAACCGGCGTCATCGTGCCGCTGGACAAGGAACTGCCGCCCGGGGAAATCGCCAACCTGCTGCGCCGGGCAGATGTGACCGCCATCATCCATTCCGGGAAACTGACGGAAACCGTCAATGCCGCCCTGGCCGAAACGAATGGGATCCCGTATCGAATCGACATGTCGGCAACGGAACACCGAGGTGGGATTCTTTCCTTTGACAAACTCCTGGAAGAGGGCATCGCATTGCTCAACCAGGGGGATCGCCGCTTTATCGATGCGCGGATTGACCGAGAAGAAATGTGTTCCCTGCTTTTCACGTCCGGCACTACCGGCCTGGCAAAAGGCGTGATGCTTTCCCACAAAAACATTACGGCCAACGTATACAATATGTCGAAGTACGTTCATATACAGCGACCGGGCGTAGGACTTTCCGTTCTGCCCATGCACCATTCCTATGAAATGACGTGCCATATTTTCACAGGTTGCTACCAGGGCATGTGCATTGCCATCTGCGAAGGGCTGAAACACATCCAAAAGAACATGAAAGAGAGCCAGGCGACCGTCATGCTGGGAGTGCCGCTGGTCTTTGAAACCATGCACAAACGGATCTGGAAGCAGGCTCAGAATTCAGGGAAAGCGTTCATGATGCGAAAGCTGGTGGACTTTTCCCGCAAAACGAAGATGTACAATCGACCGAAAGTCGTAAAAAAAGCGTTTTCCCGGCTCCATCAAAGCCTTGGCAACCATATGGCTCTGTTCATCGTAGGCGGCGCAGCCATCGATCCAAACGTGGTGCGGGATTACGAAGCCATGGGACTTCCGATGATACAGGGGTATGGCATGACGGAAAACGCGCCCATCATCACCGTGAACCGGGATTCCTACAGCAAGGCTGATTCTGCGGGTCAGCCCATGCCGGGCACAGAAGTGAAAATCGTGGATCAGGACAAAGACGGCGTTGGCGAAATCATATGCCGGGGGCCTTCCGTCATGATCGGGTACTACGACGACCCAAAAGCGACCGCCCAGGTTCTGAAAGACGGATGGCTGTACACCGGTGACTACGGCAGATTTGACAGCGAGGGCTTCCTTTATATCTGTGGCAGAAAGAAAAATGTCATTATCACGAAAAATGGCAAAAATGTTTTCCCGGAGGAAGTGGAGCATTATCTGCAGAAAAGTGAATATGTGGAAGAAGTCATGGTTTCCGGAGCCTTGGATGAAAAAAGCGGCGACACCATTATTTGGGCAGAAATATTTCCAAATTTTGAAGCGATCCAGGAAAAGCTGGGGGATGCGAGCGATGCGGCGGTCAGAGCTCTCCTGAAAAAAGCAATCGATGAAGCAAACGATCAGATGCCGTTGTACAAGCGGATCAAACGTTTCAAAATCCGCTGCGAAGAATTTGAAAAGACGACCACCAGGAAAATCAAACGGCATGATGCGCCAAAAGAAGCATAGGAGGAACAATCAGAATGAACAGAAACAGATATCCAAAAATGGTAGTGGACTTGAAAAAACTCAGGTACAACGTGGATCGAGTGCTGGTAAATTGCCAGGATGCGGGCATTGAGGTGGCGGGCGTGATAAAAGGCTGCAACGGGCTTCCCGAATGCGCAAACCAGATGGCGCTTGCCGGCTGCAGGTATATCGCATCCTCGCGGCTGGAGCAGCTGCAAGCGGCCAGGGACTTCGGCGTGCAGGCAGACTTCATGATGATTCGGGTGCCCATGCTCAGCGAAGCAGCGGATGTGGTGCAGCTTGCGGAAATCAGCCTCAACAGCGACATGAAAGTGCTGCAGGCGCTCAATCACCAGGCCGGCAGGCATGACAAAAAGCACAAGGTCATCCTCATGCAGGAGTTAGGTGATTTGAGGGAGGGCTTTTGGACCCAGGAAGAGCTGGTGGAAGCGGCTTTGGCCGTAGAATACGATTTGTACAACCTGGAGCTGGCGGGCATCGGGACAAATCTGGGCTGCTACGGCGCCATTGAGGCTACGCCGGAAAAAATGAATCAGTTGGTCGCATGCGCAGAAGCGATCGAAGAAAAGATCGGCAGAGAGCTGGAGTTCGTGTCAGGCGGCGCAACCACGTCTTACCCGATGGTGCTGGCGGGCAGCATGCCCCGCAGGATCAATTTGCTGCGAATCGGCGAAGGAATCATCCTGGCGAAAGACCTGCAGCTTTTGTGGGGCTACGATATGAGCGGCATGTACCAGGACGTGTTCACTTTGGAGGCGGAGGTCATTGAGGCCAGGGAAAAGCCTTCCTATCCGCAGGGCAACATTATGTTCGATGCCTTTGGAAACAAGCCGGAATATGAGGATCGGGGCGTGCGCAAACGGGCGCTGCTGGCATTGGGAAAAGTGGATTACGCTTATCCGGACATGCTGATTCCAAGGGACAAGGACATCAAAGTGCTGGGAGCCTCCAGCGATCATACCATACTGGACGTGCAGGACTGCGAGCACGATTACAAAGTAGGGGATATCGTAGAATTTGACCTTTGCTACGCCACCATCGTGCATGCCACCAATTCTCCGAGTGTGGACATCGTGTACATTTGACTTGTGGCAGACAAGGCGGTTGCGCAAGGAAACTCCGGGTTCAAAATTTGTGCGGCTGTCCAGACTGAACAGAGAACCTGAAAGCAGCGCGAAAGTCTCTGCTTCATTTATTCTGTCATGTTTTAGATGATCGGGCATGTCGTGCATACTATGGAGAATGAATCAGCCATGAATCATAACATAGCATTCCTAATTCGTCACAGTCTTTTTGCTTCGTTTGCTGGCATTTTAGCCGGCTTGGTTTGTGTTTTATTTTGTATCGCGACTCAGTTTGCTGATAACTTCTGGAACGCAAACCAGCATCTCATTTTTTTCCTTCCCCTTACAGGGGTCGTTGTCGTGTTTATGTACGATAAGATGCGCCCGAATGAAGCAGAAAATCTTACGATTGAATCGCTGTTTTCATTTGCAAATGGCGATGGAGCCATGGGTACTACATTGGCACCGCGAATCTTTATCAGCAATTTCCTTACCTATTTGACTGGCGGAAGCGTAGGACGCGTTGGGCCATCGCTTCAGATTGGGGGCGTCGTTTCTGCGGCAAGCGGCGTCATGCTTGTGAGAGCGAGCCAATCTATCAGAAAAAGATTTTTTAAAAGGCAGGAAGCCAAAGCCGAAACAAATGGGATGCACGATTATTTGAGGCCAACAGCCGATGCCAGGGATGCGGACGATTCAAAAAGCGATCCGGCAACAGAGAATGGGAAGCGACATGGAGGCTCGGCGAACCTTCAACCGTATGGATTTTGCGATTTGTTTATCGCATGTGGATTTAGCGCAGGGTTTACCGCAATCCTCAACTCGCCGCTTGCGGGAGCTGTCTTTGGTTTTGAAGTTCTTGTGCGATTGCCGCAGCGATACATGATCCCATGTTTCCTGTCTTCCTTTGGAACATGGACAATCGCCTTGATTCTTGACATTCCTTATAGGAGCCTTAAAATGGAGGATGGCGCCTTTGCGCTTGACATTGAAACGCTTTGGAAGATTGCCTTCATTGCGATAGCATCAACGCTTTTGTTTCGGCTATATTTGCTCAGCAGGCAAGCGATTGCACATGTGCTGGCGTTTTTGTTTCGGAACCCCTATATCTGCGCATTGGCAGGAACCAGCGTTGTGCTCCTTGGCACTGTCTGGCTTGGCAATGGCAGCTTCAATGGCATTGGTTTCAGCGCAGTTGCGAGGGCGGTGAACGGTGATGCCGAACCATTTGATTTTTTATGGAAACTCCTTTTGACGTGTTTTACTTTGGGAGCGGGCATTCGCGGCGGCGAGATAGGCCCTGTGATTTTTATTGGAGCGACTTTTGGATGTGCTGCTGGCACGATCGTGGGTATCGATCCGGGACTTGCGGCAGCAGTTTCCCTCGTGGGCATGCTCGGTTCCGCAACGAACACAAGTATCGCTGTTTTTATTTTCGGCTGCGAAAGCCTGAGCCGCTCACCCTCCGCAATCCTATGTTTTGCGATATCTGCGGCCATAGCGCATGTTTTTTCAGGAAGGAGTGGCATTTTTCCAGGGCAGCCAGTCGAAAGACAACGTTTGAAGTTTTGATGTTGCATCAGCAAGTTGCCGCCAAAGGCGCAAAGGCACAGGGGACGGATCTTTGGCCGTCCCAATTTCCAAGGCAAGGCCGTGGAGCGTGAAGCCGGAGGAGCCGTTCCCTTTCCCAATCCCCACGACAAGGCTACGGAGCATGAAACCCCAAAACGAAACAGGTGGAACGGGGAGAGAATGCGAGACGAACAAGGCAGATGCAACTTGATTTGCGATCGTTTTTCCATACTAAAACAGGTGACAAGGGGGTGCGCCGATGAAAGCAAAAGAATACCAGCGATTGCTGCAGGATTTGAGCAATGCGGTGGATGAGGCGATCCATGTGGTGGACGCAAAGGGAAAAACCATCATTTACAATGAGCACATGGCAAGCCTGGAAAAGACAGTCCGGGAAGAAGTCCTGGGGAAGCCCTTCCGGGAAGTGTTTTCCCACATGCCGATCGATGAAAGCACCTTGTACCAGGCTTTGCACAAAAATAAAGCCATCATCAACAAGCAGCAGACTTACTTGAACAAATACGGAAAAGAAATCACTGCCATCAATTCAACCGTGCCCGTGGAAGTGGACGGGGAGGTCATCGCAGCCATCGAAATCAGCAAGGACATCACGGAAATCAAGTCCATGAGCGACACCATCCTCAGGCTGCAAAAGGAAACCATTGCGCCCCAAAGGGCAAAAAAGCTGGAAATCAAACGGTACAGCTTTCAAAACCTCATCGGGGAAAACCGAAAGTTCAAGGATGTGGTGGAGCTTGCCAAGCGAGCGGCAAAGACCACAGCCCCTGTCTTCATTTGGGGGGAAACAGGGACTGGAAAGGAATTGTTCGCCCAGAGCATCCACTTTGCCGGGGAGCGAAAGAACAAGCCGTTCCTCGCCCAGAACTGCGCCGCCCTGCCGGAAAGCCTGCTGGAGGGCATCCTCTTTGGCACAGAAAAAGGAGGGTTCACCGGTGCGGTGAATCGAGCCGGACTCTTTGAACAGGCCAATGGGGGGACCTTGTTGCTGGACGAAATCAGTGCCATGCCTTACGAACTGCAGAGCAAGCTGTTGCGGGTTTTGCAGGAGGACTATATCCGCCGGGTAGGCGGGGATCGGGACATCCCTGTAGACGTGCGGATTATCGCTACGGTCAACGACCCCCCTGGGGATTTGGTGGAACAAGGCGCACTGCGAAAGGATTTGTACTACAGGCTCAACGTTGTCAACATCGCCATCCCGCCCTTGCGGGAGCGGCTGGACGACATCCCCCTTTTGGTGGATCATTTTCTGGAAAAGCACAATAGAAAATACAACAAAGAGGTGTGGATGGTTTCCGATGGCGCATTGCAAAAGCTGGAAAGCCATGGTTATCCCGGCAACATCCGGGAACTGGAAAACATCATCATGTCAGCTGTTTCCCTTGCGGATCAGGAACATGTGCTGACGGAAAACCAGATACAGGTGCAAGAGGCCTGCAAAGAGAAGGGGGAAGAGAGCGGCTACAGGCCTTCGGAGGAATCCCTGGACGAATACCTGTACCGATGCGAAGAGCGGGTTTTGCGTAACGCCATGGCTGAACATGGAGGCAACATCTCCAGGGCGGCCAAAGCGTTGGGCATCAAACGACAGACCTTGCAGCACAAGCTGAAAAAATTCAATCTATAGGCGCAAGCTATGACGGATTGGATCATGGCCTTGCAAGCGGAAACCAGAAAATCAATTTCCAGGCATCCAGGAGAAAACAGTGACGAAAATTTCCAAAAAAACAGAATCGAAGGAACATTTGCACTAAATCTGGAAAAATAAGGAGAAGAAAAGGCAAACAACAAACCCAAAATGGAAAAACGTCAAGGTTCAAAAGAAGCCTGTAAGAAAAAGAAAAATCCAAAAAAATCGTAGAAAATATGCCAACATATTTGCAATAAACGCAAAAATGTTGGCATTTATAATTTCCTTCAAAGGTTCATACCAAGGCCAAAATTGTGAAATACTAGTAAAATCAAGGGCATCCGGAGAATCATAAAATTATTTTATTTTGGCATGGGATTTGCTCTATATAGGAGCATCACAGGGAAATCGGGCACCGGGGAAAATCGCTTGTACGGTTTCTCGAACGGCGCAAGCCAAAATGGACGAAAACGATGAAAAGGAGAAGAAAAAATGAAAAATGTAAAGGTGATCATTTGGGGACTTGGCGCCATGGGCGGCGGCATCGCAGACATGCTTCTTACGAAGAAAGGCGTTGACATCGTAGGCGTCGCAGGCAGGGCAAAAAAAATCGGTACTTCCATGTATGACTACATCAAGGCCGAAAAGGGCGACAAGCAGGACATCATCATCCAGGCCCCAGAGGATGTCATTAAGCCGGGCGCTGCTGATATCGTAATCCTCTGCACGGACTCTTTCACAAAGAACGCATTCCCAAGGATGAAGTTTATCCTGGAGCAGGGCATCAACTGCATCACTTCCGCAGAAGAAATGGCTTATCCTCACGCAAAGAACCCAGATCTGGCGGATCAGCTGGATCAGATCGCAAAGGAAAACGGCGTTTCCATTTTAGGAACGGGCATCAATCCGGGACACATCATGGATCTGCTTGTGCTGGTGATGACCGGCTGCATGACAGATGTGGAGCACATCCTGTCCAAGAGAGTGAACTCCCTTTCGCCCTTTGGACCGGCAGTCATGGAAGAACAGGGAATCGGCATCTCCGTAGACGAATTTAAGAAGAGAAAAGCGGACGGAACCATGGCAGGCCACGTTGGATTCGCAGAATCCGTTGGCATGATGGCAGAAGGCCTGGGACTGAAAGTTGACAAGTTCTCCCAGGACATGAACCCAATCACCACAGACGTTGACAGAAAATCGCCGCACGGATTCGCAGCTGCAGGCTCCTGCGCAGGCATTGCGATGGAAGCGGACGCGACGCTGAGCAATGGCATGGAAATCAGAATGGAACATCCGCAGCAGATCGAACCGGAACAAGTCGGAATCCAGACCGGCGACTATGTAATCATCAAGGGAACGCCAAGCGTGAACATGGTAAACAGCCCAGAAGTGGAAGGGGGCTTGGGAACCATTGCGATGTGCGCAAACATGATCCCGCAGGTCATCAACGCAGAACCGGGGCTTCACACCATGATCACCCTGCCCATCCCAAGGGCGTTGATGGGCGACATAAGAGAAAGAATTAATCCAGACAAAAAAATCGTAAAATGAGAGTCATATAAGGAGTATGAAAATGGCGAAAAAAGGTGAATGGGTAAGAATCCACAAGGTGATCCTCAAAGCAGAAGAGCGGACGGGAAAGCTGCCGGAGGACACCCGGAACGTGCCACTTGAAATGTGGACGAAAGGCTTTCTTCTGGCAGATGCCAACGTGGGCGATGAGGTGGAGGTCGAATCCGTGAACGGCAGGCATGAGACAGGTACCCTGGTCGAGGTGAACCCTTACTATACGCACGACTTTGGAACTTGCGTTCCAGAGCTGCAGCAGATCGACAAGCAAGTGAGAAAAATCGTATTTGGAGGTGAACAGTAATGGCAAAACTGCCTCAGGACTATGACAGCGTCATGAGCAGGAAAAACGAGGTCATGAATGCGGCTCTTTCCATCGACTACGCCCAGTTTGAATCTGGCTCCATGGCTTTCGATTACGAAAGAATGATGAAAGAAACCGGCTACACGCTGGAGGAAATGCAGAAAATCCAGTACGGTGTCAACGTGGGGAACACCCCAATTCTGGAGCTGAAAAACCTGACCGCCCTGGCACGGACATGCGCGCCCAAAGAAAAAGGCGCGAGGATTTTCATCAAAGACGAAGCCGCCAACCCATCCGGCAGTTTCAAGGCAAGAAGAGCTGCCAATGCGATTTACCACGCAAAGAAGCTGGGCTACAAAGGTGTAATCGCCGCAACTTCCGGCAACTACGGCGCAGCGGTGGCTTCCCAGGCGGCAATCGCAGGACTGCAGTGCATCATCGTGCAGGAATGTTATGACTCCAAAGGCGTTGGCCAACCTGAAATCATAGAAAAAGCGAGAAAATGCGAGGCACTGGGCGCGGAAGTCGTTCAGCTGACAGTAGGGCCGGAGCTGTTCTACAAGTTCATCCTCCTGCTGGAAGAGACGGGGTATTTCAACGCTTCCCTCTATACGCCCTTCGGGATCGCAGGCGTGGAAACCCTCGGTTACGAAATTTCCACGCAATTTTGCGAGAAATACGGAAAGAACCCGGATGTCGTGGTTTGTACCAATGCGGGCGGCGGCAATTTGACCGGCACTGCCAGGGGCCTGCTGAAAGCCGGCGCAAAGGACACAAAGGTCATCGGCGCATCCATCGACCTTTCCGGGCTGCACATGGCGTCCGACAAAGCCTTCAACCTGAAATCCTGCACAACGGGTCATACGGGCTTCGGCGTGCCTTATGCGGTAGACCCGGATCACTCCGATGTGCCCAGATCTGCAGCGAGGCCGCTGCGGTACATGGATCGTTATGTGACCATCACCCAAGGCGACGTATTCTACATCACAGAATGCCTGGCGACCCTGGAAGGACTGGAAAAAGGCCCTGCCGGAAATACGTCCCTGGCTGCCGCCTTTGCTCTGGCGCAGGAAATGGATCGGGACGAAATGATCGTGGTTCAGGAGACGGAATACACGGGGGCGGGCAAGCACCTGCAGCCGCAGCTTTCCTTTGCGAGAGAAAACGGCATCGAAGTGCGCTTTGGCGATCCAAAGGACGAAGTCCCGGGAAAGAGCGTCATTATCCCGGAGCATCCGTCCATGATCCAAGTGAAGGACATGGACTTGGATCGCCAGAAGAAATCCCTCATCAAAGGCAACCTGAGAAAATACACTGTGGAACCAACGGAAGGGGATTACGAATATCTGGCGGAGGAAACGAAAAAAGACGTGGCGTGGGTGAAAAAAGCCGTAGAGGAGATCAAGGCGACTTTATAAACCCATAGAGAGATCGAAATGATTTAGAGCCTGGACGTAGTCGGCTCGCTTCGGCGATCCAAATTTTGAAAACGGCATCGATTGGGCGGCTCCTTGCGGCAGGGCAAATTTCAAAGAGAGGTCGCAAACCATTTTGCGAATCGGCCTGCTTTGCGAATCAGCCTGCTGTGGAGAACCGAATTTCAGAGCGGGAGCGGAGAGCTGAATTTCAAAATGAGAAAGGATGAAAAGGATGAAAAGAGAAGATGATTTCGCACAGCGCAGAAAGCACATTGCGGATCTCAGCGACCGGGAACTGTACGATCGTTTCTGGGAACTGACGGCTCAGGTCGTGGATCCGCTGCTGGAACTGGGCAGAAAGAACACGACTCCGTCCGTAGAGCGGGCGGTGCTCCTGAGAATGGGCATTTCCTCCCTGGACACGCAGAAAATCGTAGAGGGCTGCATGGACAGAGGATTGATGGGACACGGCGCAGGCCATGTGGTTTACAAAATGTCCAAAGAAAAAGGCGTTCCCATCAGGGAGACAGGCGAAATGCTGGCAAGGGGAGAAGGCTGGGACGAAGCCGTATCCCTGTTTCGGAAGGGAGGCAAATGAGAATGGCGGACTTTACATTGGAACCGAACGAAAAACTGGACGTTCGGGAAATCATGAAAGATCTGGACAAATATGAGCCGAGGAGAAGGGGCTGGACATGGAGAAAACACGTTGACGATTTGAAAATGGGACCTTTCCAGTACAAGGATTGCTCCGAACCATTGAAAAACGGAGTTGGGCTGCCTCCCGCAAAATATTTTGGCAACATCGATCCCCAGCCGGATCCGGTGATTACGACAGAAATCGCCTCCGGACGTTTTGAGGACGATATCAGAAGGATGAGAATGGCTGCATGGCACGGTGCGGATCACATCATGGTAATCCGCCACATGGGGCAGTCCCACATCGATGGACTGATGGAAGGCACGCCCCAGGGCATCGGCGGCGTTCCCATCACCAGAAAACAGGTACGGGCGCAGAGAAAAGCGTTGGACATTATTGAAGATGAGGTGGGTCGCCCCATCAACTACCACTCCTATGTATCCGGCGTGGCAGGTCCTGACGTTGCGGTGATGTTTGCGGAAGAAGGCATCAATGGCGCGCACCAGGATCCCCAGTACAACGTGCTTTACAGGGACATCAACTGCGTTCGTTCCTTTGTGGACGCATGCGAGTCCAAGAAGGTTCTCGCATGGGCGGGCATCCTGCAGATCGATGGCGCCCACAACGCCAATGCGACGGCAAGGGAAGCGTGGAAAGTCATGCCGGAACTCATCGTTCAGCACGCCATCAATGCACTGTTTTCCGAAAAGGTGGGTATCAAGCCTGAAAACATCAGCTTGTCCACGGTTCCGCCCACAGCGACTCCCGCCCCCAGCGTTTACATGGATCTGCCGTATGCGGTCGCCCTGCGCGACATTTGCGACAGATACAAGATGCGGGCGCAGCAAAACACGAAGTACATCTGCTCCTCCGCAAGGGAAGCCACCGTTACGCACGTTCTCAACATGCTGATTTCCAAGCTGACAAGAGCGGACATCCAGTCCACCATCACGCCGGACGAGGGAAGGAACGTGCCCTGGCACATTTACAATATCGAAGCATGCGACAATGCGAAGCAGACCCTCCTCGGCCTGGACGGGCTCATGGATATGGTTGAGCTGAAGCAGGATGGGCCTCTGCGGGAAAAGGCTCGTGAAATCAAAGAACGGGCGTGCCTGTTCATGGAGGAAATCCTGGAAGTCGGCGGCTATTTCCAAGCGGTGCAGGAAGGGTTCTTCGTGGATTCCGCAGAGTACCCCGAAAGGAATGGAGATGGCATCGCCAGGAAGATCGAAGGCGGCGTGGGCTATGGGTACATCTTTGAAAGAGAAGAGGACTACATGGCGCCTGTCACCGCACACTTTGGCTACAACAACGTAGAACAGTACGGCGGCGATCCTGCCGATCCTGCCGCATTGATCGGCGGCTGCACCTTCGAGGACAGGGACAAGATCGTCTATATCGATGAACTGGATGAAGAGGACTGCGTGGATCGCCGTTTTGAAAAAGTAAAGAAATACCTGGACGGCGATGCCATCAAGCCCGAAATGGAATGGTGTGCGGATGGAACCATCATGATCACCATGTGCGTTCCGACCCATATTCGGGCGGCAGAAGCGGTTGCGCTGGAAATCGGCAAGCAGCTGGGGCTGGAAGATCCGGAAGTCATCAGCAAGGAAGTACTGCAGGAGGCGGAAGGCACGCGCATCGAAATGAAGGGCAGAGTCGTTTTCGATGTGGATCCCGACAACCTGGAGATCCCGCCAGAACCCCATCATCTGGACGATGAAACGCTGTACAAAGAATTTAGCGACCATCCCATGAAGGTCGTCTGCGGCACGGTGGGCGAGGACGAACACTCCGTTGGACTGCGGGAAATCATCAACATCAAACACGGCGGCATCGAAAAGTGGGGCGTCAAGGTAGAGTATTTGGGGACTTCCGTGCCAGTGGAAAAACTGGTTGACGCAGCGGTAGAGTTGGATGCGGATGCGATTTTGGCTTCCACCATCATTTCCCACGACAATGTTCACTACAAGAACATGAAGAGAATCAATGAGCTGGCAATCGAAAAGGGCATTCGCGACAGAGTCATCATTGCGGCGGGCGGAACCCAGGTCGTGCCAGAGGAAGCGAGAAACACCGGGATTGACGAAGGCTTTGGAAGGGACTCCCACGGCATTGACGTAGCCACGTTCCTGGCCGAAGAAGCTATGAGAAGAAGGGGCGACTTATAAACGCCCGATGGAACATTGCGCGAGATGCCGCGTAAATCCCATAATGCCGCAAAGAGCATGAAAAGGAGCGGTTGCCCATGCCATATGTCGCTAGCAGCATTGCCCTAACATGGGTCAAGAATGGCGGGGCAGGCAGGGATGCCAGCCCTTCCTTGTTTTAAAATAGAACTCGTCTCATTGACGCAGAAATTAAAATCGAACTTTTGTGCCAGAAAGCACGGATAGCGACAAGCCCTAGTCGTCAGAACAAGGGGAAACGCAAGGCTTCGCCGATCAATATGCACAAAATAGGAATGCTTCCAGGGCGCTCTGTGCCTCGATGAACCTGGGTGAATGCGAAAGGAGACAGATATGAAAATCGATGTATTGGTAGCCGAAATCGGCTCCACGACCACCGTTGTCAACGCATTTCAAGACATAGACACAGAAAATCCGGTTTTCTGGGCGCAGGGGCAGGCTCCAACCTCGGTTCTGGAAGGGGACGTGCGCATCGGCCTGCAGGGCGCCATCGATGACCTGTGCCAAAAAAAGGGCATCGACTCCCTGGAATACGATGAGATGCTGGCAACCTCATCGGCTGCCGGCGGCCTGAAAATGACCGTCCACGGGCTGGTATACGACATGACCGCCAGGGCTGCCAAGGAAGCGGCGCTGGGCGCAGGGGGCATCATCCATTATGTGACCGCCGGCAAGCTGCGGCGCACAGACATTGCCAGGATCAAAGAAATCAACCCCAACCTGATTCTCATTGCGGGCGGCGTGGACTACGGCGAACGGGACACGGCCATCGAGAATGCAGAGCTGATTCGCGGCATGGGGCTGAAAATCCCCATTATTTATGCGGGAAACTGCGAAAACCAGGAAGAGATGAAACTGATTTTCGATGAAGAAAGCGGCCAAAGGCTTTACAACGTGGAAAACGTCTACCCAAAGATCGATGACCTGAACGTGGAACCCTGCCGAAAGGTCATTCAGGACGCTTTTGAAGAACACATCACGGGAGCGCCAGGAATGGAGCATGTGCGGGACATGGTAAACGGTCCCATCATCCCCACGCCGGGAGCGGTCATGGAATGCACGAAGCTGTTATACGACTGCATTGGAGATTTAATCGTGCTGGATGTAGGCGGTGCGACGACCGACCTTCATTCAGTGGCGACGGAATCCGATCAAGTCGCCCGCATCACGATTGCGCCGGAACCAAAGGCCAAACGAACCGTGGAAGGCGACCTGGGCGTTTATGTGAACCGCATGAAAGTCATGGAATCCATCGGCGAGGAAACCATGCGGAAAAAGTGCGAGCAGGCGGGGATCAACCTGGAAAAAACGCTGGAAACCTACAAAGCCATTCCCAAAAACGAGGACGAAACCAAGCTGGTGGAAATCCTTACCGAAGAGGCTGTCATGAAAGCCGTGGAACGCCATGCCGGACAAATCCGCTACATCTATGGCCCGTCAGGCAGGAGCACCGTTGCCGAAGGGAAAGACCTGACCCAGGTAACATACATCGTGGGAACCGGCGGTGCGCTGACGAGGCTTCCCCATGGGGAAGAAATCATGAAAAGAATCGCCGATTACGATGAAACGGGAACCCGACTGTTTCCCACCCAACATGCGAAAACCCTCATTGACAACGATTATATCATGGCATCCTTGGGCGTGCTTTCCAGAAAATACAGAGAAGGCGCAAAGAAGCTGCTGGAAAAAAGCTTGAACTTCCCGTTCCCGGAGAAACGGGAAAACCCGACAGGTGCGCTGGCGAAAAACGATTCCCCGGCTTTCCGCCAATTGGAGGAAGAATTGAAGGAAAAGGACGAAAAGCGGGAAGAACTGATGAAACACATCGAAGAATGTGAGGCACAGGGCTACGACATGACCGATTACAGAGAGGATTTAGGCATGCCGATTCCAGAAAAAAGCAAGAAAAAATGTTCGTTGCGCTAGCACGCCAGGGGAACGGCGATGTCGTTTGCGACAGGAATGTGATGATTTCTTAAAAACCCGTGAACAATGCAAAAGAGCACTTGTCAAAGAATGTTGAAAATCGTAGAATAAATCTATGATAACGAAAGAAATGTACGAGAGAACCTATCCCAAAGGATCTGTTGCGAGCAAAGCACTGGTCATGAGGATGGCTGCGACTGGCAGTTTAGGCGGCAAACGTGGAAAAAGCGGCGGCAAAGGTGGAACCAGAACTGGGAAATCGCAATCCGGCAAAGCGGGCAACAACGTTGTCCCTGCCAAGCGAGGCGGCTCTCAGGGCAAAGGGACAGCCGCCAGCAAATCCCGATCTGCCAGCCGCTCGAAATCCGGAGAAAAGGTAAGCGTTGCCCGGCGCATGGCGGCGCATCAGCGTTCCCCTGCCGCTCATCGGACTGCAGCTGGAAAAGCAGGCAGCGTCCATGGGAGAACGACCTACTACAGAGCCAGGGAGAGCGAACGGCGGAGAAAGCTGAAATTTCTCATGGCTGCGGTCATTTTGCTGCTTGCTTTGGCTATGCTTCGCTCCTGTTTTCTCACGATTGACGTAGAAAACCTGCGTTACCCGGATTACATTCAGCAAAATTTCATCGCAGTGGACGGCCATTCCCGCACCGGGAATAAGATGACCAAGGTTCGTGACATCGTAATCCATTATGTCGCCAACCCAGGAAGCACCGCAAAAGCGAACCGGGATTACTTTGCGTCCAGCGAGTCAAAGGTCAGCGCCCATTTTGTGGTGGGGCTAAAAGGCGAAGTGATCCAATGCGTCCCGCTGGACGAAGAATCCTCCGCCTCCAATCAGCGAAACCCGGATACCATTTCCATAGAAGTGTGCCACCCGGATCAAAGCGGGCGGTTCAACGACAAGACGTACAGCGCATTGGTACAGTTGACGGCATGGCTGTGCGATGAATTCCATTTGGATGAAAGCCACCTGATTCGCCATTACGACATCACGGGGAAAAACTGCCCTAAATACTATGTGGAACACCCGGA
This sequence comes from uncultured Zhenpiania sp., assembly GCA_964625475.1. Classification (GTDB taxonomy): domain Bacteria; phylum Bacillota; class Clostridia; order Peptostreptococcales; family Anaerovoracaceae; genus Hominibacterium. The sequence goes on along the minus strand of CAZVBL010000056.1, from coordinate 48 downwards.
TGCATGGAAGCAGTTCAAAGAAGACGTAGGACGGTATCGATGAACAGA
>CAZVBL010000055.1:0-15978 GCA_964625475.1 uncultured Zhenpiania sp. | reverse complement strand
GATGGTCACCTTGGCTACCCAGTCCGCAAACGGAACCTACAGCACTGCGAACCGTGCGGAAATGCAGAAAGAAATCAATCAATTGGTTGAGGAGATCGACAGGATCGGCCAGGCGTCCAATTTCAACGGCCAAAAGCTGTTCCAGAGTTCAGACGGCGGCACACCGGATGCGATTACGTTGCATGTAGGCGAAACCGGCGATGACTACAATAGCCTGACCATTACGCTTGCGTTGATGAGTTCGGCGAGCGTTCAGACTGTAAATTCAATGGGCGTTACGGGATCATATTCGTTAAATGCTTTGTCCGTTACCACTGCAGCGAGCGCAAAGGATGCTATTTCTGCCATCAATGCGATGATCGATGGCGTTTCTTCCATGCGTTCCGATTTCGGCGCTCTCCAGAATCGTCTGGATCACACCATCAACAACCTGAGCGTACAGACCGAAAACATCACGTCTGCTGAAAGCAGGATCCGTGACGTAGACATGGCGGAAGAGATGATGGCTTACACGAAGAACAGCATTCTGGTGCAGGCTTCCCAGGCCATGTTGGCACAGGCCAACCAGCTCCCGCAGGGTGTGTTGCAGCTGTTGCAGTAGCTTGATTCGTCAGGGAATCGATATTCTCATGAACAAAAGGGGCCGGGCCAATTTGGTCCAGTCCCTTTTGCCGTATGCATGAAAGCAACATAAGGAGTGCGGTATGGAGCAGACGGACATTCGTTTGTCGCAATGCATGATTGTGAAAAATGAAGAAAAAAACATAGAAAAGGCGCTTTCCTGGGGAAAGGGCGTGGTGTGCGAACAGATTGTCGTGGATACGGGTTCCACCGATCGCACCGTGGAGCTGGCGGAAAAAATGGGGGCGAAGGTGTTTCATTTTGTCTGGAAGGATGACTTTTCCGCTGCGAAGAATTACGCCATCGAACAGGCATCGGGCAATTGGATCGCATTCCTCGATGCGGATGAGTCCTTTTCTCCAAAGGATGTGAAAAAACTGATGCCCGTCCTGGCGGCGGCGGATGCGAACTCGCATGCCGCCATTGTCCGGACGAAGATGGCGCATTTGCGGCGAGACGGCGAGGTCATGGCGATTTCCTCCCAGGATCGGCTCTTTCGCAACGATCCCCGCATCCGTTACCGCTATCGTATTCACGAACAGCTCCATGTGCCGGAGACCGAAGGCTGGGGTTTTTTCGATGCGCAGAACGATTTGCTCATCCTGCACACTGGGTACGGTGCGGAAGTGGATCACCCGGAAAAAGGAGCAAGGAACATCCATCTGTTGGAACAGGAAATAGAAGAAAACCCGGACAGCGGCATACTCATGTACTATCTGGGCGATGCCTATGACATGGCGGGACGGGAGGAAGAAGCGCTGGAATGGTATCGCAGAGGGTTCTGGGACAATTCTGTGGATACCAGCGATGGGCTTTCCCGACTTCGGTGCGGACTGCAGATTCTGCAGCTGCGGCTCAACGAACCTCTGGAGGCTACGAAGGAGGAGGTGTTCCAGGTCACGGCGAAATTGCGGGAATTGGGGTACGGCATGCACCCGGATCCGGATTTTTACGAAGGAGCGTGGTATTACAGGGCGAGGCAGCTCGACAGGGCAGCCGCATCCTTTGAAAATGCGCTGGAAAAATTTGAACTGTACCAAATGAGGGACGTTGTGAAAACGGCAAACTATTTGGGACTTATGCATTATGTGGTGGCGGCGGCCGCATTGCAAAAGGGAATTTGCGCCAAGGCGGTTCAATTCGCAGTCGTTTCCCTGCGGCTCGGTTGCCATCCGGAAGATCCCAGGCCCATTTTGTTAGGTGCATTCCGTCTCGAATGGGGCAGGACGAAAGACGATGACAGAGAAAAGCGCATAGCGGGCTACTGGAGTTTCCTGCAGGACACATGCGACATGAAACAAGAGCAAGAGCTGCTGCTCTGGTACAAGGCCGCGCACCAGGTTCAATTCGACAAACTGGCGGATCGGATTCGCAAAGCGATGCCGGCGGAACTGCTGGAACAGTTGGAGCAAGCGGAAAGGAACAGGGATGATCAACAAGGATTATAAGCTGGAGCTGGAGCGAATCGAGGAGCTGCTGGAGCAGGGGCAGTACACACAGGCGCATGAGAAAATACAATGGCTGAAAGAACTGAAGCCGGTGCCTTTGAAGCTGGATGCGCTGGAAGCAAGATATCATTTGCTGATGGGAAACAACGACATGGTTGCGACCTGTCTGGACAACAAATGGCAGCCCAATTACGATTACGATGGCTTGTTCGATGCGTTGCAGGTCTATGAAGACTTGTACGACAAGCTTGGAGATGATTGCGAGAAAAAGCGGTATCGTTACATGAAGCAACTCGTCCGTTACATGGAAACGGATACCGAGGAGTGGCGGGAATGCCAGGGCTACAAAGAGGAGCTGGAATCCCTGGGACAGCGGTTTTATGAAACCGGGGATCGGGAAACCCTGAAAGAAATGGCGGATGCCGCCTATGTAATGTCAGATGCTGTGTGGTATGTTGCGATACAGCAATATTTTTGCGTGCAAGGGATGTCTTCATCGGAGCTTTCGAGCCGGGAATGGATAGATGTGCTTCCCAACATGGGATGGGTCAGGGAACGGCTGGAGAAGCGGCAGGATTGCGCCATGGTGATCGTGGCGGAGGATCGCAATTGGAACAGTTGCCAGGCCATGGCCAGGCTCCTCGCCGAAATGAAAAAACCGGTGTGGTTAATCGAGCCGCCGGAGCCGTGGGAACATGAAGAGGAAGACATCGTCATGGCACAGGAGAGCTTTCGATTGCAGGAACGGGATGCCCATGGGATCCAGAGGCTTCCCTCTTTTTTCCTGGAGACCGAGACGGGGCAGCGGCTCGACAATCGGGCTGCCATCGTTGCTTCCTTGCTTCGGCATGAGGACGTGGGGGGATTGGCCATGGTCATCGCCAGCGGCAACTTATCCAATGATCTGGAAATGGAAGACACCTTGAAAAAGTGCTATTCCAGATTCAACATGGGGCAGGGCGACTTGTTTGACTCCAATCTTTCCGCAGGATGGGCGGGCGACTATCGGATGTATATCAGCACCATTTACAACCATGACGTAACGGAATGGATGGAGCGAAAGCCTGCGTATCGATATTCCATCGTGATCCCTGTGAGAAACTCCGCCAGCACCCTGCGCTACACGCTGCAGACCTGCCTGGAACTGGATTATCCCAAAGATCGATATGAAGTCGTGGTCAGCGACAACTCTACCGATAACAACGAGGATGTGTATCGCTTGTGCCAGGAGTTAGATGACGAGCGGATCCATTACTATCGGACACCCAGGGATTTGCCCCTTACAAAGAGTTTTGAATACGCATTCCTGCAGGCACAAGGGGCGTTTCTGTTTTCGATAGGTGCGGATGATGCGGTGCTCCCATGGGCACTGCAGGTGTTGGATGACGTGCAGGAACAGTACCCGAACGAGCAGGTCATCCAGTGGCATCGGGGTTTTTACATGTGGAAGGGCATAAACCACCCAGGAGAGGATCTGTTTCTGATTCCGCGAAAATACCAATCGGGTGACTATAAGACCGGGTATGTGGCGCATAGCGAATATATGCGCAACTTGTTGCAGGATCCGCAGTCCATGTACACACTCCCGATGCTTTACATCACTTCCGGGTGCAAACGGGAGTACCTGCATCGTTTGCTTCGGGAAACAGGTCGTTTATGGGACGGACCATCGCAGGACATCTACATGGGCGTTGTCAACATCCTGATTAACAACCAGATCCTCAACATGGACTACCCGTTGACCATCGCAGGCATGGCGAATGTTTCCGTAGGTCTGCATTCTACATTGCCCAAAACGGACAATAGCCAATCATCGCAATTTCACGATGAACTCAGAAGCACGTCAAATGTAGGCGGCTATTGCAGGTCCATGACAGAACGATTGATGCCTGAGTTTTTTGGCTCAGATGCAGCAAATTTGTATTGTTCGCTGTTGCGCGCTGCGGCCAGGGGCATCCTGCCTAACGCATACATTGGAGAAATTTTCGACTGGAAGCAGATGTTCTGGAACTGCGCCCGCCAGCTCAATGCCCGGAACACGGAATTTGACAAATGGATCCAGTGCGCCAGGTATGAGGCATCCTGGCATGGAGAAGAATTTTTGAAATGGTTCGATGATGCGATCTACGAACCGATCATACAGCCCACTCGATACGAGGAAGAGAAGATCGATGCCATGCAGAAAATCAAGGCCTATGCTGAAGGTGAACTTGAAGGCGGCGGAATCACGGTTGATGCTTCGAAGTACGGCGTGGAAAACGTGTACGAGGCGGCTCAGTTGTTTTGCAAGCTGTCCGGGTTGGGAAGCCATGAGGAAACATGCGGACAATCGGCAATCGTGCCTGGAGCAAAGCTAAAGTGAAGGGAAGCAAACATGAAAGTAGTGATCCTGGCGGGTGGCCTTGGCACTCGAATCAGCGAAGAGAGCCATCTGCGGCCAAAGCCCATGATTGAAATTGGGGAAAAGCCCATTTTGTGGCACATCATGAAAATATATTCCCATTACGGTTTTCGCGATTTTATCATTTGCTGCGGGTACAAGGGATATATGATAAAAGAATATTTTGCGGATTATTATCTCCATTGTTCCGATGTCACCTTTGATTTTGCGAACGGCGGGGCAATGACGGTTCACAATAACGTATCAGAGCCATGGAAGGTAACCGTTGTCGATACTGGTTTGAAGGCGCAGACCGGGGCGAGAATCCATCGAATCAGGTCGTATGTGGGCAACGAACCTTTCATGCTCACCTACGGGGATGGCGTGAGCGATGTGGATTTAAAGGACTTGCTGCGTTTTCATCAGCGGAGCAAAACGGTCGCTACCATCACGGCCATCCAGCCGGGCGGCCGGTTTGGCACCTTGGAGTTCGGCGAAAACCAGATCGTGACGAACTTCGTGGAGAAAGGCCAGGAGGATGGCGGCTGGATCAATGGCGGCTTTATGGTATTGGAGCCGGAGGTGTTTCAATATTTGTCCGATGATGATCAATGCGTATTTGAACGGGATCCCATGCGGCAAATGGTGAAAGACGGGTGCTTGAAAGCCTACTGCCACAAAGGCTTCTGGCAGTGCATGGATACACAGCGGGACAAAGGCGCATTGGAAAACCTATGGGAAAGCGGCGATGCCCCGTGGAAGGTTTGGGAAGGATAAAAAGATGCAGGGCAGGGATTCTTCGTTTTATAGAGGCAGACGAGTGCTGGTGACAGGCCATACCGGGTTCAAAGGTTCCTGGCTGTGTGCCATGCTGGCGCAAGTTGGCGCAAATGTCGTAGGATATGCCTTGGAGCCACCAACGAATCCCAGCCTGTACGAAGCCTCCAAAATCGAAAATCGGATCACGTCTGTCATAGGAGATATCCGAGATTATGCCTGCCTGCACAAAACCTTTGAACAGGCGGAACCGGAGATCGTTTTCCATTTGGCGGCGCAGCCGTTGGTGCAGGAATCTTATCGACATCCGAGGGAGACCTACGAAACGAATGTCATGGGGACGGTGAATGTCTGCGAATGCGTGAGACAGAGCAATGCCGTCAAATCCTTTGTCAACGTTACGACGGACAAGGTGTACCGAAATATGGAATGGGAGTGGGGATACCGGGAAACGGATGGTTTGGATGGGTACGATCCCTATGCCAATAGCAAGTCCTGCTCAGAACTGGTCACAGGCAGCTATATGCGTTCTTATTTTGGGCAGAAAGCCGTTTCTGCCTCTACCGTGCGTGCGGGGAACGTGATTGGAGGCGGGGATTTTTCAGCAAATCGAATCCTTCCGGATTGTATCCGCGCGGCAGCGGCAGGGCAGGTGATTGAACTGCGGAACCCAGATGCAGTGCGACCTTACCAGCATGTGTTGGAAGCCCTGAACGCATATCTGTTGGTGGCGCAGAGGCAATATGAAAACAAAGAATGCGCAGGTCATTACAATATAGGCCCTGATAATGCCGACTGCATTTCAACAAGGGAGTTGGCGGATATTTTTTGTCAGGAATGGGGGAATGGGATCTCGTGGAGGCATCGGCCATGCGAAGAACCTCACGAGTCAAGGCTGTTGACATTGGATTGCTCCAGGGCGAAAGCGATATTTGGCTGGCATCCGGTTTGGGATGTTTCAAAGGCGGTAAAGGAAACGGTCATCTGGTTCAAACAATATTTAGAAGGGGATCCCATGGACGCATGCATGCAAAAGCAGATACAGGAATACTGGAACGCATGCGAGGACCGAGCGTGAAAGGAAGGAAGATGCTGCAGGAAAAAAGTGAGCAGGAAGCAAGGCGGGAAATTCTCGACATGGTTGTGCGATACTGCGAGAGCTACCACACAAAAAGGCCCTACAAACGAGGCGATCGAATCCCTTATGCGGGTCGAGTTTATGACCATGAGGAGATGACGAACCTTGTGGACAGTGCCTTGGATTTTTGGCTTACGGCGGGGCGATATACGGAGAAGTTTGAACAGGAGCTTGCGGAATATCTGAACATTGGGCATTGCGCATTGGTCAATTCCGGTTCCTCGGCCAATTTGGTCGCTTTCATGGCATTGACATCCCCCCTGCTGGGTGAGAGACGGGTGGAGCGAGGCGATGAGGTGATCACCGTTGCTGCAGGCTTTCCTACGACGATTGCGCCAATCGTTCAATATGGGGCCGTACCGGTGTTTGTCGATGTGACAATACCGCAGTATAATGTTGATGTGACAAAGTTGGAAGCAGCTTGTTCGGAGAAAACGAAAGCGGTCGTGTTGGCTCATACTTTGGGAAACCCCTTTGACTTAAAAGCTGTGAAACGATTTTGTGAGGAACAAGGGCTTTGGCTCATCGAAGACAATTGCGACGCTCTTGGCTCCAGATATGTTTTGGATGGAAAAGAAAAATTGACAGGCACGGTTGGCGACATTGGAACCTCCAGTTTTTATCCGCCACACCATATTACTATGGGGGAGGGGGGAGCCGTATATACGGACAATCCACTCTTGGATCGCTGTATCCGCTCTTTTCGGGACTGGGGACGGGATTGCGCTTGCCCGCCAGGGCGAGACGGGATATGCGGACATCGATTCGATGGACAGCACGGGGAATTGCCGTCAGGTTATGACCACAAGTATGTTTATTCCCATTTTGGCTACAACCTGAAAGCAACGGACATGCAGGCTGCGATCGGCTGTGCGCAGCTAAAAAAGATCGAGTCCTTCGCAAAAAAAAGGCGGCACAATTTCCATCGGTTAAAAGAAGCCCTGGCAGGACTTGGGGAATATGTGGTTTTGCCGGAAGCAGCGGAAAACGCCATTCCAAACTGGTTCGGGTTTCCACTCACTTGCAGAAAAGGAATTCATCGCAATCAAAAGCTTCGGTTTATCGAAGGGCATGGAGTGCAAACCCGGCTTTTGTTCGCAGGAAATATGGTGATGCAGCCCTGCTTTGACGAGATGCGCAAGGCAAAGCGCGGGTATCGGATTGCAGGCGAGCTGGAAAATACGGATCGGATCATGAGAGACACATTCTGGCTGGGCGTATATCCGGGCATGGACGATGAGATGGTCGATGGTATGGCGGATATTGTGAAAAAGGCAATGAAAGCATAGAGGCATTAGCGAAAAACAGACAGATTATTATTGTTACGAAGGAGAAGGGATCTATGATCCAAGGAATTGAAATTTTTGATTGTTCAATGCGCGAAATTGGATACCAAACGGGATGGTATTTTTCCAACAAAACCGTGAGGGATATTTATAAATTTGCACAGGGGAAGGGCATTGATTATGTAGAATTGGGCTTTTTCCACAATGAAGAAGCTGATCCGGGAAGGGGAATTTTCCGCTATTGCAGCACGAAAAACCAGGAGATTAAAGAAGTGTTTCGTTTCATAAAAAATCTTACGAAACTTTCTGCCATGCGTGATATTCAGCGGCCATTGACAAAACTGCTCCCTGCAAAGGAAAGCCTGATTGATACCATTCGCATTCTCACTCGTTCCCATGAGACGGATTTGGAGGTTCTGGATCGATATGTGACGGAAGCGTTGGAGTTAGGATATGAGGTATTTATCAATTTTACTAGTGCAGGGCACAACCCGATTGAAAAAAATATATCATTTGCTGAATTTGCAAAAAAAAGAGGCGTCCATGCCATTGAATTTGCTGATACAGAAAGTGTTATGACCGAGGAGTATGTGAGAAATACCATTCGAGAATGTCATAAAGTAGGAGTACGGTTGGGTTGTCATTTCCATGATAAAAATGGAACGGCTGAAATGCTGGCAGATTTGGCGATCCAGGAAGGGGCTGACTATATGGATGTGACGCATATTGGTCTGGGTGGGAAGTGGAGAGATGGGAATCTTACCATGGAGTACCTGATGCGAAAACTGGGAGTAAACGGCGGCTATGAGGCCACTGTCGTGAAGAATGAAATTATCGAAGATTTGATTGCGTACCATCAATATTCTGCTGCGGAATAAAGGAGCCAAAGATATGGGCATGATGAAACTTTCTGATTATGTAATGAAATTTATTGCAGACTTGGGGGTAAAGCATGTGTTTTACGTCAGCGGCGGTGGAGCCATGCATTTAAATGACTCTCTGGGCAGGCAGCCAGAATTGGAAGGTGTCTGCATGCTTCATGAACAGGGTGCATCGATTGCTGCCGAAGCTTATAGCCGCATTCGGGAAGGTTATGGCGTCTGCCATGTCACCAGTGGACCAGGTGGGTCAAATGCAGTAACGGGAGTGGCAGGCGCATGGATTGATTCAATTCCCGTCATATTTGTTTCTGGACAAGCAAAACGCACAGACCTTGTAGGAAATCAAAAGATTCGACAATTTGGAATACAGGAACTGGACATTATCTCAATTGTAAAGTCCATCACGAAATACGCAGTACAAATTCAAAACCCTGATGTGATTCGATATGAACTGGAAAAGGCCGCAGCCGTAGCCGTACAAGGAAGGCCAGGACCAGTATGGATTGACATCCCCCTTGATATTCAAGCTGCGCAAATCGATACAGAAACACTGAAAGGGTATCAAAATGACAGATGTTCCGTCCTGCCTTGCCAGGAATCCGATACGAACAAAGTGTTGGAACTGCTTCATCAGGCGAAGCGACCTCTTTTGATTTTGGGGCATGGCATTCGCCTGAGCCATGGAGTTGCAGAAGCTCGGGAATTGTATGAAGCGTTAGGCATTCCGGTTTTGGTATCCTGGAATGGGGTCGATTTGATAGAGGAAGAGCATCCTCTTTATTATGGTCGCCCAGGTGCCGTAGGGCACCGAAGCGCAAATTTCATTCAGCAGAATGCGGATTTTGTACTTACCATTGGTACGCGTCTGAATTTGTTAAACACAGGCTACAATTATGACAGCTTTCTTGAGCGGGCCGTCCATGTCATGGTGGACATTGATCCTTATGAAATGGAAAAAAAGAGCGTGCATCCACAGGTAAAGGTGATTTGTGATGCAAAGTGCTTCATCCGGTCTATGCTGAAACATAAGGCAGAATTTCCTGCACATGGATGGGATGATTGGATAAAGCAGTGCGAACACATAAAAAAAACATACCCTGTTTTCATTCCTGAGCAAGAGGGCAGGAGTGGATTTGTCAGCACCTATCGGTTGATTGATGAAATTTCCAGACAAATGGAACCAAAAGATATTTATCAATTTACCAGCTCAGGAACCGGCGTGGATATTGGAATGAAAACTTTCCAAATCAAATGGGGACAAAGAGCTTTTCTCACGAAGGGGTTGGCGGCAATGGGATACGATATTCCCGCATGTGTAGGAAGTTGCATTGCTTCCGGGGAGAAGAGGACGGTTTGTGTCACTGGAGATGGCGGCAGTGTGATGAATATGCAGGAGCTTGAAATCATCCATCGAAAGAACTTGCCTGTAAAGCTGTTCATCTTGGACAATCAGGGGTACAGCATGATCTATCATTCACAAAATGGGAATTTCGAGGGTAGACTGACAGGATGCACAGAAGAATCAGGATTGACATTGCCCGACATGGGCAGCATTGCGGAGGCTTTTGGAATCAAAAGCATGTGCATACAAACGGAGGAAAATCTTTCACAGCAGATTTGTCAGGTTTTGGAATATGATGGGCCAGTCGTATGCACGGTAAAAGTGGACATTGAACAGAAAGTGCTTCCCAAACAGGTAAGCTATATGAAGGAAGATGGGCAGATGACCAGTCGCCCTTTGGAGGACATGGCTCCCCTTTTGGAACGTGAAGAGTTGGCAAGGGTCATGAAATGGGAGAAATAAAGAAAAGGGTCATTGTTTCAGGAGCCAGCGAATTTATCGAGGCTGTTCTCCATGAAGAATTGCTGCAACATGGGATGGAGGAAGACCAACATAAGAAAAGGTAAGGGGAGTTGTGATGCATCAAAATAGAACATGTCCGATTTGTGGCAGTGAGGAAAGAAGTCTGGTATTCAAACAAAAATTTGCAGAAATACCAGGTGTTACATTTTTAAAAGGATATGATGTAGTGCAATGCAATTCATGCGGATTTTACTATGCGGATGGCATTCCAGGGCAAGAGAGTTTTGACGCTTACTATAAAGAACAGTCTAAATATGAAAAAGTTACGGATACCTTGAGCGAGGCAGCGAGACTTCGGTTTGAAAGAACGCTTAGTTTTATAGATGACTGCGTTTCCAAGTGTGAAATGGATTTCCAAAGAAAGAAGATTGCCGATATTGGATGTGCCACTGGTGATTTTTTGCGATTTTTAAAAGAAAAGGGCTATTGCAATTTGATGGGGATCGATCCTTCACCTACATGCGTCCAATTCCTGAAAAAATGTGGATTAACGGCAAAACAGGCAGTTGCCAACGAGTTAAAGGGTGAGGAGCAGTTCGATTTTATCCGGCTTAACATGGTATTGGAACACATTGTGGATTTGAGCGGATTCATGGAGCATATCAGGCAAGAACTGTTGCCAGGGGGGATGCTGCTTGTATCCGTTCCATATGCAGAGGGGTTTTCACAAACGGATAATTGCCCATTCCAGGAATTTAGCGTAGAGCATGTCAATTATTTTTCTGTCCAGAGTCTGCAAAATTTCATGGGCAAGCACTCCTTTCGCATGGTAGGCTACGATACTATCACGAATCGGGCTTTCAGCGAGTTGGATGCGCTTTTTATTTTCGATGATTCGTTCGGTAACAGAGCAAGGATCAGGAAAGATACATCAAGCGATGCTCAAATGCAGCAATATTTAGAAAAATCTAGGAATTTAGAAAAGATCGTCAACAATAAATTGAATGATCTTGTCGAGTCACAGGAACCAGTCATCGTATGGGGTGTGGGAACCCATACTTTGCGCCAGCTTGCCGTAGGAAATTTGGTAAAATGCAATATCCAGATGTTTGTGGATGTAAATCCTCACTATCAACACACGCAATACCAAGGCATTCCAGTTTGTTCGCCAGAAAAAATTGACAGTCACCACAGGATTATCATTTCCTCATGGCATGCCCAAGATGCAATTGCCCATTATGGGAGAAAGAAGCTTGGAATTAAAAACGATTTTATAATTTTGTATGACACTTTGACATGAAAAGGTGCTGTAATTATGTATCGCACAGGGGGGCAATGTGGAAAGAAAAGAACTGCTGGAGCTGCTGGCAACAAAGACATTTGATCTTTCAGGGAAAAATTTGTATATATGGGGAACAGGAAATACGGCAGCATTATACCAAGAAGGATTAAAGAGAATTTCTTTAGGCAAAATCAAGGGTTATTGTGATAACCATCCAAAGACATCCACATTTGGCGGGTACAAGGTGTTTTCGCCACAGGAAATGTCTTGCGATAAAAATGCCTATGTGCTGTTGTGTACCCCTCAGCCAAATCTGATCCAGGTAATAGGTACGCAGCTGGACGAGTTAGGCATAGAGTGGTGTCTGCTGGAGGAAGCGGTTCTAAAAGAATATAGCGCAGAAGTAATGAAATGTTATGATTTGCTAGAAGATGAAGTGTCCAGGCAAACGTATGCTGAGCTAATCGAATGCAGACTAAATGGAACTTACCCAAAACTGCAAGTATGTGAGGAGGAACAGTATTTTCATATACGGCAGCTTGCAAAGCATTCTTTAGGGAAGACTTTTGTGGACTGTGGAGCTTTTGTAGGAGATACTTTGGAACAATATATTTGGGCACAGGGCGGGGTATTCAACAAGATCTTTGCATTTGAGCCAGATCCTGAAAACTTCAAAGCATTGGAAGCGCGAAGAAAAAGGTTGCTTGAGGAATGGAATCTAAAAGAAGAGTCTGTCCAGATTTTCTCTGCCAGTGTTGGCAAAGAAAACAAAAAAAAGTATTTTGAAAGAGCCAACAGTGGATTAGGTTCTAAAGTTATAGAGTTGGATCGAGAAGGTGCAAAGCAAAATAGCAGTATAGTAGAAGTAGTGGCACTGGATGATTACTTGAAAGAACCTTATTTTTTTCTGAAAGCAGATATCGAAAGCTATGAATACAATATGCTCCTCGGCGCATCGAACGGGATCAGACGCTGGAAACCGGATTTAGCAATTGCGATTTATCACAATGCTGTAGATTTTTTCTCCTTGATACCACTGATCCATTCCATGGTTCCTGCATATAAATTTGCAGTGCGGCATCATCGGTATATTCTGGCCGATACCATTTTGTACGCATGGGTAGAAAATTAAGAGCAGGTTTGGTCGCAGCGTTCGGCGATATCAAACAAAAATTAATGGGGGGAGTGCGTAGACATGTCCCTAAAGCGCAGGTTGTGGATTTGCTCTTTGACGAAGAGCGGGAAGCGGTGCTTCGGAGCGATGCCACAGGCCATCTGGACTTTTTTTGTCCTGCTTTTCCTAAATGCGGAACCACATCCCAGCATGTTGCATTGTCTCGAAATCCAAGGATTTTTTTGTCGGTGGTGGAGGAAACAGCGTTCTTACGTTATGAGGTCAATGAAAGCACCCATCTGGCTCATTATCCCATGGGATAAATAAATTATCGTCAGCGATTGGAAATGTGACGTTTGCTGCCTATTTGTCCCTGTCCAGCCATTTGCATATGCAGTAGCTGGCTACACTTGCCCCGACAGAGACAAGGAATGTGATGGTGGTTTGTTCCATGTGGTTCGCCTCCTTTCTGATGGAGGCTCGGCAGCACTGACAGTATGCCACATCCTCACATCCTCCCGTAAATTTCTTGACTTTTGTGCAAATCTCGGTTATCCTCAATGCATATGAGGGGCATGATGGGATGGTTTGTTGTTCCGTTATCCCGTCCTGGCAGGTGTGATTGAACCATCCTAATCGCCAGACAACGAGCCGTGACACCAAATTTTGAGAGAAGGGCAGAACAGATGGAGATACTTATCATCGGGAAAAACGGGTTTGTGGGAAAAAGCCTATGTGAATATTTTTCAGGGAAAAGCGAGGTTCGGCTGGATGCGGTGGGGCATCAGGAATTGGACTTGTTGGATGAATGCCAGGTAGATCGGTTTTTTGCAGGGAAATGTTACGATGTCGTGATAAATGCTGCTGTATGGAACGCCGTGGGCAATGGCCGCCGATTGGAGGAGGCAGAAGCGGACATCAGGATGCACCTGCACTTGGCAAAACATACGGACAAATATGGTAAACTGATTACCTTTGGCAGCGGAGCGGAGTACAACAAAGAATATGATATCGTGACGGTGACGGAAAACGATGAACCGCCGTGCCTGCCGGGATCCCATTACGGCTTCGCAAAACATGTGATCAACCTGTTGCTCCAGAACAGCTCCAACATTTACAGCCTGCGAATCTTTGGCCTGTACGGCAAGCATGAGGATTACCGCCGTAAGTTTATTACAGGGGCTTGTGCAAAAGCCGTATTGGAGCTGCCCATCAGCATTCGGCAGAATGTTTATTTTGATTATCTGTACATTGACGATTTTTGTGACATGCTTTGGCGTTTCATTCGTTTGGAACGCCCAAAACACAAAACCTACAACATTGCTTCCGGGGAGAAGGTGGATTTGGTTACATTAGCTGGCCTGGTGCGGAAGGCCAGTGGCAAGGATCTCGACATCATCGTTTGCAAAGAGGGTTTGGCAAAAGAATATACGGCAGACAATGGCAGGCTATTAGCGGAGATTGGCAATGTGGCATTTACTCCGCATGAGATGGCGATAGAGGCGTTATACCAATATTATGATGGTTTGCGGGACGAATTGGATCTGATGGCACTGGTGTACCAGTAGATTCAAGGGTGCTTCGATGCGGTCAAGCCCGACTTGCCAATGGCTGCCGTTTTTTCAATTCCAAAGTGCCGAAATCAAGGCTTCCTGCCATCCCGGCTCATCAATATGGCAAGAATCGTGTTGGCAGCGGAAGCCAATTTCCGTTGCTCATCGTCAGGAAGCTGGTGAAACCAATCGAATAAACAAGACAAATACACAACGGCGTGCGTCTCGCCTTTCGGACAGGAGAGCAGGAGCAGAGGATCCAGCCCCAGCCGGCCTGCGACCAGCTCCACCGTGGAGAGGGTCGGGTTGCCCTCCCCCTTGAGCATGTCCTGCAGGGAAGAACGGGAGATCGCCAGTTCCTCGGCGAACTGGGAAAGGCTCTTTTGCCGGAGCCTGCGGGCGGCGGCCAGGTTGCCCGCCAGATTTTCGTGCAGCGTTGTCATAAAGTCACATTCCTTTCTGTTGCGTCAAAGCCGACAGTCCGACTTCAGCAAAATTCCATGCTCCCGATACCCCTGTTTTCCATGATAGTGGGATTCAACCAAAAATGACAGGCCGAGATCATGGCATTGGGGGACGACATATCGGCACATGTGTTTTCGACTCCATGGACAGCGTTCTTCCCACCTCTTAAAAGGAGTGGGTTTCCACAAAGGTCTCTTTTGAACATTGGGGATTCTTTCAAAAAATCGTCGTCGTAGGAAACCATATAAAACTCAAAAGAGATGACATGGGAATCACAACAATGGAAATCCGTCAATTTTTGCTGGATGAGGACAGTTTAAATTTGTAATGTGCCGCTCCATAAAAGGACATTGGATGCAATCAGAAAAGCGATGAACCGTCTTGCCCGCCAGATTTTTGTGTAGCGTTCATAAAGTTACGTTCCTTTCCGTTACGTCCAAGCCGACAGTCCGACTTCAGTAAAATTCCGTGCTCCCATCGGGACTGTGGGCGCAGAGCGCCCGGGCGTTGGATGCCAAGGGGAAAGCGCATTTTTTCCAGGGTGGATGCCAACGCAAAATAGAGGGGTGCAAGAGGCTTGCAAAAGCGCGCCCGTTGCCGTATAATGGACGCATGGGAAGGCTTCCGGATGGAGCCGCTGGAAAAAACGAGCCGGGGCGGGGCGTTGGCCGGGGAAGAAAATGCGACAAGCATGGGTCGCCTTGCGGATGCCCATGCTTGTCTGGCGTGCGTGCTTAAAGCCCCTTGTTGCTCCACTCTTCCAGGGTGGAGAGGATCGTTTCGGTCGCATTGGCGAACTCCCGCTGCCTTTCGGCGGGGAGCCGCCGGAACCAATCGAAGAAACGAAGCAAGCGGAAAGCGGCGCAGGCCCCGCATTCCGACTGCGAGAGCAGGAGCAGGGGATCCAGCCCCAGCCGGCTTGCGACCAGCTCCACCGTCGAGAGGGTCGGGTTGCCTTCCCCCTTGAGCATGTCCTGCAGGGAAGAACGGGAGATCGCCAGTTCCTCGGCGAACTGGGAAAGGCTCTTTTGCCGGAGCTTGCGGGCGGCGGCCAGGTTGCCCGCCAAAATTTCATGTAGTGTCATAAAGTCACGCTCCTTTCTGTTGCGTCAAAGCCGATGGGTCAACTTTAGGCAAACCCCATGCCCCCTCTTTTCCATGATAGAGGGGTTCGACAAAAAATGACAGGCTGACATTGCGGTATCAGTGGGTGACATAATTGCGTCATA
>CAZVBL010000054.1:0-16089 GCA_964625475.1 uncultured Zhenpiania sp. | reverse complement strand
GCGCCCCATCTTCTCCCTTTCCTATTCCTCGTCATCGTCCTCTCCTCTCTTTAGCACGAACCGTTCCATCATGTTCTTCCTGAGTCTATCGGTGTGCCCGTGGGACAAGTGCCCCCGGTAACTCGCCAGGCCCTGCCCGCTGGCCCAGGATCGCTTGCCGCGGTTTCGTTTCCACTTGACAACAGTGCCGTTCATGGGTTCTCCCTCCATAAAAATCTTTTGTTGCCTGCGATAAGCCTACGTCAATCTTCCTCGATAAAAAAGCCTTTTAAAGATCCAAGATAATACAGCTTCTTCCCAGTCCTATTATCCACAACCGATAAATCAAAATTTGGATCTTCCGAATCATCGAATGGAGCAATCATGGAACCATTTTTGATGTTTTTGGAGTCATAGCAAATCTTCAAAGACTTGAATCCCTTGTTTGTTTTAACGGACACTTTCTTTTTTTCACCCGTTGGCTTGATGTTGCAGCTCCAAGAGTACACTTCAGTGGTCATTTCATATTTACTGGAATTGTTCACTATTTTTTTCAATTCTTTCGTCCCGATTTTGACAGATTTAAATGGGTTCTTGTATGGGATTACCGTCAATCTGCATCGATGCACGGTTCCTTTTGCGGTGACTGCCTTAATTGTTGTCGTCCCTTTTTTCTTAACTTTAATAGCAATGAAAGCATTATCCATCGCAAGCTTGGCCGATGCCACAGATGGATTGCTTGATTTAACTGATTTAAGCTTTGCAACATCATAGCTATCGGCATAGAATGCTGTACCCTCGCCGGGAATGCCATATAGGTAAGTATTGTTTTTGGACTTATGCCCTGCCCCATGTTTATAAATGGTATCTTTCTTGGGCAAATAATTCGCATCTCCGGTGCTTGCATAAACCGTGTTCGTCATCGCTCCTGTAATGGCGACTATGATGCACAGTATCGGGATAAATATCCTTAATTGTTTTCTGAAATTGATCGTGTTGCTCATTTTTTCCCTCCTTTGCATGTAACCAAATAACTTGCCAACCAATTCTACAAATTCAACGCTTTCTTTTCTTTGTGCATTTGGTTGGCGGCCTTTCGTGGTCTCCCTTTCATTTTCCTTGGCATGCTGCAATTCCCATTGCCTATACTGCCGCCATCCATTATCTCTTTTAGCATAAAGCTATAGTTCTCAAAACCAATTATGCTTCACTTTTCGCACTTTGCTCCAAGCACCGAATACTTTTTCCCCATTTACGTTTTTATATGCCCTCACTTTTATCTTCAAAGACTGAGGGATGCCTGAAAAGTTTTCTTGATAGCTACATTTCTTTTGAAAAGTTCTCTCAGGAGATCTTTTGTTTCCAGGTTCCCTGGAAGTAAATTCCACTTGATAACCGCTGGCTCCCTTGACTTTTTTCCATTTTATCGTATAAGAAACCACGTCGCCTGTTGCGTTTTTATCTTCTCCGGAATCATATGTTTTCTTCCACTTTCCAATTTGGGGTTTCTTTATCTGCGCTCCCTGTTTTGTAACGGTACTGGCTTGCTGTGCCTGTACATCGGCAATTGTTGCTGACGCATGTATTGCGCATGGGGTCAGCAAGGCGATCACCAATAACACTGCAAAGCCGATTTTTGTCATATTCGCTTTTTTTGTGCGTTCTACGTTCCTCATGTTGTTTCCCTCCCTTACATGTTTCCTCTTTCTTTTCCATTTGTTTTTTCATCCAGTGCGCCAATACCGAATCTGGCGGTATTGACGGGCGTCCTGTTTTTCTATTGGCTTCACAAAATCTTGCCCACGCCCGGAATCTTTCGCAAAGCCCATGTCACGAGAAAAGAGACGATGAAAATTCCGATGATCAGGGCAGCAAACACTGGAATCCCCCCATTTTCATAGGGGTTGAAGCCTATGTATCGCAAGACCAGGCGAACCAGGATCATGTGGATCAAATAAATGCCGAAGGAGCATTCGTCCAGCTTCCGCACGATGATATCAAGCCGATGCTGCGCCGTTTCTTTCGTGGTTTCCATCCATGCGAAGAGCCCCGCCGTCTGCAGGATGACCAGGATGGAAGAATATCCCCACAGGTCGTCCATTGCCTCAAATCCCGTCTCCCACCGCACCTTCGTCAGGAATACAATGAGGCCGGTGCTGACAATGATGATGCACCCTGCTGCGGCCTTGCCGAAACGCAAAACGTGTTGGTGCAGCATATGGCCAATGAATAAATACAATGGATACACCACAGTAGTGCAAACATAAAATCCGCACGTCATGCCCCACGGGTTCAGCGCATGGAAGCCAGGCAGCAAGGACAAAAATACAGTGTACACCGCCAGCAGATAGAGCAACTCCTGCTTCGTGCTGTACGCTGCGATTTTTTTATAAAAGGGCAACAGCAAGTACAGCCCGATGAGCAGGTAAAGGTACCACAAATGCCCCCAGCTCGTGTCTGCAAAAAATTGTCCGAACCCATGCAGGAACGAGGACAAGCAGATTGCCTCTTTGTCCATGCACATGTCGAAGATACGGAAAACCATGGTGAACGCAAAAAGCGCCACCAACACCCGCAGGACATATTTCCCGAAGAGTTTCTGGAAGGTGATTTCCTTTTTCGGGTTCAAAAGCAAGGCTCCCGTTACCATCAAAAAGGAGGGCACGGCCCACATCATGCAATTTTCCACGATTCTCGAAGCCACGTTCTGGTTCGCTGTCAATGCATCGGCGAAATATACGTTGGCGGCATAAACCGTGTGCAGCGTGACGATCGCTATGCACGCCGCTACTCGCAAATAGGAAAATCGGACGATCATGTCAGTAAAGGAGCCTTTCATCGTCCCCTATGCAGCCATCCGAATTCTGGGGCTGCGTTGCTTGGGTGGTTTGCTTGGTCGCCGCTTGTTGGGGCTGCGTTGCCCAAGTGGCCTGAGTGGTCGCCGCCTGTTGCTGTTGCGCAGCCCTGGCCGCTGCTTCCCGCTGCGCTTTTGCGGCAGCCTCTGCCTCTCGCTTTTTCCTTGCTTCTTTTCTGGCTTTCCTCGCTGCCCGTTTCGCAGCTCGCTTTTCCCGTTTTTCCTTTAGCTTCAACTCTGCATCTTTTGTCGTGATTTCTTCTTTTGTTTCCACGGAAACGTAGGACAGGAACGCCACCCCATCCTCGAAGCGGATTTCGCATTCGCGCATGTCATCGAAGGGGACATCGGACAGCTTTTTCTTTTTGCCGCCTTGGAACGTGATCTGCAGATTGCATGTTGCTTCCGTTGGGGTTGTCGCTTCCGTCACGGCTTTTGTCGCATCGTAAATGAGCGTCCGCCGCTCCCCTTTTGCGAACACGTCTCCATCCAGCAACTTGTTCTCCGAGATTCCCGTCATCCCGGAATCCTTTAGGGCGATCCCGGTGATGTCTTTTCCCGTTGCATTTTTCAAAACCGTCTCATATACTTGCCCAAACGTCTTGATTTGCTCTTCTTTTCCTTTTTCGCTTTGCTCCTTTTGGTCGGAACAGCCCGCCATGCCGCAGGTACACAATAAGCACGCCACGGTGGCTGCTACGATGGTATTTCTCCATTTTTTCATGCTTGTCTCTCCCGTCATGATCAATTCATCCTGAAGCTTTTGCTGAGCGTGTATCTCCAGGTTCCCGGCTTTCTGTAATAAATCTTGTATCCGTTCCTGCCCGTTTCGTTGGTGAAATTCGGATCATAGACATAGGTTTTGTCCTTGTGCTTGATGATGCACCATGAATGGGGGTTCTTCCATACATATCCGGACATCTGGTGCGCATCGTATCCAAGCACCTTCGCCATGTAATAGAATGTGGATGCCATCACATAGCAATTGCCCTTGCCATTGGTGAATCCGTAATTGGCGAACCAGGCACTCCCCGGTTTTGCGGTTCTTGGGAGCGGCCTATAATAACGCAGCTTCGCCGAATAGTTGAATGCGGCCCGAAGCGTCCAACCGCGTTTGTCCAATGTTTTGATGGCTCCGCCGTATGCCTTGTTCAGCTTGCCGCTCACCCCGATTTTTACGCCTTTGATCGTTGTACTCTTTGCCAGGGTTCCATCTTTTGGGTAAAAATAATAGCCGTAGTCCTCGATGCTGTTCCACCCCGTTTTCAATTTTCCTTTCCCCAGGGAATACTTTTTCGTGCCGCCGCTGAGCTTGATCCATCCCTTTGGGGCGGCCTTGCCGCTGTCTTTGAAAAAGTAGGGCTGTTTCCCGATCTTGACGGTTCCCTTTTTCATGGCACCATTCTTCTTGTCAAGGAAATAGTAGCTTTTCCCTATCTTTTTGTACCCAACGGCCAGTTTGCCTTTGCCCGTCCCGTATCGCTTGTTTCCATCCTGGCAGGTGGCCCAGCCTTTCCCGATGGCGGCTCCCGATTCCCTGAACCAATACAAGCCGCCTTTTATCTTTTGCAGGCCGGTTTGCATGATGCCGTCCGCATCGAAATAGTAATATTTTCCTTCAATTTGTTTGTAGCCTGTAACATAGGTGCCGTCATCTTTTATGTAATACTTGTTTCCGTCCTTCGTATTCCATCCAGGCACAGGCTCATCTGACGGTTCGGTTTGGGTGACGTCGGTTCCGCCTTGTTCTGTGCCACCCGTTGTTTCCCCTTGCGCTTCGATCCCTGTTTCCTGCTTTTGCTCAACCCCAAGATCGGTGTCTCCTTCCGCAGCATACGCTGTGGTGCCCAGGCCTGCCGTCAGACAGAACGCCATGACGATCGCCAGCACGATGCTCTTTTTCATGTCCAAAATTTCCTTTCCCATATTTTTTCAAACGATTTCACGGTGTTTCCTATGCCCGAAGTCGTGGCCGCACATCGCTCCGCTTTGCGTTTTGGAGCAATGGTTTCCCTGGAACGCTTCATTTCGTTGCGATTCTCTTGTTTCCAGCAGAACGCCATGCGCTCGATGATAAATCCAGCCATAGCATGGGGCGGACGCCGACATGAGCATCCACGGAAATATCATCGTTGGCAAGATAGCCATTGCACCAAAGCGGCGGCCCATCCACGAAAGAGCGAAGCCACCAGATGTCTGTGCTGCCTTCGTGCCGCATGGAATATTCTCTTGCGGTGTATGCAGTGTTCACGGCGGTTCTCGCCTTTGTATATGTGTAGTTCTTCTGAAAACCATAAGCAGGCTTGGTTGCTTCCACGGTGGACATGAGGAAAATCTTGTCGCGCGTGGTTTTCAACCCTTTCTTTCGGGATTTGAACCTGCTTGGGGTTTGGACGGGGCGTTTGATGATCGCCCTTTGCTCCCATCCATTGAAAGCCCTGTCAATGAAATTGTTCCGGGCATAAGTCTTGCCGCCCAGGTTGGATCGGCTCCCATATCCGTTGAGCCAGCTCCGTATGGTGGACGTTTTCCATGTTACGCTTTCATTGTATGTTTCGTTGTATGGCTGCACGTCCAAGATCTTGTCCGCCAAAAGCAATGCCTTTCCCTTTTTTACGGCGAGCACCCGCCATTTGATGGGTTTGGTTTGATAGCCGCCTTTCCCATTGGAACTTTGTGGGTAATGGCCAAACCACACGCAGTCCCATGTCACGATCCCGCTCGATGTCCGCCTTGGGCTTTTGGGATAGGCCGCTGCACTGGCATCCTGCCAATTCGCAGGCAACAGCCATGCCAGCATGACGAATATGACCGCCAAAGCCATGCCCCTTATCGCCGTTTTTCGTCTCGCCTTTGTCATGGTCAATCATATCTCCCTTTCATCTTGATGCTAGCAACTTTCCCATTTGTTTTCTGATCCAGTGCGCCAATGCCGAATCTGGCAATATTGGCGCACCGTCTGCTTTTCTACTTGATTTTTACTTTTTTAACTTTGCTGTAATTCCCATAGAGTTTCTTGCCGTCTGATTTTTTGTATGCCCGCATTTTGACATAATAGGTCTTTTTCGATTTGAGCTTTTTGATGATTTTCTTCGTTGCTTTTCTGCCTACGGACACATTCTTTTTGCCTTTGGTGAACTTGGCGTTACGGGCATAAGTAATCTGGTAGCCTGCGATGGAAGACACTTTTTTCCACTTAACCGTCATTTGCTTTTTCCCGGCTTTCGCTTTCATGCCAGTCACTTTTTTGGCTGCGGTTTTCGATAAAGTTATCTTCTTCGGCGATGAGCCACTCTGACCTGAATTCCAGAGCCACGCCGTGCCGTCTTTTCTTGCTATGATCCATTCTTCAGACACGTTGGTGGATCCAAAAGCCACCACATTGGTCAAAACCTTTTTGCCATTCCTGTATAAAATCCCGTCTTTTTTCAGGCACACCGTGCCTTGCGCTTTTATCGAAACGACATTGGTAGCATTCCCTTGGAAATCGTAATATTTCCCATCTGACGTCTTGTATCCGTAATCCGTAAACGAAGAAAAGGTTCCAGGCAATTGTTCTGTCGTTACCGTTCCGGAAAGCGTGTCCTCATTCAGCTGGTACACACGGTTGGTTTTGTCTACCAGCAATTCGCCTGTTGCTTCAATCCCTGCATTGTAGCCATCGTATGCCTTATATCCACCGTCTTTGAGTTCGTTGTCCAAAACAGGAGTTGGATCTCCCCAATAGGGCAGGGCATACGTCTTTCCGCCTTTTATGCACCCATATTCTCCAAGGGCGGTCACGCCATCCAGCACTTTGGTTGCCGTTACATTTTTCGGAAAACTAGTCCAGTCCCAGTTCAAACGATACAACGCTCCGCCAGTGTCCAATGCATATTCATATGTCATTTGTTTGATGTTGCTCGCTCCCTGTACCTGCGCTTTGGTTCCATCGGTTGCGAATGCGAACAGGTTTCCATTGTTCTTGAGTATCCACCCTTCGCTGCTGCCGGACATCTCATACCAGTTCTTTACGCTTGTGTCAAACTGTTTGTTGGTTTCAACTTTAATCAATTTCCCGTTGGTAAGCAAAACGAACCGCTGGCCAATGTCTTTCACATTCTTCTTGGTCACTTTCTTTGCTTTGTTACGGTTGAAGTTTGTGAAGAAGGTTGCAACGTTGCTCTTGGTCAAATATATGTCCGCATATGCTTTTTTTACGCCAGTCGCTTTTGCGTAGACGCTTTGTCCAGACGAAGAATCTCCAGACCGATACCACAATTCCTTGTTGGCATTCAATATGGTGCTGTGCGAATACTTTGCGCTGATGTTTTTCTTGTTTTCCAGCGGCTGGTCAGCCTTTGCGGCCACCTTGTCCTGGGTTGTCGCAGAGCATTCCACTTCCAGGTTTGTCGATGTTTCCTTTGATGCGGCGCTTGCCTTTTCAGCGCCCGTAATTGGCACGATCAAACTGGCGAGCATCATGATGGCGATCAGCCAAGCTGTCCATAGCGTCCTTTTTCCCTTATCGGTTGTCATGTTTCATTTCCTCCTGCAATTCTTGCATTTGCTTTAAGTAACGGTTATATTCCTCAGACAGTTCGATGGTTGGGTCGTCCCTGGTCTTGAACGCTAGGGGCGATGCGGCATCTTCCGCCTGTTGAATCAATGTTGCCGTGCTGGCGGCGTAGCCTACGAATTCCAGCACTTTTTCCTCGTCCCCGATCCGCACATAGTGATCCAGCGCAAGAGACAGATCCGCAAGGTAATCCTCATAAGCGGCCTCATTGTACCGATCCCTCCTGATCGCTTTCCTCGCATATCGCACCATGATTTCATAGTCCCCTTCGATTGCTGCGTTTTCCGCCTTGACCTTCCAGGCTGCCACGCAATATGGGTTCCTCTCCGATATCCGGTCAGCCGTTTCCTTCCGAGCAGAAATGTCTTCGCTGATTTGAATCCACTCCGCCTGCGCCACGGTCAAGCCTGGATAAACCAGTGATGCGGCTTCGCATTTTCCAGCTGCATACAGGCCGCTGAATGCCAATGCGTAAGTTTGGGACAGCAATAGCGCAAGGATGCCTGCGGTTTTTAAGGCTCTGCACAGCGTTCTTTTCGGCTTTCCACGAACCGAACCATCTGTCATGCGAATCGGCTTTTTGGAACGCGGGACTAGTCCCGGTGTTGCAGTTGGTTTCCCTTTTTGTGGGTGGAGCTCCTTTCTTCGCAGCAGAATGGCCGTGTCCAAATCCATGCACCACACGAGCAGGAAATCCAGAGCCAGGAACTGCAAGTCAAAGTCAACCATGCTGTGCGCCAACAGAACCAGCAAAATCGTTTTTTGCTTGTCGGGGTTCCTGCGGCTAAACAGGGATGCGCCCAGTCCGATGGCGATCAGGATCGCACATGGGATCCCAAAATCCAGAGCGCATTGCAGAAACTCGTTATGGACATACATCACCGCATAGTCCCCGGTCTGATACGTCCCTTGCGCAAAGTAATAGCCCATGTATCCCATGCCCATGGGGAAGTCCCTCAGCATGGGCAGTGCGTCTTCGATATACAGCAGCCTGCCCCAGAGCGTGGAGTTTTGCACCCCTATGGTAAGGAACCGCCCAAAGCTCTGGACGTTGCCCGTAACCAAGAGCGCACATGCAACCTCCGCCAGCGTAACCAGGCACAGCAGGATCACCAGCTTGCGCAGCTTTTGCTTTGCCACAAGCACATACAACATGTAGAATGCCAAAAGGAAGAATGCGCTCCTGCTGCCCGTCAGCACGATGCCTGTCATGCAGACCAGCCATTCCCCGATTTCCCATTTGCCCAAAGGCAGTTTCCCGATGCTCCGCAGTTTTGTTCCTTCTCGGTCACCTGGCCGATGGCACAAAAAGACGATGGCCACTAGCAGGAACGCCGCCCATGCGTTGGGGGACTGGAAAAATCCCCCCAGCCGCCCAGCTTGGAAGAAATAATCCCTTGCCGGGGTCAGCCGCCCAATCATTGCCACCAAGGTCAAGATTGCTGCCATCTCAGGCAATCGACTGAATAGGTTGCCCCTGTCCTCGGCTTTCACCTGCAAGAGCGCCAGCGCAAAAAGGGGCAGGGGCAGAAATTTCACGATGCCTACCAGGGTTTCCCCTCTGTCAACCCCATAAACCAAGCTGGCGACGGCGAACAGCGGGAGAAGCCAAAGGGAAGCGAATGCGATGCTCCAGTTCACGGTCAAGCCGCCTTGCTTCCTGCTCCGCACCCACAAGCCGCCCACTAGCACGATGGAAGTTGCTGCGGATGTCCATTCGTCGTATCCGCCGGAAACCAAAACCAAGCCCAACAAAGTTGCAGATAGAAGCTTTGCCAGGGCATCTTCTTGTTTCACTAGCTTGACCCTTTCCTTTCCCTATGTCTTTTGGTTGCCAATCGGTTTCATGGTTATTGCATGGAGTTTACTTCTTTTTCTCTTGCAACCCATCATTTGGAATCTTTCGGTATTTCCACAACAAATTTCTTGCCCATTATATTCGCTTTTTCATTCTGGATGAAAGAATGAATGATTTAGGTATATTGATAGACGCTTATTTTTCAGTAAAATTATACGGAAGCTTCACAAAAAAGTCAATAAGTTTTTAATAAATGCACACAAATGTGAAGTGAGACTGAAGTGAGAGTGAAGTGGAAGTCAACTTTTTACTTTGCTCGTAGATAAAAACCCAAAGTTTCCGTTGCATTGGGAAGGAAGTTCATGGTATAATGAACGCAACTGATTGTTACGGCGTTGCCGCAGGGGTGCGCTCATGGAATCGTGGATGCTGGTTGATTTTAAAGGCAATTCATGATATAAAAAAGACAACAAGGGGGAACCGTTGAAAACGGTTAGCCGGTACAACTAAAAAATAGCCGTGCGCTTGCTACGTAGAGCGGCTATTTTTTTATGTACTCGATTAAGATACCCACAACAGTGCCCTGAAACAGAAGCATGATCGATAGCAATTCAAAATCGGACATAAGCGTTACCTCCTTGCCAGATTTCCGCGAATGGAATTTTGGTAGACAAGTAACTTTCCTTCCTTACATGGAAGGCTAACCGCTTTCGTCCCTATGTCTTGTTGTCTCGCCTATAAGTGTAGCATATTGGATAAAATTAGTCAATATAACATTTATTACTATTTTTAACCATGCATAAATGAAAGAGCTTTAGTTCCTCACTTTTGGCAGCTTCCATTTTCTAATCAGCGCAAGTACCCGAATGGCAAGCGTGCAGCCAAAGCATAGGTACATGGCGATTTCTTTATTCGCTGAATAGTGCAGGGTCACCATAAAAGCAATGGATCCAATTATGGATGCGATGGAGTAAATTTCCTTCTTGAACACAAAGGGAATTTCTTTTGCGCAGATATCCCTTATGATGCCGCCGCCCGTTCCCGTCAGTACGGCCAGTGTTATGGCAACAAATGGCGTATACACGGATTCTGCCAACGCAGTCTCCACACCTATCGCAGTAAAGGCTGCCAGGCCAATGGCATCGGAAACGAGTAGAATCCTGGTCTGCATGACGACTCGCTTGTATAAAAGAATGACTGCGAATGCCGTAGCGATGCTGATGATTACATAGATTGGATCTTCCATGGCCACAGGGATGTTTCGATTGATGATTACATCTCGCACGATGCCGCCGCCAACAGCAGTGATAGTCGCCAAAATGACAATTCCATAATAGTCAAAGCTTTTTTCGATTGCAACGAGAGCACCTGAAACAGCAAACGCTATCGTGCCTATGATTTCCATTACCAGTATAAATTCCATATCCGATGTCGTTCTCCTGGATCGCACTTGCGTTTCAAATGCGCCCTAACAGTTTTTCGCTCAATTCCTCGCAGATTTCTTGCTTCGATTTACCATCTGTTGCAATGGCAATATCCGCAGCAGCCTGGTATTTTTCACGCCGCTGCTCCATCAGTCCTTTGATAAAGGAAGGATTCTTGTTGTTCTCCAGGATGGGTCTATCGTGGCTGTTTTTCACTCGTTGATAGACGGTTTCGGGCGATGCGGTCAGCAGGACGATTTTTCCGCTCCCCCTCATGGCTTTCACATTGACTTCTCGCAGAGGAACTCCGCCGCCACAGGAAACAACGATGTTGTTTTGCTCCTTCAGTTCCAGCAGCAGTTTTGTTTCCATTTCCCGAAAATGCGCTTCGCCGAAGGTTTCAAAGATTTCCGAGATGTTCATGCCTGCCCGCTTTGCGATGGTTTTGTCCATTTCCACCATCTTCATGCCATACATGGAGCAGAGTTTCTGTGCGATGCTGGTTTTGCCAGTGCCCATAAAGCCAATGAGGAAAAGGTTTTGCCCAAAAGGGTTTTGGGGGCGCAAAGCACTGCCTTTTTTTTTGATGCGGCAACGCATAACTTTGTCTTTTGCCTGTTTCACGTTTCTCATGAATGCTCGCTTTCGCAATTCTCTTCGTTGTCGCTGTTTGCTTTCCACAATTGCTGCTGTTGCATGTCGTCATGCAACACCATTTCTTTGAGACGGTCAATATGTACGTCTGCGGCGGCCCTGGCATCTTCTGCCCTGCCCTCTCGAATGGCCTCCATGATTTGGAAATGTTCCTCCGGCATGTTTTCAGCCCGACGAAAGTCGCCATAATATATGTAACGAAACCGCAGCACCAGCTCCTGCAACTGTTCGATCATATGTACCAAAATTTTGTTGTTGCAGGATTCTACAATGATTCTATGAAACCTGGTGTCATGAGCAATCATATTCTCCGTATTGCCTTCAGCCACTGCCAAGTTGTAAGAATCGGAAGCTTTCTTCAATTCTTCCTTTTCCTTTTCTGTCATACGAGTCGCAGCAAAAAAAGCGGCAAGTCCTTCTATGTCCTGTCTTACTTCCAGAATATCCACCATATCTTTGACGGATATTTGGGAGGCATATGCGCCTCGCCGCGGTTCAATGGTAATCAGGCCTTCTTCTTCCAGCTTGCGAATCGCTTCGCGGATTGGGGTTCTGCTGACCCCCATGTTCTTTGCTAATTCTACTTCCATCAGTCTGGTTCCAGGGACGATCTTCCCTTTTAAGATTTGTTCTTTCAGTTCTTCATAGACGAGTTCCCGCAGAGGTCTATGGTTTTGAATGTCAAAGTTTAACATCTATCCCCCTCTCTAGTCAATAGGTCGTTCTAGTCCAAAAGGTTTCTTTATGCAGTGCTTTTAATGTGTTGCATGCCGCCTGCGCCTCTTCCCTGGTTCTACATAGGGCGAAAATGGTGGGTCCGCTCCCGCTCATGAGCACAGGATTAGTTCCAAGCAGGCTTTGTACTTTGTGCTTTGTATGCATAATACTAGGATACCTTGCCAACGTAAAAGTTTCAAGTACATTCACCATATTTTTTTGAATTGCCCAAAACTTTTTTTGAGTCAGACCATCTATCATTTCATCGATATCGGGGCGTCTTTTAATTCGATCCAGCTGTAGCCCCTGGTAAACTTCTGCCGTGGAAATGCTCATTGGCGGCTTTGTTAAAACCAGATGGCTCTTTAGCCCTTTGGAAAGGGGTGTCAGATCGGTTCCCGTCCCTCTTGCCACTGCGCAATGGGCTGCCGTGGGGTCATGGCTCAAGCCAAGCTTGCCGTTGGCTTTGGCCTGTCCCATGATGGAAAAAGGAACGTCAGATCCAAGCTGGCCGCCTAGGGCGCAAAGCTCCTGGACGTCCAGTCCCAAATCCCATAAGGAATTGAGGCCGTGGAGGACAGCTGCTCCGTTTCCGCTGCCGCCGGCCAATCCTGCCGCCACCGGAATCCGTTTTTTGATGTCAATGCGAATGTTTCCTCGTTTTTTATCGCCGTATCGCGCTATCATGAGCATCGCTGCTTGATAGGCCAGATTCCGTTCATCCGTGGGAAGCCACGGGCGATTCGTGAAAACTTCGATGGCAATCGGTTTTTCAGGGTTCTGGTTTCGAGGCAAATTTTGCTCCAGGCTTTCGTCTGACTCTTTTGCTTCCTGCCATTGGATGGACACGTCATCGTGAAGGAGAATCTGCTGCATGACCATTTCCACTTCGTGGTATCCGTTTTCCAGCCTGCGCAGCACATCGAGGCAGAGGTTGATTTTTCCATAAGATTTGATTTGGATTTGTTTCATCGGCTAATGCTCCTTGGTTGGATTTTTTTGGCGGCATGCTCACGTCATGAGAAAAATGGGCGGAATTTTCCGCCCATCGCTGTGTAATTTTTATTTTTTCTTTTTCTTTGAGTGTTTTTTGGTGTTACGCTGTTTCCCAGTCTGGTTCTTTGGCTTGGCACCTTTATTTTTTGTCTGCGGTGCAGGCTTCTTTTTTGGAGCTTTGTATTTTCCACCCCCTGCGGAAATGGGTCTTGGACCTGCCACTCGCATGTTATTGGAAATCGGCTTTTCTTCTTCCAGTTCGTCTTCTATCTCTTTCTGCTTTGCAGTGCGCCGTGCAGCAGCTGCCGCCTGTTTTTCTTTGTTCTTTCGATCTTTTTCTACGATTTCCTCAACGGATTTCCCGGTGCGTTTTGCCTCTTTGTACGGGTTGACCGTTTCTGTTTTCCCTTTGTTGGCTCTTTCTTTTTCCTGCTGCTTTTTCATGCTCCGGGAGGAGAAGAATATCATCCCCACCATCATGATGCCCATCATGAGCATGTTGACCATCGTCGCTTGGGATCTGTTCAACGTTTTGAACGTGACTTTGTCCTGCGCTGCCAGGGTATCGCCATTCGTTGCCTGAAATCCCGGATCGATGGTGAGCGTATATTTCGTGTCGTCTTTGATTGTGGTCTCATTGTCGCTCAGCACCATGATCTGGCCTTCTTCGTCCGGATTGTAGGCCACATAAATGGGGAGTTCCTTGCCTTTGTTGTCCACCAGTTTTACTTTCGCTTTGTTGGCTTTGCGAATCTCCTGGCTCTCCGGCCGTACATCCTGGTTGAACCAGATTTTCACACTGATATTTTCCACTGAGGTTCCTGTGGCTCCATCCTTTGGGTACTGATCCTCTATCGTCAAGCCGCCCTGCTGTGGTGTTGCCGCTGCTGCCAAACATAGAGGCGCTGATATGGCAATCAACATAAAGGAAAGGCATAAAATCGTGCCAAGTCTTTTCATTGTCATCGTTCCTCCGACTGTTGTTTTCTGAGTTCTTTAAAAAATGCTTTCAGTATGTCCTGACACTCCTTCCGCATGATTCCGCTCTCGATTTCTACATAATGGTTGAGCTTCGGCTCCTGGGGGATGTTGAAAACAGACCCGCACGCCCCGCTTTTGGGATCCATCGTGCCGATGCACAGCTTGTCGATGCGCGCCCACACGATGGCTCCTGCGCACATGGCGCACGGCTCGGCTGTGACATACAGGTTGCAGCCTGACAGCCGCCAGCCGCCTAAGAATTTGGCGGCTTCTCGCAGAGCCAGCATTTCCGCATGGGCGGTAGGATCTTTGAGGGATTCCATCAGGTTATGGCCGCGTCCTATGATTTCCCCATCCTTTTCTACCACTGCGCCGATTGGGACTTCCGCAAGAGCGTAAGCAATCTTTGCCTCTTTCAAGGCTTCTAACATGAACTTTCTCATACATTTTGGTATTTTACCATATTTGAGGGTTGATAGCAAGGAAAAATCAATGCAGGTTTGCGATTCAGGTTTGCGCTTGCAATTTGCGAACTATTTTTTCATTATTTATGATTTCTTCCCAGCTTGACCGATATACAGACTTATCAAAAATCAGTTTTATCGGATCAATTAAATTGCTGTTAAATGTTTTCAAATCATAAGATTCCAGCTTTTCCCCATAAAGTATCGGCTTGTAATCATGTGCCTTCGGAAATTCAAAATGAACTTTATCCAACAGGTCATTCCGAATACCAATCGTGATTAGCCGTTCCCGTTTCTGTGGTACTCCGAAGTCCCACGCATTTAAAACTTTCTTTCGAATGGTATATCCGGCTTCTTCAAAAATATAGGTGATTGTTGCATAGGTTCTTCCCTTATCATGCGTCAGCAATCCGCGTACATTTTCAAACAGAAACATCTTCGGTTGAAGTTTCTGCAAAAAAGTAGCATAATGGTAGAAAAGCGTTCCCCTCGCATCTTCGAGTCCCAACCGTTTTCCGGCGTAGGAAAATGACTGGCACGGAGCACCCCCTGATAACAGATCCAGATCTCCCTTTTTCATTTGAAAATAATCTTCCAAATCTAAGCAAGAGATGTTGGCAATATCGTCGTTGATTACTCTCCAGTTTGGGCGATTCAGTTTCAAGCTATCGAGGAATCCGTCTGGGACAGCCAGTTTTCCGATACTTCTCTGGATTTTCCTATTGATGAATAATCCTAAAATGTTGTCAAACTGTTGTCACGGCAATGTGTCTGTCTGCATAAACCCAGTGGTTATGTGGCTTTCAGCCATCCTGTGCATCACTCAAACTCGATAATTCAAAATTGCTTCTATACATTTTTGTATAGGTGATTTGGTTCTATTTGGTTTTGTTTTTATCCTACTGTCCAAGCCCTATGGGCTGTACCGAAGGGTGTTATTAAGTTGTTATCAGACATTTGTTATCAAAATCTTACTGTCTGTCATATGATTGACTGCAATAATTCCCAACCAAGCTGGATACATCGTTCCTCAAAATAACGCACGTTAAAATCAGTAAGGAACTGATCTACCGCTTGTTTGGAATAGTCATATCCGTTTTCTTTCAACAGTTTTTCTATATCTGTTCTGGTCCATCGTATTGTTGAAAATACTTCATCATGCCCTTTTTGCATTTCTGCTACTCTTCCATATCCATTATTTTACCAGCATCGCATCATTTCTCGAAAGGAGATACACACAACACTGATTCATACGAACCCCTTCTCTCTTGGAATGCTCTGCAAGCAGGTCATAGGTGGACTGCGTACCAACGACAGACGAAATAATGACTGCCATTAGCAGAGTGCCTACGGTGCCTCCCTGCGTGATCGGCTTGAACTTTACCTTTTCGATGGCGTAGCCAAGCATCAGGCAGGCCAGCACATTACGACCATGCCGGAGGTAGTGCCCGTCAGCCATGTATACAATTGCTGCATCATGTGTCATCCATCCTTTGCGGCATGTCAGTGGGTGAAGCCATGCTTTACTTTTCTGCCCTTACCGGGAGTTTCGTGTTTGACATGCTTTTCCAGGTATTCCACTTCCATGCGGAAATCGGCAAGAAGCTGCTCCAGCATAGCTTCGGAAAAATCGGCGCGGAACACATACCGCAGTACGATCTCAT
>CAZVBL010000053.1:0-16693 GCA_964625475.1 uncultured Zhenpiania sp. | reverse complement strand
TATCGGATGTTCCATGAACTTTTCAATCGAAAATTCAACGTGGAAACCGTGATGGTGGACATGACGGATCTGGATGCTGTGCGGAAAGCAATCGCGCCTGGAACGCGGCTTGTCCATATCGAAACGCCCGATAATCCGACTGTCGGCATCACAGACATCGGGGAGATTGCCAAAATTGCGCATGAAAACGGCGCTCTCCTCTCTGTGGACAACACCTTTGCATCCCCACTGAATCAGAAACCGCTGGAATTGGGGGCTGATTTTGTCGTTGAGGCGCTTACAAAATTTATCAATGGGCATGGGGACGCACAGGGAGGGGCGATCCTATCGAATGACCTGGAAACGATGGATCGCATCCGCTATGAGGCGCAGGTCAATGTAGGGTCGGTCATCAGCCCGTTCAATGCGTGGCAGATATTCCGAGGTTCCGTTACGTTCCCCCTTCGAATGCGCCAAATCAATGCGTCTGCGCAGAAAATCGCAGAATGGTTGGAGCAGAGAGAACATGTGACGTTCGTTTCTTATCCGGGGCTGAGGAGCAATCCAGGTCATGAGCTTGCCAAAAAGCAGATGAAAAACGGATATGGCGGCGTGATTTCCTTTGGGATAAATGCGGATGATAAGGCTGTAGAGCATTTTTGCGCAAGACTGAAGATTATAACCTTTGCCGTTTCCCTGGGACACGATGAAAGCCTGATTTTCCCACAGCCAAGCTATGACGAGCGGATTAATCTGTATCCTGAAAAGTTCAGAAAAGGCTTTGTTCGGTTCAGCGTTGGACTTGAGGAGCCAGCGGACATTATCAGGGATCTGGATCAGGCTTTGAAAGCGGTGGGATTGTAATCAGGCTGCGAAAAAACAAAGAGGACAGGAGGTTGGAGCAGATATCGCACCTTTTTATGCAGGCGAGCGGCGATATGCGTAAAGCATCGATGAAAACTGCCAATTGCTACGAGCCGTTTCTTGTGCTACAATGATGTTGGATGCCGAGCCATGGAGCGTCTCGGTGGACAAAGGAGCAGAGTGCCGTAGGAATGAAGGAGAAAGGTACGATCATGATTAACAAGAGGTTCTTAAAACATTTATCAAAAGATTATCCCAATATCAATGCCGCATCTGCGGAGATCATCAACTTGAGCGCAATTTTGGCCTTGCCCAAAGGCACGGAATACTTCCTGAGCGATCTCCACGGAGAGCACGAGGCCTTTATCCATATGCTGAAAAGCGCATCCGGCGTGATTCATTCGAAGGTGGATGAGATCTTCGGACCGGATTTGTCCCATTCCGAAAGGGATGAGCTGGCGGCTCTGATTTACAATGCGGAGGCGGCAATCAAGCGGAAAAAAGCGACGGAGCCGGATTTCGCCAGATGGTGCAAGACTGCGATTTACCAGTTGGTGGAAATCTGCAAATCCGTTTCCACCAAATATACCCGTTCCAAAGTGCGCAAAAGGCTGCCAAAGCACCTGGCATACAGCATGGACGAACTGCTTCATGCGGATGATGAAGCCAACAAAGCCCATTACTATACGCAGATCATCAATTCCATCATCGAGTGCGGCATCGAGGAAGAGTTTATCATCAAAATGGCTGATTTAATCAGCAACCTGGCGGTTGACCGGCTGCATATCATCGGCGACATCTGGGACAGGGGTGCGCGTCCGGATGCCATCCTGGATTTTTTGATCGATTATCATGACGTGGATTTCCAATGGGGAAACCACGATATCGTTTGGATGGGGGCAGCGACCGGAAACTGGGCGTGCATCACCAATGTGCTGCGGATGAACATCAGCTACAACAACTTTGACATGCTGGAAATCGGCTACGGCATCAACCTGCGGCCTCTCGCCGTGCTGGCTTCCACCGTCTATGCCAATGATCCCTGCGAATTTTTCAAACCGAAGATTCTCGATGAAAACAAATACGACCCGGTGGATCCGGTGCTGGCGGCAAAAATGAACAAAGCCATTGCCATTTGCCAGTTCAAAGTGGAAGGGCAAAGGATCATGGCTCATCCGGAATACGACATGGATCACCGCATGATGCTGGACAAAGTGGACTATGAAAAGGGCACCATCACCATCAAGGGCGTGACCTATGAACTGCGGGACAAATTGTTCCCCACCATCGATCCAGAGAACCCCTATGAGCTGACGGAGGAAGAAAAATCGATGCTCAATTCCCTGGAGGCATCCTTCCTGCAGAGTGAAAAGCTCCAACGGCACATTCGCTTTATGTATAGCCACGGGAGCCTGTACAAATGCATCAACGGCAACCTGCTGTTCCACGGCTGCATACCCATGACCGAGGATGGGGAATTCAAGGAATGCACGGTAAACGGCGTGACGAAAAAGGGCAAGGATTACATGGATTATCTGGACGAGCAGGTGCGCAAGGCCTATTTTGTGCCGGATGAGTCGGAGGAAATCGGAAGGTCGGGGGACATCATGTGGTATCTGTGGCTGGCCAGCAACTCGCCGCTGTTTGGAAAGGATCAGATGACCACCTTTGAACGCTGCTTCATTGCGGACAAAAAGAGCCACAAGGAAAACACCGTGCCTTATTACAAGCTGATTAACGACAAGGCCATCTGTGAAAAGATCCTGAAGGAATTTGGCCTGGAATCTAGAACCTCCAAAATCCTCAACGGGCATGTGCCGGTGAAGATCAAAGATGGGGAAAGCCCGGTGAAAGGCGGCGGCAAGCTGGTTGTCATCGATGGGGGCATTTCCAAGGCTTACCAAAAGCAGACCGGGATCGCGGGATATACCTTCATCTTCAATTCCAGGTACATGGCGTTGGCGGAACACAAGCCATACGAGCCGCTCCAGGAGGATGGAACCCAGGTGTTCCACACGCCGAAGATCACCACGGTGGAAACCCTGCCAAAGCGGATGACCGTACGGGACAGCGACCAGGGGCGGGTGCTGGAACAGGAAGTGGAGGAACTAAAGGCCCTGTTGGACGCTTACCGAACCGGCCAGCTGAAGGAAAGCTTCTGAGGAAACGGAGAGACCAATGCAGGATTTGAGAGACATGACGATGGAGCAGCTCCAGGCGTTTTTCCAGGAGCTGGGAGAAAAGCCGTTTCGGGCAAAGCAGGCGTTCTCCTGGATTTACAGGGGCGTCCAGTCCTTTGATGAGATGACGGATTTTCCAAAGCCGCTGCGGGAAACGCTGAAAGCGCGCGCCCGTCTTGGACAGCTGGAAATGCTGCGCATGCAAAAATCGAGGAAAGACGGCACTCGCAAGTATCTCCTGGGACTGGGCGATGGCGATTCCGTTGAAAGCGTTTTCATGAAATACAAATATGGAAATTCCATCTGCCTGTCCTCCCAGGCAGGTTGCCGGATGGGATGCCGCTTTTGCGCTTCGGGCATGGACGGGCTGCACCGCGATTTGACTCCCGGCGAGATGGCAGGGCAGCTCCTTGCCATCGAGAAAGATACCGGGGAGGCCATCCGCCACATCGTAATCATGGGAACGGGGGAACCCTTTGACAATTACGACAACGTGGTTGCGTTCATCCGAAACGTCCACCAAAAGGAAGGGGCTGGCATCAGCCTGCGAAACATCACAGTCTCCACCTGCGGATTGATTCCCCGCATCCGGGATTTCGCAAGGGACATGAAGCAGGTGAACCTGGCCGTTTCCCTCCACAGCGCAGATTCGGCCCTGCGGGAAACCATGATGCCTGTGAATCGGAGTTTCCCGGTGGATGATTTGCTGGAGGCGTGTAGGGAACACACGGAAGAAACGGGCAGGCGCATCACCTTTGAATATGCCCTGGCAAGGGGAAAGAACGATACAGAGGAGCAGATCGCGCTCCTGGCCAACAAGTTGCGGGGCATGCTCTGCCATGTGAATCTGATTCCCTTAAATGAAGTAAAAGGAACTCGCCTTTTGGGCAGCGGCAGAAAGCGTGCCCTGGAAATTGCCGCATATCTGGAAAAGCGAGGAATCCCAGCCACCGTGCGGCGGGAGCTGGGCGCCGATATCCAGGCGGCCTGCGGACAACTGCGGCTGGGGGAAGCAGGGCTTTCGTGAGGAGCTGTGAGGAGCTTTTGAAGCAGGACGAGCTGGAAGCGAAGGAAATTGTCCTTGTGATTGCGCTTTTCAACAAACAACAGCCTGAACGCTGTGAATCAAAAATCCGCAACGAAATAAGATATCAAAAGATTTTGCGGTTTTAGCCGCAAAACTGATTGGATTTTCCTGGGTTTTGCGATATACTGTTTTGCAGACGGAGGTGGTTATCGTGATTTACAGGCCGATGTATGCGGATAAGATCATGGCGTATGTAGATGCGCCTTTTGTAAAGATCCTGACAGGGGTTCGCCGCTGCGGGAAGTCTACGATGCTCAAAATGATGATGGAAAAGCTGCAAATCGAGCGGAACGTTCCCGCAGAGCGTATCGTAAGCTGTCGTTACGATTCGATGGAATATGAGGATATGACGGCAAAACAGATGTATGCCCACCTGAAAGCGCAGCTCTCGCCTGATGGGAAAACTTATCTGTTCCTTGACGAGGTTCAGGAAATCAAAGGGTGGGAAAAGGTTGTGAACTCTTTGATGTCGGATTTTGATGTGGACTTGTATGTGACAGGTTCCAATTCCCGCATGATGTCTTCGGAGATTTCCACCTACCTGACCGGAAGATATGTCGCATTCCGCATCTTTACCCTTTCCTTCTCGGAATATCTGATGTTTAAGGAACGTTACGAGACGGTTGGCGATCCGAGAGGGGAGCTTGCAGATTATGTCCGTCTGGGCGGCTTTCCCGCAACGCATTTGCAGAAGCATTCGCAGGACGAGATTTACACGATTGTCCGGGATATTTATAACTCGACCATTTTCTCCGACATTGTAAGGCGGAATCAGATCAGGAAAATAGACCAGCTGGAACGTGTCGTCAAGTACGCCTTTCAAAATGTCGGCAACACATTTTCCGCAAAGTCGATTTCCGATTACCTGAAATCGGAGCACAGGACCCTGGACAACGAAACAGTATACAGCTATCTTGAAAAGCTGGAAAAAGCGTATCTGCTCCACCGCTGCTCCCGGTATGATTTGCAGGGCAAGGAAATCCTGAAAACCCAGGAGAAGTTTTACCTTGCGGATACCGCCCTGCGGTATAGCGTTCTCGGCTATCATGCCGACAGCGCCTCGGCAAGCCTTGAAAATATCGTGTACTTGGAGCTTTGCCGCAGAGGATACACTGTCCATATCGGAAAGACAAACGATGGGGAAATTGATTTTGTAGCGACAAGGCAGAATGAGAAAATCTATGTTCAGGTCACGCAGGCGATCCATTCAGAAAAGACAGAAAAACGGGAGTACAGCCGTCTGCTCGAAATACGCGACAACTATCCCAAATATGTGCTCAGGGCAGATGAATTTACGGGCGGAAACTATGAGGGCATCAAGACGATGCATATAGCGGATTTCCTGCTCAGTACAGAATATTAAAACCAAATATCGCAAAACGCTCGCCTGAATGACAGACGGGCGTTTTTGCTTAGATGGATCATTCCTTATGGGCTATTCTTTTGCGGTGCCTCGGCGCTTCTCCCAGGCAGGCTGCTGCATGAGACGCCGATTTTGCCGCTGCGGGGCATGGCTCTGCCATGTGGGTTCGCTCCCAGGCAGATCGTGTCAACCTCGACATCGGCATCGACTTTGGGCATGTGCTGCCATGCGAACCCGATCCCTCCTATTTGTTATTGAACTTTGCTTCCCGCTTTTCCAGGAATGCCGTCATGCCTTCAACCCTGTCCTCTGAAGCGAACGGAGCGCAAGTGGCTTCGCTTTCCAGGGCAACGCCGGTTGGCACGTCCAGCATGATGCCGTTGTTGATGGCGATTTTGGCGGCCTTGATGGCGATTGGAGCCTTGGACATGATTTTT
Source organism: uncultured Zhenpiania sp. (assembly GCA_964625475.1). Lineage (GTDB taxonomy): Bacteria > Bacillota > Clostridia > Peptostreptococcales > Anaerovoracaceae > Hominibacterium. Next base: position 10,783 of record CAZVBL010000053.1, on the reverse strand, counting down.
TTCGCCAGCGCCTCACAGGTGGGCATCAGCTCTTCTGGAGCCACGACTTTTTCCACCAGCCCGATTCTCAGCGCCTCATCGGCTTTGATGTAATCGCCGGTCATGATCAGGTATTTGCCCATGCCCTTGCCTACCAGCCTTGGCAGCCTCTGGGTTCCGCCAAAGCCGGGGATGATTCCCAGGTTCACTTCCGGCTGGCCAAACTGGGCTTTTTCCGATGCGATGCGAATGTCACAGGCCATTGCCAGCTCGCAGCCTCCCCCCAGGGCGAAGCCGTTCACTGCGGCGATGACGGGTTTGTCGATGGATTCGATGTAGTTCATCACCTGTGCGCCCTGGATCATCATTTCATGTCCTTCGATGGCAGTCAGACCTGCCATCTGCGCGATGTCAGCGCCGGCCACGAAGGCTTTGCCGTCTCCCGTGAGGATGGCAACCTGTACGTTCGGATCGCTTTCTACCTGTCCAAAAGCGGTGCGCAGTTCGTCCAGCACTTCCTTTGAAAGCGCGTTCAGGGCTTTTGGTCGGCTGACCGTCACATAAGCGATACCGTCTTTTACTTCATACTTTAAAGTTTCAAACATTTTTCCAAGTCCTTTCTGTTGTCATGGAACCATGAAAAGCAATAACATATCTTCATCTTAGTACGCGGTTTCGCTTTTGTCAATCAAACGTCCAAGATTTATGGATTTTGGCGGGATGGATGCGCAAGACATTGACAGCCAACTGGATTCGTCAAGCGCATGACGGCATGGAACGAATGAGCGTATAAGATGGGCGGATCAAATGTTTCGTACTAAACCCCGAAACCCGTGAATATCTTATCATGTAGGAACCAGTACCCATGGTATTGTTGGAATATCGACAAAGCCTGTCTCTAAAATGGAATCGCCAGAGCTGACTTTGCTTCCAACCATGATTTGCGGGAATAAGGAGGTTTGCGAGATGAAGAAAGCAATCAGCCTCTGCCTGGCGGCAGCATTGCTGGCAGGCGGGTTCATGGGGATTCACCAGTTTCAGCCGGAAGAAAGAAGCATATCCATTGCAAACGCAAAGGCGGAACCAACGGCAAAGGAAACCGGCTTGAAGCTGAAAGCAAAGGCGGCAGTCCTGATGGACGCTGACAGCGGGGAAGTTCTCTTCGCACAGGATTCCCACAAGAGGCTTCCGCCAGCGTCCGTGACAAAGGTCATGACCATGCTGCTGATCATGGAAGCCTGCGAAGCGGGAAAAATCAGCATGGAGGATACGGTCACCGTTTCCGAGAGAGCGGCCTCCATGGGTGGAAGCCAGATGTACATGGAGCCGGGGGAGCAACATACCGTGGAAGAATTGATGATGGGGGTGGCCATGGTCAGCGCAAACGATGGGTGCGTTGCCTTGTCGGAACATCTGGCGGGCAGCGTGGAACTGTTTGTAGAACGGATGAACCGGCGAGCCTCGGAACTGGGGTTGGAGGACACCCATTTCGTCAATACCAACGGGCTTCCAGTGGCAAACCATTACACCAGCGCATATGATATAGCAGAAATGTCCCGCAGGCTGCTGCGCTTTCCCAAAACAAAGGAATGGTTCACCAAATGGCAGGCTTCCATCCAGGTGGGGCTTCCTGGAAAGAAAACGAAATTCGGCCTCACCAATACCAATCGGCTCATCAAGCAGTATCAGGGCGCCATCGGCGTCAAAACCGGCTTTACCCAGGATGCGGGCTACTGCCTGTCCGGTGCGGCGGAAAGGGACGGAACCAGATTGGTGGCGGTCATCCTGGGCTGCAAGACCTCCCAGATTCGCTTTGCGCAGGTCGCAAAGATGCTGGATTACGGCTTTGCCAATTACGAAAGCGTGGAAATCGCCAAGCTGGGAAAGACACAAAAATCCGTGGATGTTGAAAAAGGAACGCCTTCCAAAATCGATGCGGTTCTCAAAGAAAAACAATCCGTTCTGGTGAAAAAAGGAGAAAAACAGAGCCTGGAAACAAAAATAGAAATAGATCCCACCATATCGCCGCCGATAAAGAAAGGGCAGCAGCTGGGAGACTTGGTCGTTTACCAAAATGAAAGGGAAATCGATCGGTTCCCAATGGTGGCTGCGGAAAGCGCAGAAAAAGCGTCTGTCAAAGATCTTTACATACAAATGATGGAAAAGATCATGTAAAGACAGACAGGAGGTCCTTTTTTTGCAAAGACCCGAACTTGAATATCTGCTTGCCTTTTCATCTTTTTACAAGATGATGTATGCCAGGGATAAGCTGATGGAACAAGGCATCCCCTCCAGACAGCAGCGCCTTCCGACCAATCTTTTGCAAACCTGTGGGCAGGGGCTGCTCGTCACAGGGCATGACCTGCAAAGGATCCTGGCAGTGCTTTCGGAAAGCCAGATCGATACAAAGGGAATTTTCCAGGCTGTAAACAGCAATGGGAAAAAAGCGTATCAGCATATTCAATAAAGAAAAAGGCTGTTATGGAAAAAACATAACGGCCTTTTTTAATCCCTTTATAGACACTTGTAAGATGCGTCCTATATTGGTTTTCTTTGTTTCTGAAAGACGTTGTGGTGATAATTGTGTTCTACCCATTCAACTCACCATCCATAATTTCATCATAATTAAAGATAGGAATCGCCCCATATTTCCCTTGAAGATAATCTTTGTTAAAAGTTGCATCCTCACGCACTTTCAAGTCAGAAAGAGCATATAAACTAGATTCTCCACGTTCATTTTCCCATGGGTTTGCGTCCATAGGCGCAGGCATCGGTTTTCCCCAAAGGGCATGGCGTATGGCGGCGTTCCCCTGATCTGCGGCAGTCAGCCAGTTGTGCGGGCAATCCTAAAATCAAAGAAAGCCGGACAAGAAACCGGAAATTCCATCCGACATCTTATCCAGCTCGTAACATCTGCCCGTTATGCGCCCTCCGGTGAACGAAAAAGGCATAACACAAGCCCCTGGCAAAAGGCAAGAGTGGAGAGGCATTTGGTTTCGCATCCTCCCTTTTTTAAATGCACAGTCATGTTGGGAATCGTTGTGGAGCAAAACAGTTGCCAACTCCACTACTCTGGAATCCGAATCTCCATGCCGATCCGCATATTGTACGGATCCATGTCAGGATTGGCGCGCATCAGCGACTCCAGCGTGACTTTGTGTTTCTTCGCAATCAGATACAGGGTATCCCCTGCCTGCACCACATGAGTGACAGCGGAATCCATGGGCATGTCGGCTCCATCCTGAGGCGCACCAGGCTCTACGTCCGGCAGCGGATCGGCCAGTCCGGGAATGCAGATCTGGGCGCCGATTCTCAGGTTATAGGGATTGGTGATGCGGTTTACTTTCATCAGCAGCCCCAGATCCGCATGATATTTCTGGGATACGGAGTACAGCGTATCCCCTGCCTGCACCGTATAGATGTCTACACATACATATTTTTTTGCCATAAAATCGAGATCCTCCTCCTAATATACAAGTGTAGGGTTTCAGTACCCAACAGCCAGTTGGGAATTTATCCTCTTGTTGCTAAAGCTGTATCATGATAGGGCATCGGCCTTTCGTATCGTATGCGGCTCCCAAAAAAACCAATGGGACAGCGCGCTCAGCCAAAAGGCACAAGTCTTTCTCATTTAGCATATTTCAAAACCAGGTGAAATGTGATAGAATAAGAATACTTTACATAAAAAGATGGGAAGGAGCATGGCGGCGTCCAGGCCCAGGAACCATCATTTCATTGCGGTAGAAAGGATGAAGGATTTGAAAAGGCGAATAAACCCCATATTTTTAATATTTCTCGCACTGATGCTGTTTTCTTCCCTGCGAAGGTACTCCAGCCCCATGGAATGGTTCATGCAGACCATATTCATCATTCCCGGCGTGGTGATCGGGCTTTCCTTCCACGAATTTGCCCATGGCTGGACGGCTTACAAGCTGGGCGATCCGACCCCGAAATTCCAGGGCAGGGTCACCATCAACCCCATCGCCCACATTGACCCCATCGGCTTTGTGGCCTTGCTGTTTGCAGGCTTCGGCTGGGGCATGCCGGTGGAAATCAACCCGAACAACTTCAAAAACCGCAGGAGGGATGAGCTCATCGTGTCCCTGGCAGGCGTTGCCATGAACCTGATCATGGCCATCCTGTTCGCAATCATCATGAAAGGAGTGCTCCTGATTGGCGGCTCGGCCTTTGTCATGGACGGCCTGGGCGGCGCGCTGTGGCAGATTTTGCTCTACGTCATCCAGATCAACCTGGTGCTGATGATCTTCAACCTGATTCCGGTGCCGCCCCTGGACGGGTTTTCTATTGTCACGGAGATTTTCAACATCAAGCACACCCAGCTTTACTATACCATTTACAACAACGGATTTTTTATCCTCATGGTATTGATTCTCTTTGACATCACCGACATGATTTTGACGCCGGGAGTCAACTTCTTCATGAACCTGCTGGTGAACTATATCATATTGGCGTAAGGCGCAGCAATAACACGAGGGAAAAAGAGTTAGATGAAGGAATTGTACAGTTTGAACCCACAGCAAAGGGAGGCAGCTCTGTGCACAGAGGGGCCTCTCCTGATTTTGGCGGGCGCAGGGAGCGGAAAAACCAGCACCATGACTCACAGAATCGCATATCTCATCGCAGAAAAAGGCGTAAGCCCCTACAACATTTTGGCTGTCACTTTCACCAACAAGGCGGCGGGCGAGATGCGGGATCGAGTGGAGTCGCTCATCGGCAGCGAGGCGGGGATGTGGATCCTCACCTTTCATGCCGCATGCCTGAGAGTGCTGCGAAAACATGCGGAAATTTTAGGATACGGACAGGACTTTGTCGTTTATGACCCTACGGATCAAAAGGCGGCCATGAAAAACATCGTCAAGGAAATGAACCTGGACGACAAACGGTATACCCCAGCCTACTTTCTCAGCGTCATCAGCGACTGCAAGGAAAAGGCCATGGGACCAAAGCGATACCTGGAAATCCACGGAGAGGATCCCAAAACGAACACCATCTACGAGGCATACGCCGCCTATGAGAAATTGCTGAAAAAAAACAACGCCATGGACTTTGACGACCTGCTGCTCAACGCAGTGAAGGTATTGGAACAGGACGAAGCCGCATTGCTGGAATACCAGGAACGCTTTCGCTACATCATGGTGGACGAGTACCAGGACACCAACCGTCTTCAGTACGCTTTCGTCAGGATGCTGGCGGAAAAGCACCACAACATTTGCGTGGTGGGCGACGATGACCAGTGCATCTACCAGTGGCGGGGCGCGGACATCCGCAACATCCTGGAGTTTGAAAAGGATTTCAAAGACGCCAAAGTCGTAAAGCTGGAGCAAAACTACCGCTCCACGGCCAATATTTTGGCAGCCGCCCATTCGGTGATCGAAAAGAACAAGGGCAGAAAGGCGAAGAAGCTGTGGACCTCCAGGGACAAGGGCAGCAAAATCGCTTACTATCGGGCGGACGATGAGCGGGACGAAGCCCGCTATGTGGCACAGGAAATCGACCGCATGAAAACGACGGACAGGAGATACAGCGACTTTGCCATCTTGTACCGGACCAATGCCCAGTCCCGAACCTTTGAAGAGGCGTTGTCCGCAAGGGAGATTCCCTACCGGGTCCTCGGAGGCCTGCGGTATTACGACCGCAAGGAAGTCAAGGACATCATCAGCTACATGCGGTTGGTGCAAAACCCTGCCGATGATTTGGCGCTGGCTCGCATCATCAACGAACCGAAACGGGGCATCGGCGCCAAAACAATCGAAAAGCTCCAGACGCTTGCAACAGTGCGGGGAACCAGCCTCTTTGAAACCCTGCTGGATGAGGAAGTCGTTTCCAGCCTGTCCGCAAAAGCGTCCAGGGGGATTCGCCAGATGGTGGAAGCCATCCAGTCCTGCAGCGGGCAGCAGGAGGAATTGCGAGTCTCGGACATCTACGAGAGGATTTTGGACAAAACCGGGTATCGAAAGGCATTGGAGGAGCAAGCCACTTTGGAAGCGGAGGGAAGGCTGGAAAACCTGATGGAATTTAAATCCGTCATTTACGATTACGAGAAAAACGACCTGGCGCTTTCCCTGTCCGATTTCATGGAACGAATCGCCCTGGTGGCCGAGGTGGACAACCACGATGAAACGGAAAACGCCGTCGTGCTCATGACCATGCACAGCGCCAAGGGGCTGGAATTTCCCTTTGTGTTCCTGCCGGGCATGGAAGACGGGCTTTTTCCGGGCTGGCGATCCTTTGACCGGGAAGAGGGACTGGAAGAAGAACGGAGGCTGTGCTATGTGGGCATGACCCGCGCGAAAGAACGCCTGTGGCTCACCAGCGCCAATATGCGGACGTTGTTTGGAAAGACCGAATTGACCAGGGAATCCCAGTTTCTCAGGGAACTGGACAAACGCCTGGTGGACGGGGATGGGATCATGGAGAAAAAGAAAGCTTCCAGAGCCGCCGTCTCCCTGGATGGATATGCGGGGGAAAAACCGCGCAATCCCTTTGACAGCCTGAAATATGTGAAAGAGCAGACAAACGATCTGTTGCGGCGCAGGCTTCCAGGGGAAACTTTTGAACCCGGTGACCTTGTGGAGCATCCCAAGTTCGGCGTTGGCAGGGTGTCCAAGGTGAGCGAACAAATCATCGAAGTTTCTTTCCAAAACGGTTCTTGCAAAAAGCTGGCCGTGGGGATTGCGCCCCTGACCAGGTACATAGAAGAGCGAAAGGAATGAGAACCACATGGGAGACAACAAGTTGAAAGAACTGCGGGAAAAGACGGAACTGCTCAATAGGGCGGCAAAAGCCTACTACCAGGAAAGCCGGGAAATCATGAGCAACCTGGAATACGACAGGCTCTACGAAGAACTGGAGCAGCTGGAGCGGGAGACGGGAATCGTGCTGGCAACAAGCCCTACCATCAACGTGGGGTATGAAGTCTTGAGCGATTTGCCGAAGGAGCGGCACCCATCCCCCATGCTGTCCCTGGACAAAACGAAAGACGCGGCGCAGCTGGCCGACTGGCTGGGAAACCAGCGGGGCGTGCTTTCCTGGAAGCTCGATGGCCTTACCATCGTGTTCACCTATCGGGAGGGGGAACTCTTCAAAGCGGTCACCAGGGGCAACGGGGAAATCGGGGAAGTCATCACGCCAAACGCCAAAGCCTTTGCCAATGTCCCCCTGCGAATCCCCTTTCAGGGAGAACTGATTTTGCGGGGCGAAGCCTGCATCCATTATTCGGACTTCGAGAAGATCAACGGCGCCATCGGCGATGCGGGAGCCAGGTACAAGAATCCGAGGAACCTGTGCAGCGGCAGCGTCAGGCAGCTCAACAGCGAAATCACGGCCAAAAGGAACGTTCATTTTTACGCCTTTGCCATGGTCAGCGCAGCAGACGTGGAACTGGAAACCAGAGCGGCGCAGTTCCAATGGCTTGCGGATCAGGGGTTTGAAGTGGTTCCCTACAGGGCAGTGACCCGGGAAAACCTGGAAGCGCAGGTGCGGTGGTTCGAGGATCATGTGGAAAAAAACGACCTGCCCTCCGATGGCCTGGTGCTCATCTTTGACGACATCGCCTACGGGCAGTCCCTGGGAGCCACATCAAAATTTCCAAGGGATTCCATCGCTTTCAAATGGAAGGATGAAACCAAAGAAACCACATTGAAAGAAATCGAATGGAGCGCATCCAGGACGGGACTCATCAATCCGGTAGCCATCTTTGAACCGGTAGAGCTGGAAGGAACCACCGTCAGCAGGGCGTCCGTCCACAATGTGAGCATTTTGAAAGAACTCCATCTGGGCATCGGCGACAAAATCCAGGTGTACAAGGCAAACATGATCATCCCGCAGATTGCGGAAAACCTGACGAAGAGCGACAATCTGGAAATTCCTGCGGCCTGTCCGGTGTGCGGCCAGGAAACGAGGCTGAAAAAAGAAAACGATGCGGAAGTCCTTTTCTGTCCCAACGCCGGGTGCCTGGCGAAGCGGATCAAGTCCTTGACCCATTTTGTCAGCCGCAACGCCATGAACATCGATGGCCTGTCGGAAGCGACCCTGGAAAAATTCGTGGCAAAGGGGTACATCCATCGCCTGGGGGATCTGTTCCGGCTGGCGCGATACAGGGACGAAATCACCACGATGGAAGGCTTCGGCCAGAAATCCTTTGAAAACCTGGCGCATGCCTTGGAAACGGCCAGAAAAACGACGCCGGATCGTCTGCTGTACAGCCTGGGGATTCCGGGAATCGGTGCGGCGAATGCCAGGATCATCGCAAAAGCCTGCAAAAACAAATGGAGCAGGATGCAGGCCATGACGGAAGAAGAACTGGCGGAAATTTACGGAATCGGCAAAGTGATGGCCGCCGCATATGCGGCTTTCTTCGCAAAGGAAGAAAACAAGGAGACGGTAGCGGATTTGCTCTCCCAGCTGGAACTGGACGAAGGTTATGAGGAGGCGGGAGAGCAGGCGTTGGAAGGAAAGACTTTCGTCATTACGGGGAGCCTGAACCACTACAAGAATCGGGACGCATTGAAAGCGGCCATCGAGGAGCTGGGCGGAAAGGCCGCAGGTTCGGTGAGCAAAAAGACCGATTACCTCATCAACAATGACATTGCGTCCGGCTCTTCCAAAAATAGAAAGGCAAAAGAACTGGGCGTTCCCATTCTTACAGAAGAGGATTTCCTGGAATTGGCAAAAATTGAGAAAAGCAAAGAGACAGGGGAGGAAACAGATGCTGAAAACTGGAAAACTGGACAGCGAGCTGCTGGAAAAAATCGTATTTGACAAGATCAGGTTCAAACGGCCGGAAGTGCTCACAAGGCCGGGGATTGGGGAAGACTGCGCAGTGGTGGACTTTGGCTCTTATGAATGCGTCATGTCCACGGATCCCATCACGGCGGCCATCAGCGAAATCGGGCGGCTTTCCATCCACATTTCCTGCAATGACATCGCTTCCAACGGCATACAGCCCCTGGGCATCATGCTGGCCGTCATGTTGCCGGAAGGAACCACCGAAGAACAGATCGAAGAAATGATGCGCCAGGCGGGAGCCGCTTCGGAAGAGCTGGGCGTAGAAATCATCGGCGGCCACACAGAAATCACGCCTGCCGTCACAAAGCCGGTCATCGTTTCCACGGCCATTGGGCGCGGGGAAACAGGGGCTTCCCAGCATACGGAAAACATGAAGCCCGGGGACCATATCATGCTTACAAAATATGCGGGGCTGGAAGGAACGGGCATCATCGCCTGCGATTTTGAAGCGCAGCTGGGCAGCGTCCTGACGGCGGAGGAAATCCAGGAAGCTAAGGATCTGCTCAACCAGGTCAGCGTGGTGCCAGAGGGCGTGGCCGCAGGAAAGATCGGAACCCATGGCATGCATGACGTGACGGAGGGCGGCGTGCTGGGCGCAGTATGGGAAATGTGCCAAATCGCCGGAACCGGAGCGGAAGTCCAGGTGGACAAGGTGCCGGTAAAGCCAGTGACAAAGAAGGTTTGCGATTACTTTGACATCGATTGTCTGCGCCTCATTTCCAGCGGCTGCATGGTCATCATGGTGGCGCCCGAAAACAAGGAAGCGATGGCGCAGGCCATGGAACGGGCTGGCGTGGAAGCCGCCTACATCGGCGTCATCAAAGAGGCTGGAGAGGGCATCTGCATGAACGTAGCCGGGGAAGTGATTGAAATTGCGCCGCCCGCCAGCGATGAGATTTACAAGGTCGTTGGAAATGCGTCGTAAAGGACAGGATGTTTTTGCAAAAATATGCCCTGTTTTCATTTTGCTTTAATCTTAGCGGGGTAACATGGGGGCATCAAACGTTAAGGAACTGGGGCGAAAGGGTCTGCGCAAGGGACAAAGCGACAGTTCCAGGGATATGAAAAAGCAGGAGGAGCGTTATGGAAAAGAAAATGACATTGTTGAGGCAGTCGGTGGCAATCCTGGTTGCGCTGACCATGGTGCTGGGGATGGCGGCGTCGCCGGCATTTGCTTCCGCACCGACAAAAGAAAAAGTGACTTACCTGGGAAGCGGAAAGGTAGAAGTGGATTTCCTGGGGGACGTGGAGTATCGGAACCCAAAAGTGAAGGTAAAAGACACTTCCGGGAAAACATACAAAGCTGCGATCTATGCAATGGACGATGATGAACTCAAGTTTCAGATCAAAAAATACAAGACAGGGAAGACCTACAAGTTTACCATCCGCGGCATAAGGGCGGAATTTACATCCAAATTCGGGAAAGTAAAGGGAACGGTCAAGATCAAAAAAGCGTCCCAGACAACCAACATCAGTGCCAGCAAAGCGAAATCCATCGCCCTGAACCATGCGGCCAGCCATTACGGCGCATCCAAAGCCCAGTGTTACAACGTGCTTGTGAAAAAAGACTGGGATGATGGAATCCACGTTTACGATGTGGAATTTCAGGAAGGGCACTGGGAGTACGAATATGAGATTTCCATGGCCGGGAAAATTCTCAAATACGACAGGGACTACGATTGATTCCAGTGGCGGAATCAAACTCCAACCAAAGCAAACATGCTTCATTCCTTCGGGGGACGATGGCAGAAAAGGGGCGGGACTTCCATGGAAGCCCCGTCTCTTCCTTTTCCCTGGAAAACCATGAAGCGTTAAGAACCGTGAAATTTTCCAGGCGATTCCCGTCCGGGACTTGACGGAAATGGGGAAAACGCATATAATGGACGGAGTTAACCTTGCTGATTCTTTTTCAGCGGCAGGTTCCATCGAGGCTCCAGTGGCTGTTGCGGCTGGTGCGACCGATGGGATCGATGCGGTTTTCTAAGGGTGCGTTTTT
>CAZVBL010000052.1:0-17325 GCA_964625475.1 uncultured Zhenpiania sp. | reverse complement strand
TAGTCATCAATACGGAATTTAAATTTACAAGTGGAATTTAACTTTTCACTCAATCATTTTTTATGTTTATCGTTTTTCATAGGTCAGGACATATCCGTCCTGTTCCATCACCAGGGTATCGTCGTCCAGCTGGATCGCCTGCGTTGTTTCCTCGCCATCCCTCACATAAGTGAGGGCATAATAGATGCCGTCCTGAACCCACGAACCTGTCCCCGTGTCGCCGTCCATGTCCAGGGTGACGCGCCCCGTTTCCTCAAAGGTCAGGGTTGGGACGCTGGATGCGCTGGCGGCCTTCTTGTATTCGTCCGCTGCCACTTGCCTGGCTCCTGCCGTGATCTCCGTCATCTCCCAGGTTCCCGCAATGGCTTCGTACCCTTCCTGCGGCTCATTGCAGCCTGTCAGTAGAAAGGCGACAAACAAAGCTGCCAAAAGAATGGCTGTCGTTTTCTGTTTTCTGCCCCGTTCCATTGACGCATGCTCCTTTCCCATCTTTTGAAAACCGCTTCCAAGTGCTTGTGCCAACGGCTTCCTTCCAAGCCCCCTGCTGCAAGCTCACAGGGAATCCAGGTAACTTTGCAAGATCAGGATTGCGGCTTGTTTGTCGATGACTTTCTTTCGTTTGCTGCGGCTCACGTCCGCTTCGATCAGCACTTTTTCTGCCATGACCGTAGTAAACCGCTCATCCTGGTAGACGACTTTCACATGGCCCATGGCCGAGCTTCTCAATTTGTTTTCCAGCTTGGTCTTGAATTCACGCACCTTTTCCGTCTGGATGCTGTCCGTGTCATCCAATTTTTTGGGAAGTCCGATGACAACCGTATCGCAATCGTGCTCCCGAATCAAATCCAGGATTTTGCCGGTGTCTTTTTTGATTCCTGTCCGCTCGATCGTGGTAATCCCCTGGGCAGTGATCAACAGCGGATCGCTCACCGCTACGCCGATGGTTCTGTCTCCCACGTCAAGCCCGATTTTTTTCATCGAAGTCCTTTCTTTTACCCATCACAGAAAAAGCGAACCAAAAGCATGTGGCTCGCCCTTCATCCCTAAATATGGAAAATCCCATTATTTCCCCAAATAAGATTTAATCAATTCCTCTACCAAATCGTCCCTTTCAATGCGCCCTACGATGTTGCGCGCATTGTTATGGCTGGTAATGTACGAGGGATCGCCTGACAGGATGTAACCTACCATCTGGTCAACAGCATTGTATCCGCGCTCTTCCAAAGCATCATAAACGATGTTCAAAATTTCCTGGATGGTTCGCTGTTCCAGTTTGTCGAAATTGTCATACAATCTGGTATTTCTGTCCATGGTATTATGTACCTCCTTGTTGCCTCGCTCCACGCTTTCATTATACACGTTTGTACAATGAAGCACAAGAGCTTTTCTCCATTTTCACAAAGACTTCAACTGCTTTTCCCGGCTGGAAATTCCTCGCCGATCATCGGCGCAGGTTTCTGGCGACCCCTTAAAAAAGAGTTTCCGCCAGGGCAAACGCATCTTTGATTTTGGATGGATCTTTTGCGCCAGCCTGTGCCATGTCCGCCTTGCCGCCGCCGCCGCCGCCAGCCGCCGCCGCAATCTGTTTGATCAGTTTTCCAGCGTGATACCCCTTTTCCACCACATCGTCGGTCAGGGACACCAGGAATGTCACTTTTGAGCCGTTTTGAGTCGCAAATACCATGGCAACGTTTCGGTGTCCCTTTTTCACGTCATCGGAAAGGTTCCGCAGATCGTTGATGCCATAATCCTTGAATGCCCTCGTCAGGAGCGTGATTCCATGGATTTCTTTCGCTTCTTCAAACATCTTGTCCATGGCATTGCCGATGGCGTTTTTCTTAAATTCTTCCAGTTCTTTTTTTACGGTTTTCAGTTCGTCCGTCAGGGTGCCAATGCGGTTCAAAAGTCCTGCAGGATTAGTCTTGAGCGCCTCGGCCGCTTCTGAAAGGATCGTTTCGGCCTCGTCCAGTTTCGACAGGATCCCCTTGCCTGTAACAGCCTCGATCCTGCGCACGCCTGAAGCAACGCCGGACTCCGAGAGAATCTTGAACGCACCAATTTGTCCGGTATTGGAAACATGGGTTCCGCCGCACAGTTCCCTGCTGTAATCCCCGATGGAAACCACCCGCACCACATCCCCGTATTTTTCGCCAAACAAGCCGATGATTCCCTGTCTGGCAGCCTCCTTCAGCGGCATTTCCACGGTGGAAACCTCCAGGAAATGGTTGATCTTGTCATTGACGATCTCCTCCACGTTCCTGATCTCTTCCCGGGTCATGGCTTCAAAATGGTTGAAGTCGAACCGCAGGGTTTTGGCGGTAAGGCTGGATCCTGCCTGCTGCACATGCTCCCCCAGCACTTCCTTCAAAGCCCTGTGGAGCAGGTGGGTGGCCGTGTGGTTCCGCGCCAGGTGATGCCTGTAGGGAACCAGGATCATAGCGTTGACCTCATCCCCCGGATAAAGCTCGCCTGACAGAGCCTCTACCTTATGGGCGAACACGTCCTGGAATTTCATGACTTCCACCACGTTTCCTACGAAGTTGTCATTGTAAATCTTTCCCACGTCGCCAGCTTGTCCGCCGCTTTCCGCATAAAAGGGCGTTTTGTCCAGGGCGATCCGGCAGGTTTCCCCTTCCTTCAGGCATTCTACGTTTTTTTTGTCCCAGAACATGGCTTTTACCACGCCCGTGTCCACAACTTTGTCATAGCCGGTGAACTCCGTGCCTCCTTCAAATACAAAGTCAACCGCATTTTTCCAACCTTCTTCGCCCTCCATGGATTTCCGTGCGGCTCTGGCCTGTTCTTTCTGTTGTTTCATGTGTGCGGCAAAGCCCTCCACGTCTGCCTGGCATCCCTGTTCCTCCAGGATTTCCTGGGTCAGTTCCAGAGGAAATCCATAAGTGTCATGCAGCTTGAACACCTTTTCCCCATCCAGGACGGTTTTGCCCTGCGCCTTCATTTCCGCCGCATATTCTTCGATGATGCGGCTTCCCTGATCGATGGTGGCGCTGAATTTGTCTTCCTCGATGGAAACGACTTTCCCGATGTACGCGCGTTGTTCTTCCAGTTCCGGGTAGGCCTTTCCGGAGATGTCGATGACCCTGCCGCTCAGCTCCGCCAGGAAGGAGCCTTCGATTCCCAGAAGTTTCCCGTGCCTGGCCGCTCTCCGCAGCAGCCTTCTCAGCACATAGCCCCTGCCCTCGTTGCTGGGGGTGATGCCATCGGCGATAAGGAACGCAATGGCACGAAGGTGGTCGGTGATGATGCGAATGGAAACATCCGCAGGTGCTTTTCCCCGCTGATAGCGGACGCCTGCCTTTTTCGCTACGCCGTCCAGCACATAGCGAACCGTGTCGATGTCAAAGATGGAATCCACGCCCTGCATGATGGTGGCCAGCCGTTCCAGTCCCATGCCCGTGTCGATGTTGGGATGATCCAGATCTTCGTAATTTCCCTGTTCATCTTTGGAAAACTGAGTGAACACATGGTTCCAGAACTCGATGTACCGATCGCACTCGCACCCCGGCTTGCAGTCCGCCTTGCCGCATCCGTATTCCGCCCCCCGGTCGAAATAGATTTCCGAACAGGGTCCGCATGGACCGGTGCCGATTTCCCAGAAATTGTCGTCTTTTCCCAGGCGAACGATCCGTTCCTCTGGAAAACCCACTTCGTTCTTCCAAATGTCATAGGCCTCATCATCCTTTTCATAAACGGAAACCCACAGCTTGTCCTGAGGAAGATCTAACACTTCAGTCAAAAATTCCCATCCCCAGGTGATGGACTCCCGCTTGAAATAATCCCCAAAGGAAAAACTGCCCAGCATTTCAAAGAAAGTGCCGTGCCTGGAAGTGTACCCCACGTTTTCAATGTCCCCGGTGCGAAGGCACTTTTGGCAGGTCGTCATCCGCTTGGAGGGAGGCGTTTCCTGCCCGGAAAAATAAGGCTTCAAGGGTGCCATTCCCGAATTGATCAAGAGCAGGCTCCTGTCCTTTTCCGGGATGAGGGAAAAGCTCTTTCTTTTATAATGACCCTTTGACTCGTAAAAGTCCTGAAAAGCCTCACGGATTTGATTTAATCCCATTTTTTCCATCTTGTAAAAATCCTCCTGTGTCGATTTTAAGCCAGCTGCGCAAGTTGCTTGTCAACAGTTCCTATGAGTATACCATAGTTTCCCATGGTAAAGCAAATAAAATTCCCTGTGCGCGCAGAGCGGATTTGAAAAATGACCTGTTCTTTCATATCCCCATCCACATGCGAAAAAAGCCGCGGTTTCCCGCACCCTCGCCATTTCGGCGATACGGGGAAACCGGCGGCCTTTCCTGCTGAAGCTACAGCTTGCTGGCTTTCGCCAGCTGCTCTGCGATTCCATCGTCATGATCCAGATCCTGCCTGGTCATGCCCAGAATCCGATAGTCCAGCATCCGATTCCAGATTTTGTCCTTTTCCATTCCCGCTAACGTTCCCATTACACCACCTCCGTGAAATGCTCCGCCGCATCCTTCAATTCTTCCGCTGCGTCTTTCATGCCTTTGCGGATGTGCCGCTGTTCTTTTGGCGAAAGAGCCGAATAAGCGCACGCACCAACGACTGCGCCTATCAGTCCAATGCCCAGGGCACTTGTACATTTTCCCATTGCTTCCTACCTCCTGTCGATTTTTTTCCTCAAATCCTATTGTTCCCGAAAGCAAGATGGGATTATGCTGGCAATGCGCGGAAATGGGAACGGCGACGTCAGCCTCATGAAAATTCTGGATTTTTTTGAAATGAAGTGCCTACACAACGCTTCCTTTGGGATGCCATGTTCCTATCGCATTTTCCGTCCAGTTATTCGGAAAACGCTGTACTAGAACAGGCCGCCGAACAGACCGCCTCTTCCACGTCCGTTGTTGTTGCAGAACAGTAAGTACAGGAGAATCAAAATCCAGATGATGTTGCCGCTGTTGTTGTCATTGTCGCAACAACATTCATCGTAGCATTTCTCCTTGCAGTCCCGCAGGCATTCCCGTTCGCAGCATTCTCTTTCACAGCAATCTCTATCGTCCATAAACATACCTCCGTCATACAAATTGTTTCATTCATACTATGCGGGGCGGTTCGATTTTGTGATTGATGAAAGTCGATATCGATCCCATGAAATGCCTTTCCGATTCTCACAACGGATTCGATGCGGCTTAGATCGGGAAATCGTGTTTCCACAATGGATTTGTTGCGTCCTATGCCAGGAAATTGCGTGCATTTTGCATGGCTCAATGGAGCTTTCCCGGTTTGAACACGTGATCTGTATATTCAATTCCCGGCAAATCCAGTCCGTCCAATCCGTCCAGCCCATCCACGTCTTCCTCTTGCTTCTGATCCTGCCACACGCCGCTTTCCTGCGCCAAATCGGCAAAGCTCACAGTGTACTGATCCATTTCAAAATCCAGAGCCTCATCGAAAACATAGTCGAATTTTTCACCGCCCAGACGCTCCATTCGCACCAGGGTCAGGGCATCCCGCAGGGACATTTCCTTTCCTCCTTTGTCTTCCTCCACAATCCCCTTCACCCATACGGTGGAATGCAGGGAGTACCAGTTGCGAAACCGGGACAGCTCATCTGCAAAGGAAACAAGATCCCGTTCTTCTTCCAAGTGCCTGGACATGCCCATGAAAGCAAGTTTGACGGTATCCAACAGCGTGTACAACTCCAGGGCATCTTCCGGCAACGCATCGATGATTTCCGAAAAATAACCTTCGATCAGCTCTCCCATGACTTCCATGTCCACGGCTTTCAATAGCTGGTACATCACCTCAGGCTCGATTACCATGTCGGTTTCCATCAGATCGGCCAGGTTTTCAAAGAAGGCAAATTCAGAAGGATCCTCCAGCTCCAGAAGCTCCAATAGCTTTTCCAATTTCATTTCTGCGTTTCCTCCACGCTCTCCAGCTCCAGGTTTTTGAATTTCACTTTTACGTCTTCCCCGTAGAAAATTCGGTCGATCATGTTCACGAAATTTTCCGAAAGGTCGCTGGCATAAAAGACGTTTTCAAAGTCGCTGCCTTCTGCCAGCATGTCTTTCTTCTTCAATGTCCGTTTGACGCTGTGCGCCACTTCCTCCGATGGGTTGATGAGCCGGATGGAGGGATAGAGCCGTTTAATATTGGAACGGATCAGCGGATAATGGGTGCAGCCCAGCACGATGGTGTCCAGCCGGTTCTCCAGGATGAAATCGTCCATGTAGTATTTGATGGTCAGATCCATGATGTCGTTTTGTATGATGCCTTCTTCGATAAGGGGGACAAAAGCGGGGCACGGCGTTTCATAAAGATCCAGTTCATCGTTCAGATTATGCACCTGCTTCCCATAGGCGTTGCTTTCGATGGTGGCCTTGGTGCCGATGATGCCGATTTTGTTCAGAGTGGAACAAGTCTTTGCGATTCGCTCTGCGGCAGGCTGGATGACCCCCACGATGGGAACGTCCGGGTAACGCTGCCGCAAATCCGCAAGGCAAGTGGCGCTCACGGTATTGCAGGCGATGACCAGCATCTTTGCCCCCTGTTTCACAAGGAAATCCGCAATTTGCCTGGAAAAGCCCCGAATGGTGGATGTGGCCTTGGAACCGTAAGGCGTTCTGGCCGTATCGCCGAAATAAACGATTTTTTCCTCTGGCAGCAGACGCATCAAATTGGGAACGCAAGTCAGGCCGCCAAGCCCTGAATCAAAAAAACCGATTGGTCGATTGTCCATTTTGGTTATGTTCCTTTCTCTTTTGTGGTATACTGTCATTATACGCTAAAATTCATGCGCCCGCAATTGCCCGTTACAATTTTTACAGACGTTTTGCCGGAGCGCGACAGGAGGACTTTTATGAGTGACAAATCGTTAAAAAGCAGGGAGCAGATTGACGATGCATACAAATGGAACATCGAAGCCATGTTCCCGGATGAAGGGCAAATCCACCGCGACATCGATTCTGCCCTGGAAATGACAAGGGAATTTTCCGATTTTGCCGGGCATTTGACGGAAAACGCAGCTACGTTGCTTCGCGCATTGCAAAAGCGGGATGCCATCTGGCAAAAACTCGAAAAAGCCTATGTGTACGCCCATATGCGCCGGGATGAGGACAATCGAAAAACCCAGTACCAGGCCATGACCGACAAATGCCAGACCATCATGGCCCAGGCTGCCGCTTCCATGTCCTTTTTTACGCCAGAGCTTTTGGATGCCTCCGAGGAAACCCTGCTTTCCTACATCCAGCAGGAACCCGACCTGCGGCAATATGAATTTTTCATCAGGGATACCCTGCGGAAAAAGGCACACATCCTTACAAAGCCCGAGGAAAACATTCTGGCTCAGATGGGAGAAATTACTAGTTCCACCGATGATATTTTCACCATGCTCAACAATGCGGACATCAAATTTGGAACCATCACGGACGAGGAAGGGGATGAAGTGGAACTGACCCATGGCAACTACATCACCTTCATGGAAAGCCACGACCGCCGAGTGCGAAAAGATGCCTACGATCACATGTACCAGGCTTTCAAGTCCCTGATCAACACCATTGGAACCGCTTACAACTACAACACCAAAACGGACGTGATCACCGCCAGGATTCGCAAATACGATTCCGCCCGCCAAGCCGCCCTTTCCGGCGACAACATACCGGGAGAAGTCTACGACAACCTGGTAAAAGTGGTCAACGATCATTTGCCAACCCTCCACCGCTACATGGACATTCGCAAAAGGCTGCTGGGCGTAGACAAACTCCAGATGTATGACATTTACGTCCCCCTCATCGAACTGCCGAAAAAAAAGATTCCCTACGAACAGGCCCTGGACATGATGCGAAAGGGGCTGGCTCCCCTGGGAAGCGCATACATCGCCAGGATGAACAAGGGAATCGAAGCGGGCTGGATCGATGTTTATGAAAACCAGGGGAAAACCAGCGGCGCTTACAGCTTTGGCAGCTACGACAGCATGCCTTACATCCTGCTGAATTATACCGATACCTTGAAGGATGTCTTTACTATTGTCCATGAAATGGGGCACTCCATGCATTCCAGCTACACCAGACAAGCCCAGCCTTACATCTACGGCAGCCACTCCATTTTCACGGCGGAGGTAGCTTCTACGGTCAATGAGTCCCTTCTCATGCATCACCTGCTGGATGAGGAACAGGAACCCCAAATGCGCAAATACCTGCTGAACCTTTATATCGAAGAATTTCGCACGACCCTGTTCCGCCAGACCATGTTCGCTGAATTTGAAGACCTGACCCACAGGGCCATCGAGGAAGGGCAGGTTCTGACGGCGGAATGGATGTGCGGGGAATATCAAAAGCTGAACGATAAATATTTTGGCCCCACAGTGGAAAAGGACGATTGCATCCGCTATGAATGGGCCAGGATTCCACATTTTTATAATGCCTTTTACGTTTACAAGTATGCAACGGGATATTCGGCGGCTACGGCCATTTCCAGCAAGATCCTCGCCGAAGGTCCTGCGGCCAGGGACGCTTACATCGATTTCCTGAAAACCGGGGAAAGCGACTACCCCATCGAGCTGCTGAAGCTGGCAGGCGTAGACATGAGCAGCAAAGAACCCATTGAACAGGCCATGGAAACCTTCAAAGGCCTTGTGGATGAATTTGAAAAACTGGTATCATGACGGATATGAAAACGATCAACATCTATACGAACGGCACCAGCGTGTCGGAAAAGACGAAGGACGTTTTAGCGAAAAAATTTGAAAAGAGCGGTTTCACTGTGCGGGAGGAATACTGCCCGGACAGCGAACTACTTGTATGCGTCGGCGGGGACGGCGCATTCCTCCAGGCTGTACATACCTATGATTTCCCCGCCACCCCCATCGTGGGCATCAATACGGGACACCTAGGGTTTTTCCAGGAAGTGTCCCCGGACGATCCTGCGCAGCTGGATGCTTTCATTCGGGACTACCAGGCGGAAAAATATCGGCTACAACGGCTCAATACAGTACAGGCCGCCGTAACTACCGAAAACGGAGAAAGGGAGGTCCTCCTCGGACTCAATGAAATCGTCATCAAAGGCAGTCCCTCCTATTCGGTGCATCTGAACATTTCCATCGGCGGCAGCCCCATCGAAAAATTCAGCGGCGATGGAATTTTGGTTGCCACTTCCGCAGGCAGCACGGCTTACAACTACTCCCTGGGCGGCTCCATCGTGGATCCCCGCATCCGCCTGCTGCAGGTGACGCCCATCGCACCCATGAACACTACCGCCTACCGCTCCTTTACCTCCAGCATCCTGTTGCCCTCCAACCTCTCCCTGGAAGTGGTGCCGGAGGATGCCAAGGGGGATCATATTTTCCTGTTGAATGACGGAATCGAGCACGCCTATGAGCAAGTGCGCCAGATCAAAATCGAGTTTTCCGAAACCATCGTGAACCTCATCCGGTTCCAATCCTACGATTTCTGGGACAAGGTCAAGGCGAAGTTTTTGTAGAGTTCTTGGAAAAACCTGTGACGCAACTAGATGGAACACAAAAAGACGGGCGGTTCCCATCCCTGCCTGAAAGCCAGCTTTGTTGGAATCGGGAAAACATCGCGCTTGCACATCGCACTGCATGATAAAAAGCGGAAACGAAGAGACCAAGGTGAGACATGACAGAATTTAACTATACCGTAACAGAAGAAGATCAAGATCTGGCTGTAAAGGACATCCTGCGCCGCCGTTTTCAGTTTTCCGCCCGGATGCGGAGCAAAATCAAACGGGAAAAGCTGGTCTACCGCAACGGACAGCGGACGGACGGCTGGATTCCCGTGGTTCCCGGCGACACGATTTCCATACGGCTGCCGGAGGAAACCAGCGATTTCGTGCCAGAGGACATTCCTGTCTCCATCGTTTACGAGGATGACAGCCTGCTGATCGTCAACAAACAGCCTGGCATGGTGGTTCACCCTACCAAGGGGCATGTCCGGCACACCCTTGCCAACGGCATTATGAAATACATGCTGGATTCAGGGCAGCGGTTTAAAATACGCTTTATGAACCGGCTGGACATGGACACCTCCGGCATCGTGGCGGTGGCGAAAAATTCCCACTGCCAGGCCAGCTTCATGAAACAGAGCCAGGCGGGGCTGGTGGAAAAACGCTACCTCGCCATCGTCAAAGGCTTGGTGGAATCTGATCGGGGAACCATCGATCTGCCCATCGGCCAGCCCGACCCAAATCGGGTGGAACGCTGGGTAACGGAGGACGGCATGCCTTCCCGCACCCACTACCGGGTTTTGGAGCGTTACAAAGCCGGTTATTCCCTGGTGGAACTGACACTGGAAACGGGACGCACCCACCAGATTCGCGTCCACATGGCTTATATGGGACATCCGATTGTCAGCGACCATCTATATGGAGAAACGAATCCCTTTCTCATCGAACGGCAGGCGCTCCATGGGGCGAAGCTGGCGCTGTCCCATCCCATGACAGGAAAGCCCCTTTCCTTTGAAGCTCCCCTGCCCCCTGACATGGTGCGATTGTCAGCCATGCTCTCATGAACAATGTCCCTGTCCTATGGACATTTGTTGGCATCGTCCCAAAGAAGTTTATTTCAAATCATACTCCACCAATTTGTTGAACAGTTGCCGCCGGGAAATGCTCAAAATTTCGGCAACCCGGTTCATGTCCTTCGGATGGCGGCGCAGCAGCCCTTCGATGTACTCCTTTTCCACCTTGCTCCTGTACTCCCGCAGGGAAATCGTGTAGTCCATTTCCCTGGGAGCCATGGAAACGGAAGGCTCCCGACTGTTTGTCACGTCCGATGGCAGATAGTCTTCCAGGATTTCCCCTTTTTCTGACAAAACCACCAGCCGTTCCACGATGTTTTTCAGTTCCCGCACGTTGCCTGGATAATGGTATCGCTCCAGACGCTCCCGCACGCCGGGCTGGATGTCGCCGATGGTTTTGTTCATCTCCCGCTGGTACTTCTCGAAAAAGTAATCGATGAACAATGGAATGTCCTCCGGGCGTTCCCGCAGCGGCGGCAGTTCCAGCACGATGGTGCTGATTCGATAAAAGAGGTCGTCCCGGAAGCACCCATCCGCCATGTCCTGGCGCAGGTTGTGGTTGGTGGCGGTAATGAGACGAAAATCCACATGGATGGGCGTGCTGCTTCCCAGCCTGTAAATTTGCTTGTTTTCAATGGCCTTCAGCAGCTTGGCCTGCAAATTGATGGATACCCCTCCTATTTCATCCAGAAACAACGTTCCTCCGCTGGAAGCCTCAAAGAGGCCGATCCTGCGCTTGTCCGCCCCTGTGAAAGCGCCCTTCTCGTGGCCGAACAACTCGGACTCCAGGATGGATTCCGAAAGAGCCTGGCAGTTCAGTTCCATGAAATTCGCATCCTTTCGCATGCTCTTTTGGTGAATGAAAGAAGCCAGCACATCTTTTCCAGAGCCGGATTCCCCTAAAATCAGAATGTTGGAATCGCTTTGGGCCGCTCGCTCGGCCAGCTCCAGCATCTGCTGGTATTTCTTGTTCCTGCTTTCCAGCATGAAAACTCCGGTGGCCTTTTCCTTTGGCATGGCGTTGTCCCGTTTCAGTTTCCTGGCATCTTCCAGCTTTCGGATTTCCATGAGCAGTTCTTCCGGGTTCCTTCCCTTTGTCACATAGGTATAGGCGCCCGCTTTCATGGCATCCACTGCCTTTTCGATGGTTCCATGGGCCGTAAGCATGATGACTTCCGTATCGTATTCCCGCTTCTTGATTTCTTCCAGCAGCTGCCTGCCATCCATGACTGGCATGAAGAGATCCGTAACCACCAAGTCGAAGGATTTCTTTTCCAGTTTTTTCAGGGCAGACTGCCCGTTGTCGCAGGTTTCCACGCTGTATCCTTTGCCGGACAAAATCATGTTCAAAACGTCCCTGTAATCTTTTTCATCATCTACTACTAAAATTTGAAAGGCATTTTTATTCACGCTGTTCCTCCTCCCAACTGACAGGCAAAGCCACTTTAAAGGTGGTGCCCTTTCCCATCTCGCTTGTTACGTCAATTTCGCCATTCATTTTCTGCAATTCATTGTATACGATATAAAGGCCCAACCCATTTCCCTCCGTGCTGCTCTTCGTAGTAAAAAAGGGGTTGAAAATGTCGTTTAAAATCTCCGCCTCAATGCCGCTTCCCGTGTCGGTCACTTCGATGAAAAACTCGTCCCGTTCCCTGCTGATGCTCACAGTGAGCTTGCCTTGGTTCTCCATGGCATCAATAGCATTGGACACCAGATTGATGAAAACCATGTCAAAGGATTCCACGGCCATGTTCACCGAAAAATCTTCCGCACATGCGACCGCTACTTCGATCTGCTTTTTCTTCAGCATCCCCCTGTTGAGGGCAATGACGGAATCCACATGTTCCCTGATGCGCACGGTTTCAATCCGCTTGTTGGAAATGCGGGAAAAATTCAGAAGATTGTCGATGATGTCCCCTGCCGTGTCCACGGATTTTTCGATCACCTGCACGGCCTGTTCCTGGATGTCTTTGTCTTTCATGTTTTTCAGCACGTAACAGTAATTGCGGATCACGCCCAGGGGATTGCGGATTTCATGAGCCACCCCGGCGGCCAGCTGTCCCACTGCGATCATCTTGTTGTCCTGGAGCATCTGCCGTTCGGCCATGCGCTCCCTTGTCACGTTGCTCGCCATGAACAGGAGCTTTTCCACCTTGTCCCTGGAATTGAGGATGGGAAAAATATTGATTTCCAGGATGATCCTCTGCAATGTCAGTTCCTTTGAGGTTCCAGCCTCCGTCTTTTTCGTCTCTTCCAGCATGGCTCGCAGGGATTGCTGCTGCTCTTCGGGCAGTTCCAACACTTCCCAGATGGGTCTGCCTATGGAATCCTGATTCACATAATCCAAAAATGCCTTGTTGATGTCCAGGATGATGCCCTCTGGATCCATTTCCGCCATGTAATAAGAAACGCCGTTGAACGTGGTCTGCATCTCCTGTTTGCTGGCCGTCAGCTGGTTCATCCTGGCAGTCAGCTCGTTGTACAGGTTCTTGTTGGACTGATAGTACACAAAGAACGTGCAGAATACGGCGGCAAAGACAATGAGCAAGAGAGAGGCCACATCCTTGTACCTGTCTCCTTCCACCAGTTGGCCGGAAGTTCCGAACCAGCGTTCCTGCGCCTGCTTCATCAGGGTCTGCAGATCCCCATTGTGGACGCACTGGTTGAGGATGCTGTAAAGCGTGTCATCCTCCCCGTCCATCACGAAACAGACGTTGCGTTTGTACAGCTCTCCGCCAGCATCTTCGTATTCATCCTGGATCCCCTTTTGCTGCAGCGCCCCGAGGACTGCATCCTGATCTCCCACGATGCAGTCCAGCTTTTTCGCATGTGCCTTGTTTACCGCATCCTCGATGGTTTTCGTACCTTGCAGGATCACCGGCTTTCCATCGTAGTATACCCGCTTTTTCTCCATATCCGGGATCTGCCCCTTTGCACAAATTCCCTGAAGCTCTGTCTTTCCCTCTTTCAAGTCCTTGCGCACGAACAGGCTTCCCGTCACCTGGAACAGGGCTGCCGTAAACTGGGTTTCATCGATCTTGCTTCTGTTTTCTTCATCCGCTATGGCCAGTTTGACATCGGCATTCTTTGCTCCATCCTGCAGGATTTCCACTTGTAAACCGACTGGCTCTACGATGGCATTCATGTAGTCGGCCAGAAAGCCAGGTTCAAAGCATGACAGTTCTTCGTCCACCGACACATATACCGTTTCCTTTTCTTTTACGAATTTCCGTTCGCTCTGGGTCAGCGCAGTCTTGTCATCCTTTGGGGAAGCCACTTTGTAGGAAGCTGCATGGAATGCGTGAAGCAGCACGGCCAGGATCACCAAGAGAAAAACCAGAGCGATCAGGGATTCCTTTCGCTTTTCTTTCATGAAGAACGCCTCCTTGCCAGTTTTTCCCCAAAAATCAGAAATTCCTGTTCCTGGCTGCTGGGTTTTCCAAAATCCTTCCTGGCCCAGAGGATGAGAACAAAGCCCGCCAGCAGCCATATGCCGATGAACGCCATCTGCTCCAGGGAATTGCCGCCCATGAAAGTTTCCCGCATGTGAATGAAGAAGTACAGGATCACCATGCAGGTGACCAGCACGCCTGTGGGGATGCCCATCCGAACTTTGAATGGCCGGTTCAGGTTTGGCTCTTTTTTCCGCAAAATGACGAAAGCCATGCAGACGCAGCAGTACCCAAAAAGGGAACACAGGGAACTGATGTCCACGAACCAAATCAGGGCGTTCTGTCCCAAAAGGGGTGCGGCAACGCAGACCACCCCTACCAAAATCGTAGCCGCCCAGGGCGTTTTGTATTTCGGGTGTACCCAGCCGAAGATCCCGGGCAGCATCTTGGCTCGCCCCATGGCAAAAAGCATCCTGGTGGCTCCCATGAAGAACCCGTTCCAGGAGGTGAGGATTCCCAGGATGCCCCCCAGAATTAAAATCGTTCCAAACGTATCATCCTGGTAAGCATAAGCCATGACATCCGCAGCGGGAACGATGCCTGACATGCGGATTTCAACAGGAGCCGCCAATGCCAATCCAACGATGATGACGATGTACCAGGCCATGCTGAAAACGATGCAAACCAGTACCATTTTTCCCATTTCCCGGGGCAGGAGGTTCATCTCCTCGGCTGATTGGGGGATCACGTCAAAGCCGAGCATCATGGCGGGAACCATGAGCAGCACATAGAAAAAGCCATCCAGGGAGCGAAAGCTTTCCCCGATGTTTTCTATGGAACCGAACGCAATTCCGCCAAAGAACAGAAGCAACGCAACCAGCATGACTGCCGCAGTGGCCATGACCTGAAAGATGACGGCGGGCCTGCTGGCAAAGAGATTTAAAAGCACCACCACAACGGCCCCCACCATGCCTATGATGGCCCAGGAAAGGTGAACCGTGTACCCGGCGATTTCCCATAGGGGTCCATAAAGGTCGATTGGCAGCACGGAATCGATTGCTGTAGCCAGGGCGATGCCTTCCCATGCGGCAACCCCCATGTAGGCCAATGTCATGACCCAGCCCACCAGCCAGGCTGCTTTCCCGCCCATGGCCCTGTAGACGTAGACCAATTCCCCGCCTGACAAAGGAAAGGCCGCGGTCAGTTCTCCATATACGGCTCCCACGCTCATGATGATCAGCGCACCTGTCAAAAAAGCGATGATGGCACCCCAAAATCCAGCCTGGGTCAGCCAGGTCGTGGCCAGCATGACCCAGCTCCATCCCAGCATGGTGCCGAAACCGATGGCCAGCACGTCCGTCCTGCCCAGCACTTTGCTTAAACTGCTTCGTGTTTTTTCCATTTCCGCTCGCTCCTGTGAGGCCGTACCCATTGTTTCCTGCCAGTTCCTGTAGCATCGCTCCCTTTTCTTTCCATCGAGGGCAAAGCCTGCTCTACCTTCTCCTGCTTTGCGGCAGGTTCTGTCCCTGTTTTGGAAATAGAGAGAAATCGTTTCCAAAAAACGGAAAAAGGGCAGCAGATTGAAATCTGCTACCCTCATTATACTGGATTTTTGTTCGATGATAAAGGAATTTCTAAAATCTCTTGTAATTATCGCCAAACATGAGATATTCCGTTTCTTCTTTGGGCGTTTTGCCGTTCGCGCCTGCTTTGTTGATAATGAACAGGATGATGCCCAAAACGATCCAGCCTCCAACCAGGGCCCATTCGATTCCCGTCAGGGGAGATGGGCTATAGAGCGGCACATACAGGGATGCCATGAACAGGGAAACCGCTACGGCAAGAATGCCAACGATGGTTCCGCCATTGACCTTGAAAGGTCTGTCCAGACTCGGCTCTTTTGACCGCAATACCAGGAAGGAACATGACACCATGAAGTAAGCCACTACCGTTCCAAACGCTGCAGCGTCTACGAACCATGTCAATGCGCTCTTGCCCAGCAACGGTGACAATACCGTAACGATGCCTACCAGCAGGACGGCTGCCGTTGGAGAACCATACTTGGGATGTACCTTGGCGAATATCGGCGGCAGCATCTTGGCCCTGCTCATGGAGAACAGAACCCTGGAAGCCCCAACGATGAATCCGTTCCAGGAGGTCAGGATGCCGCACATGGCAGCGATGATCATCAGCTTGGCAAATACCGGGTTTCCGCCCAAAGTATGCGCAAACAGGTCTGCCACTGGCACAGAATCCGGATCGTTTACGAATCCCTCGCGGACATCGGGCGAACCGGACAAGGCAACGCCCAGGATCATGATCATGTACCATGCGGCTGCCATGCTGATGGCGATAATCATGATTTTACCGATTTTGTTCAGGGGCATGTTCATTTCTTCCGCAGCCTGCGGGATAACGTCAAAGCCTACGAACATGGCAGGCACGGCCAGGACTACGGCTACGAAGCCTTTGCCGTCCGTGAACATGGGAGTCAGGTTTTCGATTTCTCCCGTGGTCACGCCGCCAACGAAGAATGCGACCCCCCCAATTGCCATGGCAACGGTTGCCGTTGTCTGGAACACGGCGGAGGCCTTTGCGCCTCTGTAGTTGATGAATGTCATGACGACCGCCCCAACGCATCCGATGAGCAGGAATATCCCCGTCACTTCGGAGCCTTGGATTTCATAAAGCTGCCCCAATTCGGGCAGCAGCCCTCCAAACAGGAATCCCAGCGCATTTGACAAAGCAGGACCTTCCCAGGCGGCTACGCCCAGATAAGCCAGCGTGATCATCCATCCTGTGAACCAGGACGCATTGTAACCCATGGCTCTGTATGAGAATACCAGTTCCCCGCCTGCCAGCGGCAGCGCCGGCGTCAGCTCCGCATAGGTCAGTCCTACGAACAACGCCATGACCCCGCCTAAGCCGAAGGCCAGGATCGCGCCCAAAACGCCTCCATTTACTGTCCAGGACCCTGCCAGCATGATCCAGCCCCATCCGATCATGGTGCCAAACGCAAGAGCCAGCACGTCCTTCATGCTGAGGGACTTTTCCAGTTCTTGTCTTCCTCCTTGACTCATAATTACTCTCTCCTTTTGCTTTTTGCTCTCATAGTTCATAAAAAATTGCGGAAAACCGGTTTTTCCTTCCGTGAAGAAGGAAAAACCAGTTTTTGTTTTGTTATTTAGGAAATGTCGTTCTCACATTTCCCAAAGATCGACAAAGCCTGCTGCTGACGCAATGATCGGCCAGGCCGACTTTGTTTCAATCTAAGGCTTATTTCTCTTGCTTGAAATTGTTGCGGACAATTTTAATCAGACTTTCAAACCTTGCCTTAAATTATAAACATTCTTTCAGTGCTTCCTCGTAAATCTTCAGGCCAGCGTCAAGCTGCTCGTCGGTCACGCACAGCG
>CAZVBL010000051.1:0-17369 GCA_964625475.1 uncultured Zhenpiania sp. | reverse complement strand
TTTGTATCGTCCCAGGTGCTGCCCGTCAGTTGCTTTGATGATTGCTGCTTCGCAATGAGGGCTTCCTTTTGCGTCCTGGGCAGCTTTTTGATGGCCGCTTCCCGTCTCAGGGCTGAGGACTTGTCAGGAAGACATTCCAAATAGGCCAGGGTCAGGGGCTTTCTTCCGCGGGTATACTTGGCGCCCGTTCCATTGCGGTGGGCAGCCAGCCGTTTTTCCATGTCATTGGTCCAGCCGGTGTAGAGGGAGCCATCGCCGCATCTCAGCATATATACATAATTCATGGTGGTTCGTCCTTCCTTTCTTCCTTTTCTATCATACAAAAAAATCGACAGAAAAAAAAGACTTTTGTTGACAGGAACCAAAGGAAAGGATATGCTTAACGGTGAACGTAAATGGAACGCATGCGCCCAATGTGCCAATAGAAGCAAAAGGAGGTAGCAATGGAAAAGCGGATAGCGGGAAAGAAAAAAACGACAGACGATCAATCCCAATGGACATTCCCTTCGAAGATGCCCCGTGATTTGCCGCAGTCGGAACAGCCAGGATCCGAAGCGGAGCCAGGGGCGAAGATTGGAGCGATGGATTTTGTGCCGAAAGTGGAAACGAATTTTGCGCCCATGGATTTCACAGTGCCGTTGGAGTCGGACATAGAGATAAAACAAAAGCTAGCGACAGAAGAAAAGTCAAAGGCAGAACCAAAGCGGGATTCCACAGCTGCTGGACATTCAGGCAAAACCCCCGAAGAGATACAGGGAGCCGCAGCGTTGATGCTAAAAGAGCTAAAAAAGGTCATTGTAGGCAAAGACGAAATCCTGAAAAAAGCGTTGATGGCCATCTTTGCCGGCGGACATATCCTGTTGGAAGATGTTCCCGGCGTGGGAAAGACCACACTGGCTCTGGGGATTTCCAAGGTGCTGAATTTGGACTATCGAAGGATGCAGTTCACACCGGACACCATGGCCAGCGACATCACTGGATTTTCCGTGTACAACAAGGAAACGGGCAGGTTGGAGTACAAGCCGGGCGCCGCCCTGTGCAATTTGTTCCTGGCGGATGAAATCAATCGGACGTCGGCCAAAACACAGGCAGCGCTGCTGGAAGTCATGGAAGAAGGGGGAATGACCGTGGATGGCATCACCCATAAAACGCCGGAGCCGTTTGTCTGCATTGCGACGCAAAACCCAATGGGTACCGCAGGCACGCAAAAGCTGCCGGATTCCCAGTTGGATCGCTTCATGGTGCGGCTTTCCATGGGCTATCCCGATTTGCAGAGCCAAGTGAACATCGTCAAACAGCGGCAGATCAGAGATCCCATGGAAACGGTGCGCACCCTGGCCAATGCGTCCCATATCAAAATCATGAAACGCAGCGTGCAGATGGTGCAGATGGGGGATGACATCATCGAATATGCCGCAGCCCTCTGCCAGCGAACCCGCAGCATGGAGGAAGTCGAGCAGGGAGCTAGCCCCCGCGCTGTCCTGGCTCTGGTGCAGATGGCAAAGGCAGCGGCTCTCATGGACGGACGGGGCTATGCCATCCCGCAGGATGTAAAAGACGTCTTTATTGACGTATGCGCTCACCGCCTGATTCTTACGGCCAGGGCGAAAATCCGCAGGGAAACGGAACAAAAAGTGCTGCAAAAGATTTTGCAGGAAATCAAGCCTCCGGCTGTTTTAGAAGGAAAGGGCAAGCGATGGTAAAGAACAGAGTGTTTTACGGACTGTTGCTTTTCCTTGCGGCGGTGCTGTATGTGTTCACCAATACGTATTACACTTTGACGCTGCTGGTTCTTTGCTTCCTGGTGCCTCTCATTTCCCTGGGATTGATGCTCTTGTCCTGCAGGAATCTGGATTTGTCTTTGGAATTGCCTGGCACGGGAGAAAAACAGCAGGTGGAGTTTTCCTATCGATTTACCAATCGCAATGCGTTTCCCGTGGCTCGTCTGTTGGCGCAGGTGCATCTGGAAAACCAGTTGACAGGGACGCAGAAAGCGCAGCAGATCAGTGCGACCATCGGTGGGCGCAAAACCGTCATCGCACGTCTTTCCCTTCAAGGCAGCAAAGTGGGAACCGTGGCGGTTTCCACCAGGAATGTGCGGGTATGTGATGCTTTTGGCCTTTTTTCCTTTCCCAAAGCCGACTTGCCAACCCGCACCGTAGTGGTGTATCCTGATCTTTGGGATGCGCCGGTGCATATGGAACGCCCCATTGAAACCAGCGGCGACAGTAGCCGTTACTCCCCCTATCGACCGGGACAGGATGTGAGCGAAATTTTTTCCTTGCGGGAATATGCCGCTGGAGACCAGGTTCGGAAAATCCACTGGAAGCTGTCTGCCAAAATGGACAAAACCATGGTTCGGGAGTTCAGCCACCCTCTGAATTATTCGATTTTCCTTCTGATGGAATTGACGAAAGGCTCCGAGGATATACTGGATGCCATGATAGAACTGTATTTATCCCTTTCCCATTCTCTTTTGACCAACGGAATCAACCATAGCCTGGCATGGTACGATGCAGGAGAAGAAGCGTTCCATGTCCGTGAGCTGGATCGCTTTGAGGATTTGGACATGGCGGCGGCGCAGGTGTTGTCTTCCTATGCGGCAGAACAAGGGGGGACGGCTCTCGATTGCTATGCTGCCAGCACCTATCGCAACCGACAAAGCGTCCTGATTTATGTGACGGCAGACCTGGATTTGGATAAAATCGCAGAAATCGAAGTTTCTCAGACTATGCGGACCGTATTTCTTTATGAAACGGAAGAACAGAAGCATGCAGCAGGGCAGGTGGCCAATGCCACCGCCGTTTCCGTGGAGCAAATGGCTCAGGGCGTGCCGGAAATCATCCTTTAGCGCCAGCACAGGGATTGCGTTCCGATTTTAGACAAAACAGCGTTTAGGAAACAGGAGTTCTCCATGAACATCATAAAACGAAACCAGGATGAGACCACCATGAAACTGGTGCAGATAACAGAAAAAAACAGTCGGATCCCCGGAAGGAGGGTGGCTTTTGAGCTGCTGCTGGCAATAGCTCTGTCCGTGGGCTGTTGGTATACGTTTTTTTCCATGTTTCCCAACCCGGTTGATGTCACCTCCAGCGCAGTGATGATTACCTTGCTGCCAGTGGGATTGTATTTGCTGTGCTGGAATCCTTTCCTGGGTCGGTTCCTGTTCCTCTTTGTGTTCCTTCTGGCCGCCTTTTTTTTCGTCGCTGCCCACGAAGCTGTGGAGCAGGGCTTTCTCGTCATGGCAAACAACATCATCGAAGCGTTGAACGCACAGATGGGGGCGGGGCTGGTTCCCTTTGAAATCCCAGGGGATACGGTTGACTGGGGGCGGGATGCGTTCGTAGCCATGATATCGGTCATGCTGGTGACGTCCATGGCCATCGTCCACGGCCTTTATCACAAAGAACCATTGGTGGGCTTTGTGCTGACGGGACTGCCGGTCGCAATAGGGTTGTGGCTGAAAGCGACCCCGTCCATTTGGCTGCTGTCGTTATTGCTGCTTTCCTGGACAGGGATGCTCGTGCTGTCGGTGGTGGCAAGGCCGGATGCCGGGAAAAAGAACAGGCCGATCTATGTCCAAAACGAAAAAAATTCCGTCTTGCCATATCTGTTCCTTGGTATCACTTTGGTCGTCCTGCTGGCGTATGTTTTGCTGTTTTCCGGCGATGATTACAGGCCGCCCCAATCCGTGGACGAAGCCAAGGCTGCGGTCGTGGAGATGCAGGAACATCTGCGTTATGACAAGTTGGGCGGTGAGAAAACGGACGCCTTGAGCGAAGGCGACCTGACGAAGACGCATCCTCTGGCTTACACGGGAAACACGGTTTTGGAACTAAAGCTGACAACGCAGGCACAGATATCCAAGCCGTGGTATCTGCGGGGGTTTTCAGGTGGGGATTTTCAAAATGGCAAGTGGGTTTCCCCAGTGAATGAGGCTTATTCCGACCAGTATTTGGGCATTGTGGAAGAGCTTGCGAAGGAAGGCTTTTATCCGTGGGCGCAGCAACAGAACCTTTGGCAGATGACCGGAAATGGGACTTCCCTTTCTGCAGATGTGAAAAACGTGAACGGCAGCAGCAAATATCTCTATCTGCCCTATGAATCCATGCTTACAGGCGATGCCGCACCGGATCGGGTGGATTACGAGAGGGACTACGGAGCCTTTTCCAAGGGTTTTTGGGGTCAGAGAGAATACAGCTTCGATGCGTTTGTGCCCTCATTTGCGGACTACGATGAAGCTGGCTTGGCAGCTTGGCTGGAGCAGGCGAAAAAAAGCCCCGATTGGGCAGCATACGCCCAAGAGGAGACTGCTTACCGCAATTACGTTTATCATGCTTATTTGCATGTCTCCGATGAAGATGCAGATGCGTTGGGAACGACTGGAATCGACCGATGCGTGGGAAAAGACATCGGCACGACCCTTTCCTACATCCGCCAGAACTTTAACGAAGAGTTTGTATACAACGAGGAAACGGATGCGGCGCCTGATGGAAAAGACGAGCTTCATTATTTCCTCAACGAGAGCCGCAGCGGCAATGACATGCACTTTGCCACGGCAGCGGCATTGATGTTCCGGCAGGCAGGGATTCCGGCTCGCTACGCAGAAGGCTATTATCTGCCCTCTGAGGAGATGGAGGAACACACGGCAGCGGAGGTCGCTGACGGGACTTTGGACGTGCTGGATTCCCATGCCCACAGCTGGGTGGAAGTCTATGTCGATGAAATCGGTTGGTTCCCAGTGGAAGTGGTTCCCGGATTTTACGATGAAACAGGACAGAACCTTGGAAAAAGCGGAGAAAGCGAGACGGCGGACGATGATGGCGAAACGGATCGGCAGCCCCAGGCATCGGATGCCAACCTTCCCCAGGATTCGCAGGGAGAAGGGAACAATGCCATCAGCCCTTGGTGGGTGGTTTTGGCCGCCATTCTGTTGGCCATCGCCCTTTGCGAATATCTGGGGCGGCAGCGCATGAAGAAACGATTGGCCGCTTTTGGAACGGAATGCACGGAGCAGCAGGTCTATGCCATGTACGGTTACCTGGGGAAAATCATGGCCTTTGACAAACATCCTCTGCGGGCGGATCCTTACGAGCAACTGGAGGAATTGACTGCCATTTATGACAAGGAAGGAGGTCTTTCCTTTGAGCAATTGCTGCAGATGGTATATCGGGTGCGGTTCGGCGGCAGCAATCTCACGCCGGAAGAGCATCGGGAAATGGCGCGATATGTGCAAGAGGCAGCGCAGCAGGTCTATCAGCGGCAAAAGCCGGTGCAAAAATTCATAATGAAGTTTGTCCTGTTTTATGTTTGACCAGGGGACGGGAAACGGGACGGCTCGCTCCCCTTCATAAAAAGAAATTGTAAAATAATGTAAAAAATAAATTGAATCCCATGCGAGAATATGGTACAATGGAACTGCGAATTGCCAAGACGAACTATGGATATGGTGCTATTTTCAGGGGAATCCATGGGAACCGGCGACATGAGGGTATCAAACCGAGGAACGTGCATGAAAGACCATTACGATCGAGACATTACCTATATGAGAGTTTCTGTAACCGAGTTGTGCAACTTGCGGTGTCGGTACTGCATGCCGGAGGAGGGAATCGCAAAGCGGGCTCACGAGGACATGATGACTGCCGAGGAAACCATCATGGCAGTGAAGGCTGGCGCATCATTGGGAATCAGCAAAATTCGCATCACTGGCGGCGAGCCCCTTGTAAAACGAGGCATTGTAAAGCTATGTGGGGCAATTGCGGAGATTCCGGAAATCAAGGAATTGTGCATGACGACAAACGGCATCTTGCTCCCTCAGTTTGCGATGGAATTGAAAGAAGCGGGCGTTTCCCGGTTCAACATCAGCCTGGATACGCTGAACCCGAAAAAGTATCGGCACATTACCAGAATCGGAGATTTGGAAGATGCCATGGCAGGCATTCGGGCGGCATCGGCAGCTGGGTTCTCCAATTTGA
Organism: uncultured Zhenpiania sp.; assembly: GCA_964625475.1. Taxonomy (GTDB): domain Bacteria; phylum Bacillota; class Clostridia; order Peptostreptococcales; family Anaerovoracaceae; genus Hominibacterium. The sequence goes on along the minus strand of CAZVBL010000051.1, from coordinate 11,391 downwards.
AAATCAACAATGTGCTCATGGGCGGCTTCAACGATGACGAAATCAGGGAATTTGTCAATTTGACGAAGCGGTATCCCATCGAAGTGCGATTTATCGAACTCATGCCCATCGGCGGCGGCATCGGGCTCGGCAAAGCAGGCTTTGTCAGCTGTGACAGAGTTCTGGAAAAAGTGCCGGAACTGGAACCGCTGGATCGAGAAGTGGGCGTGGCAAGGCTTTATGCCCTTCCTGACGCAGCAGGCAGCGTTGGGCTGATTCGTCCTGTCAGCTGCGCCTTTTGTGAAGGATGCAACAAGATACGGCTGACCGCAGACGGGAAACTGAAACCATGCCTGCATTCCAGCCAGGAAATCCCACTGAAGGGACTGACGCAGCCCCAGATGGAAGATGTTTTGCGAAGCGCCATCATGGACAAGCCGCAAAGACGGGAAGCGCTTCATGTGGACAGCCCCAGCCAGGCGGGGCGGGACATGAACCAAATAGGAGGATGAGATGGGCGAATTTTCACATTTCAATGAAGAAGGTCGGGCAAGGATGGTGGACGTGGGTGGCAAGGACGTGACAAAACGAACCGCAGCAGCTGTGGGGAGAGTGCTTGTCAATGAGGAATGCTTTTCCCTCATCAAAAGCGGCGGGCTGAAAAAGGGCGATGTGCTGGGAACTGCCCAAATCGCAGGCATCATGGGCGCAAAGAAAACTCCCGAACTGATCCCCATGTGCCATCCCATCATGATAAACGGCGCAGACATTGCATTTCATCTCAATGAAGAGGATTTGGCGGTGGAAATTCGCAGCGAGGTCAGATGCAGCGGCGTGACAGGCGTGGAAATGGAAGCGTTGACAGCTGTTTCCATCGCTGCGTTGACGGTTTACGACATGTGTAAGGCTGTCCAAAAGGACATGGTGATCGATGAAATCCATCTGGTCAGCAAGAGCGGTGGCAAAAGCGGCGATTTCCAGTGGAAGGAATAGGCAGCCACATGTGGAAAGGAGCGGTTATGGACTATACGGCAGCAGTGATTACCATGAGCGACAAAGGCTCAAAGGGGCAGCGCAAGGACACCAGCGGTCCGGCGGTGCAGGAAATTTTGCGGGAGAACGGCTGGGATGTGGTATATGACAATATCATTCCCGATGACTTTGAGACCATCAAAGGGGAGTTGATCAAATGCGCCGATGAGCTGGACGCATGCTTGGTGATAACGACTGGCGGCACGGGATTTTCCAGGAGGGACGTGACCCCGGAAGCGACCCATGCGGTGTCGGAACGGGAAGTGAGAGGCATCCCGGAGGCCATGCGTGCGGAAAGCATGAAAATCACCCCTATGGGAATGTTGTCCAGGGCAGAGGCCGGGCTGCGTGGCGGTACGTTGATCGTAAATCTGCCGGGCAGCGAAAAGGCCGCAAGGGAATGCCTGTCAGCAGTCATCAAGCCCATTCGCCACGGCATCGATGTGTTGCGGGGACAATCCCACGATTGCGCAGAAATGCATAGAAAGGAACATCATCATGGCTAACGTAAAAGCGGTTTGCATCAGTGAAAAAAAGGGAGAGCAGAAGCATCCCATAGAGGAAGCCCTGCTGAAAGTGGATCACGGCATCGTGGGGGATGCCCATGCAGGAAATTGGCATCGGCAAGTGAGCCTTTTGGCAGCGGAAAGCGTGGAAAAAGTGCAGCGGGCGTTGGATTTTGAGTTGAAGAACGGCGATTTTGCAGAAAACATCCTGACCGAAGGAATCGAACTGTTCGCCTTGCCCATTGGCACCAAATTGCAAATTGGAAGCGCTTTAGGCGAAGTAACCCAGATCGGAAAGGAATGCCACCAGGGCTGCGCCATCCGGGAGCTGGCCGGCGACTGCGTCATGCCCCGGGAGGGAATTTTCATCAAAGTGCTGAAAGAGGGCAAAGTAAAAGCAGGGGATGAAATCAAAGTCATAAGTTAGCATGGCGTTTTCCCTCCTGTTATTTGGGAAACATTATACTAGTTTATGATCGAAAGCGAGGAATCGACATGAAGCGAGCAAGCAAACGAAAATTTCGATTCACAGCAATGGCTGTATTCATCTTTGTGCTGGCATTGGCAGCGATGGTAGTTGCGCCGAGATTTCAGGCACAGGAAGCTTCTGCCCGTGAAGCGGAACCTGCCCTTCAGCCAACGCAGCAAACGCTCTGTGGGAAGCGGGCAACGAACAACGGTTATCTGGTGGTAATCGATGCAGGCCATCAAAAGAAAGGAAATTCGGCCACGGAACCCATCGGTCCTGGCGCAAAGCAGAAAAAGGCAAAAGTGTCATCGGGCGCAACGGGCAATTACACGAGGATTCCCGAATACAAGCTGACGCTCAAAATGGCGAAAAAACTGAAAAAAGAGTTGAAATCCAGGGGCTATCAGGTCAAAATGGTTCGGACAAAGCACGATGTGAATATCAGCAATTCCCAGCGTGCGAAAATCGCCAATCGGGCAGGGGCAGACGCATTTATCCGCATTCATGCCAACTCATCGGCCAACACCAGCGTTTCCGGCGCATTGACGATTTCGCCGACCAAAAACAATCGATACTGCAAAAAAATTTATAAGAAGAGCAGCCGTCTTTCCAAATGCGTCCTGACAGAATTTTGCAAAGCAACGGGCGCAAAAAACAGAGGCGTCATGTACACCGATACCATGTCCGGCATCAACTGGAGCAAAGTGCCTGTCACCATCGTGGAGATGGGGTTCCTTTCCAACAAAAAAGAAGACATCAAGATGAACAAATCCGCAGCTTACCAGGCCAAGATGGCGAAGGGCATAGCTGACGGGATCGACAGGTATTTGAAGAGAAAGTAGCGGATCGTCTCATATGAGGAAGTCGATGTGCATGGGAAAAATTGAAAGATATTTCGGATTTATCGTTGGATTTGGCAGTATAAAAAATATGATGTGGAAAGACATGTTGACGGCTGACGCAAATACAATAGGCCTTATGGAAGCGATGTGATCCAAACAACAGGAGAACGACACATGACAAAACTGGAAACAGGGCGGTTGCTTCTGACCCCTTGGAAAAAGAAAGATGCGGCGGATCTTTACGCCTACGCCAAGAATCCAAACGTGGGACCCCATGCGGGATGGAAACCCCATGCTGACGTCAGGGAGTCCAAACGGATCATCAAGAAGATTTTCATGCCAAGCCAGGTGTGGGCCATTCGGGACAAGGAAACGGGCAAGGTCATTGGCAGCATTGGCCTGGACGAGGACAAATACAGGCCCCGCATCAACAGCCGGGAGTTGGGCTACTCCATGGATGAAGCGTATTGGGGCAAGGGCCTGATGACAGAGGCGGCAAAAGAGGTGATTCGGTACGGCTTCGATACATTGAAACTGGACATCATCTGCATCTGCACAGGGCCGGAAAACAAACGCTCCCAAAGCGTCATCCGCAAGTGCGGCTTTACCTACGAAGGGACTTTGCGCAGGGCTTACAAAATCTACGATGGAACAGTAAGAGATGTGCTGTGCCATTCCCTGATGAGGGAGGAGTACTATGGAGATTAGTGGACTTTACAAATTGGCCAGGGCGGATGAGGAAAAACTGCTGCGAACCTTTTTGGACGCATTTCAGGATTACCCCAAACTCATGCACGCATTTCCTGAAAAGAAAACCCGGTTGGTAGCTTTGGAGGCCACGCTCCGGCATTACATGGCTTACGATATGGAATACGGCGAGGCTTTCGCCCTGGATGGGGGAATCAGGGAAGGCGTTTGCATCGTTCATTCGGATGAAATGGATTACACCCAGGACAGGCTGGAAAAAGCAGGAAGCTATGGTTCCGCTTACCTTGCGACCATGGACAGGCTCACAGAAGCAGAGCGGCGGAAATGGGTGGGCTTGTTTGAGGAGTTGGACGCATTGGAAAAAACGGTGGATTTGCCAAATCCCCATCTATATGTGGATTTTTTGGGGGTGCAAACCTCTTGCCAGCATCAGGGACGGGGGCGAAAGCTGATGAACGCAGTCTGCCAATATGCGAAAAGCGAGAATTTGCCTCTCATGCTCTTTACGAATACAGAAGAAGACGTTGCTTTTTATCAAAGCCTGGGGTTTCGCACGGCTGGCATCGTCCATTCAGAGACTTATGGCTTCGTCAATACATACTTGGTGCGGGATTGAAACATTCCCCAAACGCATTCTGACAAAGGAGGAATCATGCATGGCTCATAGCAGCAAGCATAAAACAAACGCCATCCGCATCATGGGCACTAAAAAAATTCCATACCAGATTCATGAGTACGATGCGCCGGAGGGATTCCTGGACGGGGTTTCCGTGGCAAAGGCTACCGGCCTGAATCCGGAGAAAGTGTTCAAAACCCTGGTCGTGCAGGGAACCAGCCGGGAATACTACGTTTGCGTCATCCCAGTGGCAAAGGAACTAAACCTGAAAAAAGCGGCCAAACATTTTGGGGAAAAAAAGATTGAGATGATTCCTGCACGGGACATCACGAAAGTCACCGGGTACATCAAGGGCGGCTGTTCGCCCGTTGGCATGAAAAAGCTTTTCAAAACGGCCATTGACAACAGCGCACAGAACCTGGCGACCTTTGTAGTCAGCGCAGGAAAAGTCGGGTTGCAGATGGAAGTCCCGGTAAAGGGACTGCTGGATGTGATTGGAGCGGAGCTGGCGGAGTTGACAGATTGATGGGGGTGGCTTTTGTGATTTTCGTTACTGCATTTCTAGTTATATCCATGACATTGAAAAAGACATTTCCAGAGCATCGGCAAGGCTTGCCGCTGGCGTGGAATGAGTGAAGCCGAGTTTCTTCTTTAATTTCTGAAGCGATTCTGTGAGTGTGAGTGACATCGTTTGCTTGACTTTCTTTCTATTCAAACGTGAATAATAAAAATTTAAAAATAAATAATTGCACTTGGTTCAAGATTCAGTACAAAAAGGCTAGAAACGTAAAGAAAAGTATTCTAAAATAAATAAATTCTTTGTATCGTTTGCATCAAGCTTGTTGAAAAATAAGCTTTGAGACTGTCCGAAAACTCAATTTGGAACAGCTGACCCCACAATATATAGTGTTAATATACAAAACAAATACTAATATGGTGCAGTTATAAACTTAGAAAGGCAGGTTTTTGGACAGTCTGTTTTTTTATTGGCATAGATATTGCAATAGATAAGGGTGCATCTAGAGAAACGCTGATTAACAAACTATGCATACCATCTGTTTTCCATATTATACAGCAATTGTATCTAAAAACACCATTTAAATCAGCATTTCCCTAGAAAGACAGCAGAAATGAAAAATGAAAATTGTAAAAAATTACAAAATTGAAGGTAGGAGGATTAATTATGGAACAAAGCATTACGAACGGCCAAAATGAAAAGCTGCCTTTTAAAGTGAAACTCGGATATGGTATGTCAGGATACTGTAGTTTTATTGCTTGGACGGCATTCAGTTATTATGGCCTTTACTTTTTTACAGATGTAGTTGGGATTTCAGCGGCATTCGCAGGTGCAATGATTTCATTAGGAACTTTGTGGGATGCCATTACAGATCCTATTGTAGGAAGCATTTCTGATAACCTCAAATTGAAGGCGGGAAGGAGGCGGCCTCTTATCATCGGTGTAGCATTGCCGTTCTTTTTCATTGCGATTCTCCTGTTCACCAATTGGGGATTTGATGAGACCGTTTCAAAGGTATACTTTGTGATCATCGTGTTGCTCTATTATACAGCGCAAACCGTTCTCGACATTTCAGCATCGGCTCTTGGGTCAGAAATGACGCTTGACTACGATGAAAGAGCCTCACTGGCTACATGGAAGAACTATTTTGGGTTGTGTGCAACGGTTGCTATTTCGCCAACCTTGGTGCTCGTTGCTTATTTTGGGGGATGGTTTAAAAATTCAGATTATGGGTGGAGCGTTACCATTGCCTGCTATATGCTCATAGCGCTTCTGTTTATCTTCATTCTCTGGAAGACGACAAAAGGCTATGAAAAAAATAGAGGAGAAGGTGAAGGCTCCAATAAATTTGCGTTTAAGGATATTGGGGAAATCCTGAAAAACAAACCAGCAAGAATCGTGATTCTTATCTTTGCGATTGGAATTTTCTCAAACACGATTAACTATGCGGTTCAAGTTTATTATTATACCAATTATGCACAACTTACAGAAGGTCAAATCGCAACAGTGACGCTTGTATTTGGAATAGTAAGTGTCATTATGGCATGGGTGACCGATAGACTAATGCAGGGATTATCAAAGAAGATCGCATGGATTATTGCAGTAGGGTTGGAAGGCGTTGTCCTGATCATTATGGTCGGAATGATCATTCAGCCAGGAGCCTCAATTGGCACAGTTTATGTATTGGCAATCCTGATGTCCCTTGGGAATGCTGCAGTATATCAGGTTCCATGGGCTATGATTCCCGACTGCGTTGATGTTCATGAGTTGAAAACAGGAAAGAGGATTGATGGCGTAATTTTCGGCCTTGTTGCTTTTGCGCAAAAAGCATCAGGTGCAATCGGGGCAGCCCTTCTCGGAACAATTCTTACCGTCATTGGATATGATGCGGCCGCAACGGTACAGACAGCATCGGCGCTCTCTGGGCTTAAAAATGTATATGGCTTCCTTGTAGGAGGGCTGTATGTTGTCTCGTGCCTCGTTGCACTCGCATATCCACTTAGCAAAGCAAGGCACGACAAGGTTTGTGAGGCGATCGAAGACAGGAAGCAAGGCAAAGAAATCGATTTAGGGGAATTCAAGGATCTTATTTAAACATTTTATGAAACGGTCAGAAAGGAGCATATCATGAAAATTAAAAAATTTGTAGATTTATCGTGGGAAGTATCGGATAAAAGCCCGATTTACCCAGGGGATCCAGAACCGAAAATAACGACGACGCATACGGTAGAGAAGGATTGCTATAATCTTTCAGGAGTTTATGTTGGTACTCAGACAGGAACCCATGTGGATGCACCATATCATTTCAGCAATGAAGGCGACACGATTGACAAGATGGAACTGGATTTCTTTTTTGGGAGAGCCGTTGTAGTCCGGGTAACGGACAAAAAAGAAAACGAAAAAATCACAATGGAAGACGTAATGCCCTATGATGAAAGAATCGGGAAGGGAACGATCGTCCTATTCAATACCAACTGGTATAAAACAAGGGGAACCGAAGCCTTTTACCACCATCCATTCGTAGCGGGCGATGTTGCAGAATATCTTGTAAACAAAGGCGTTCGATTTATTGGCATTGATACGATGAATGCCGATCAGTCAGGCGGGACAGAATTTCCCGTCCATGATTTGTTCTCTGAAAGGAGACTCATGATCGGCGAAAATTGGGCATACTTGGATAAAATTGATTTCGATGATGTGGTTGTTGCGGCATTTCCTCTGAAAATACAAGGCTGCGATGGTTCGCCGGTGAGGGCAGTTGCGATGGAAATTGAACAATGAAAAAGAAAATGCTGATATTTGGCATCAACGGAACTCTCTGATAAAACATTCGTTGGATTTATGATATACTGTGTGCATTATAATGTTGCGAGTGTCCCTTGCATCGCACGCCAACGTTTACTCAGGTGGCGGCGTGCGATGCGCTCGAGTTCCTCTTCGAACAGTCCCTCCAGCGCATGGTATTCCGGGATTCTTTTCGGTAGGTTGTTAATTGCGTCTGCGAAAGCCAAGATGTCTCTTCCCGTGCTTGGAAAAGCTTCTTCCTTTCGGATACGAATTCCCGCTGTATAGTTTCACCCCGTCCCCGGTCGCTCTCATGCAGTTCCTCTGAAGTTATGCGTTGCCATTTGTGGTGTTCCATGTTACAATTTGTCTTGTCCATGGCGATGCTCCTTTCGAATTGTTGCATGTGGTTCAATTCTACTATGGGTTCTCCGCCGTGGATACCTTTTTGTTTTTATTGTTGCAACTTCATTTTACAATCTGCCCAAAAATATTTCACAATCAGGAAGGAGAAACAACAATGGAGTATAAAGTACAGGAACACCTGCATTACGCAGGAATCGCAAGTTGGAACCACTGCGAAGTGACACAGGACGTGGAAGGCGCAGATATCGTTGTGCTGGGCGTGCCTTTTGACAGCGGTGTGACATTCAGGCCCGGCGCCCGTTTTGCGCCAAGGGCAGTCAGGGAACAGAGCCTGATCGCATGTTGCTTCCGGTATCCATGGGATTACGTCCTGAAAGACGAAGCGAAAGTGATCGACTACGGCGATGTTGGTTACTGGGTTGGAGCGAAAGCCACGGAATTTATGGTAGAGGACACTTATCAGACCGTTAGGAAAGTCCTGGATGCCGGAGCCGCCCCCATGACTATCGGCGGGGACCACACGATCCCTTATGGGCCGGTGAGGGCGTGCAGCGAAAAGTACGGCAAGCTGGCGTTGATTCACTTCGACTCCCACCAGGACAGTTCCCCCAGCGAAGTAAAGCCTGACGGAACCCACAACCTGTCCCATGCGAACTTCGCCTATGATTTGCAGGAAGAGGGATGCATCGATCCGAGCAAATCCGTGCAGGTGTACTGCAGGACGGAATTCACGGAATGCGGATACAATATCATCAAGTCCATGGAAGCTCTGGACATGAAGCCGGCAGATCTGGCGGCAAGGATTCGGGGAATCGTGGGCGATATGCCGGTGTATTTGACTTTTGACATCGATGCACTGGATCCCTCTGCGGCTCCGGGAACGGGCACGCCTGTCATCGGCGGGCCGTCTTCTGACACCGTAAGGAAAGTGCTGCAAGGCTTGAAGGGCGTCAACGTAATTGGCGCCGACATGGTGGAAGTGTTGCCGGACAAAGATCCCAGCAATATCACTTCCATCGCTGCAGCAGCCATCACGCAGGATCTCATGTTCCTGATGAACGAAGCGAGAAAGAACAGGAAATGATCGCTTTGCGACAGTGCGCATAGTTTTGGCAATTCAGGCGGCAGATGTTTCTGCCGTCTATTTGCACATCTATTGAATCAGAACCAATTGAAGAAGCTGGGGAAAGAAGGTGCCATTGTGCGTGATTTTGAAAAAGAACTGCAGTCCAATTTCACGGGAATCTTGGATGTTACAGCCTGAAAACGAGAATATAGAACTGCTGAAAAAGGGGACGTCTGGGGTTTTGGCTGTTTTAGGAGACGATGACTACCCCTATGCCGTTCCACTGAGCTACATATTTGTGGATTCTAAAATTTATTTCCATTGCGCCAAAGAAGGCCACAAACTTGATGCCATTGAAAAGAGCGAAAAGGTTTCTTTTTGCGTAATCGGACAGGATGCGGTTCAGCCGGAGCTGTACACGACTTATTTCAGAAGTGTCATTGCATTTGGAAAAGCGAGGATTCTGACGGATGTGACAGAGAAAAGAAATGCCATCGAATTGCTGGCTGAAAAATATTCGCCTGCATATGAGGAAGGGCGAAAAAAAGAAATCGATGATTTGTTTGACAAGCTGGTGATGGTGGAGATAGACATTGAGCATATGACAGGCAAAGAATCTCTGGGTTTGTTGAAACAGAGGAAAAGCCAACCATAAAAAGCAGGTAGTGAGTGAGGCGTGAGAGGGGGGGAAGCAACGAAAATGTGGGTTTTCTTCATATGCGGCTATGTGGTTTTCATGATCATATTCACGCAATTTTACAAGATTGCGACCAAAACCGCAAAGAACGATGGCACATTGACGGTAGCATTGCAATTGCTGGCGGGAGCCAGTGCTTTATTGCTGTGCCCATTTTTTGAGTTTTCTTTTCCAACGGATTGGAAGGTGTACGTTTGCTTGGTGGTGGCCTGCGTATTTTATGCGATGTCCGATCGAATCAACACGACCGTAAGGGGCGGAATCGAGGCCTCCACATTCAGCATAATCCAGCAGCTGTCCACCGTATTCATGATATTGGCCGGGCTGTTGTTTTTCAAAGAAGCCTTCGTGTTGAAAAAGATGATCGGCGCTGCTTTGATTATTTTCAGCAATGTCTTTGTCTTTTACCAAAAAGGCACCCAAAAACTGAATAAATATGTGTTGCTGGGCATACTTTCCAATATCGCCTATTCCATTGGTCTGTTTTTAGACGTAAACATCTCCAGAAATTTCAACCTGGCGTTTTATGCGGCAATGACCTTGCTGATTCCCGCCTTGTTCCTCATCATTGCGGAAAGGATAAAATTTTCTGTTATCAAAGATGAATTTGGCGCTGGCAATAAAAAAGCAATGTTAATCACAGGCCTTTGCTGGGGAACGATGCTGGTATTCCAATTGCGGGCATACCAATTGGGCGAGGCATCCTCTGTCGCACCGCTTTGTGCGCTGACTGTAATCGGCAACGTAATTGCAGGGTACATATTCCTGGAAGAAAGAAACCATTTGCTCAAAAAGCTGATCGCCGCAGTGCTGATTATCGTCAGCGTTGTCTTAATCAAAGGGTAGCGAGAAAATGCGGGCAATGTTATCGGAGAAACAGACAAGCAAAACGCCAGGTTATTTGATCGGGGCTGTACGAGTGGCGTGGGCAAACAGGCTTCCGCTTTTGCGTTGATTCCAACTCTACAGGGTCGGGCAAGCGCAAAAAACAGAAAAACGTGAAATTTAAAGCAACATGTATGAGAAAAACATGCAAAACCGCATTACCCTATTGAAAAAGTTGGAAAAATGTGATAACGTAGAATTGTCAATAATGGTAGGGATTAGTAAACTTGGAACGAAATGCAACACAATCCCTAATCAAGAGGAAAGCCAGCGAGGTGCGCAAACCCATGGTGCTGAAAGGCGTCGGGCAGGTAAGGAAAACGTGGCTCATGGAGGCAAAAGGAAAAGGCAGCGGGGACAAGCCAGCCCCATCGTTCAAGCGACATGTAACATACAGGCAGCCTGGACACACCATTCGTTTTTCGGAATGAGGATATGCGCACTATCGCGAATTTGCATTTAGGAGGTGTGTGGACATGACTGATTTGACAGGAAGAAAAATTATTATCACTGGTGGTACCAGCGGAATGGGTGCGGCTTTGGTAAAGGCGTTCCCCACATTGGGTGCGAAAGTGGCCTTTTGGGGAAGAAACACAGTGGCCGGAGATCGTCTGATGAAGGAAACAGGGGGGCGTTTTATCCAAGCTGAGGTGTCCAGCAAAACGACAGTGGACGATGCGATGAAAAAGTCCGTTGATATTCTGGGCGGAGTGGATGTTTTCATTCATGCGGCAGGGATTGCTCCAGGCGGACCGGCAGAGGATATCACCGAAGAGACGTGGACATCTGTTATGGGGACGAATGCGACCGGAACGTATTTGACGAACACGTCTGTATTTCCATACATGAAGGAAAACGGCGGTCATATTATCAATTTCACCAGTGCAGGCGGAATCCAAGGCTATAAGGGAAAAGCAGCCTATG
>CAZVBL010000050.1:2185-18378 GCA_964625475.1 uncultured Zhenpiania sp. | reverse complement strand
TCCCTATAAAAGCCATTATAAACGGAATCGGCTAATTTTGCAAATTCCTTTCAGAGAGAGTTTGTGTCAAGCAAACGTTGACAGTGACCCAATTGAAGGCAGAGCCTATTCATGATAAACTGTTTCAAACGGCATCAAAAAAGGCTCAAACGGAGCAGAGCAAAAAAGGAGGACGATATGGATATCAGCAAAGACTACGCCTTGTTTTTAGAAGCCATCCCAGGCTTAATGGTCATTGACAAAAGCGGAAACGTTGTGTTCATGAATGAGCAATGCGCAGATTACATCAAGGTGGATCGGGAAAAATCCATGGGGAAATATGTAACCAAAGTTTTTCCCACATCAAAGATGCCGAACCTGCTAAAGAGCGAAAACAAATTCAATACGGACTTTTACTTCGAGAGCGGGCGCATGAGCGTCAGCACCCAGGTGCAGCTGCGAAAGGACGGAGAGGTTGTGGGCGTACTGGAATACGATATGCTCCAGGACATCAACGCCTTGGATGACCTTTTGGAAAAGTACTCAGAAGTTTTAAAGACAGAGATGGCCTATTTCAGGGAGCAAGTCCGCAATTTCAAAAGCACGAAGTATTCCATTCACAATATCCTGGGTTCTTCCCAAAAGACCAGGGAATTGAAACGCCAAATTGAGCTGGCGGCCACTTCCAATTCGACCATTCTTATTTGTGGGGAAACGGGGACAGGAAAGGAATTGGTAGCCCACTCCATTCATAATCTCAGTCGTTATGCGTTTAACGAATTTGTAAAGGTCAATGCCGCTGGCATGCCCGAATCCCTCATTGAGTCAGAGCTTTTTGGCTATGAAGAGGGGGCTTTCACAGGGGCAAAGAAAGGCGGCAAAAAGGGGAAATTCCAGCGAGCGGACAACGGCACGCTGTTTATCGATGAAATCAACCAGATGCCATTGGTTCTCCAGCCAAAGCTCCTCCGCGCCCTCCAAGAAGGAGAGATCAGTCCGGTAGGCAGTGAAAAAGACGTGGTGGTAAACGTTCGAGTCATTGCCGCTTCCAACCAGGATCTGAGAGAAATGGTTGAAAAGGGCGAGTTTCGTGAAGATTTATATTATCGATTGAACGTATTTCCCATCCATGTGCCGCCGCTGCGCGAGCGGCTGGAAGACATCCCCGAATTGGTGCAGGCAAAAGTGAAGGAAATGAACGATGAGCTTGGGAAAAACATCCAAACCATCGATCCGGGCGTATATCAGGCTCTCTGTGAATATGACTGGCCGGGAAACATCCGAGAACTTTACAATCGAGTAGAAGCGGCCATGAATTATGCGCAAGGGGATACCCTGCGGCTGGAACATATGAACCTGCGGGTGGATAACAGCAAGATCGATCTGAAGGAATTGGATAGATATGACAACCCCATCGAGGCCGTCAAGAGGGAAGCGGAACGAAAACTCATTAACGAAGTTCTCATGAAATTTGATTACAACAAGACGAAAACAGCCAGGTATTTGAAAATATCCAGGCCATTGCTTTATCAGAAAATGAAGCGTTTGGGGATCGAACTGCATACCGGGATGTAAGCGCAGAAAAACAGTGTGAGTGAAAAAAGACGATCGGAGGAAACGTTGAAATATAACGAAAATTCAGATGCAATTTTCGCCAAAGGGTGTATGTACAGACATACACCCTCTATTTTGTTGTCCCGAACTTGTTGAAAAATAGCGATTTATATGTTGGCACAAAAAATGCATAAAATATAGATGTGGCTGAAAAAGTAAATGCTTTAGAATATTCAGCCGAATGCAACCGTAAGAGCATAACGAAAAAGGAGAGGTGAAAAACGATGTTTAGAGAAATGCGCTTGAAGGAGCAACAGCTGACAAAGGAAGAAACCGTTGAAATGCTCAACAAAGCAACCCATGGGACTTTGGCCATCAACGGGCAGGATGAGTATCCCTATTCCATACCCATCAGCTTTGCCTACAGCGATGACAAGATCTATTTCCATGGGGCGTTAGAGGGTCAAAAGCATGACCTTTTGACGGCAGATCCACATATATGCCTGTCAGTCGTGGATTTGGACGATGTACAGCCGGAGCAATTCACCACCTATTATCGAAGCGTGGTGGCTTATGGAACGGCAAAACGAATGGATGCCCCAGAGGACATACGAAAAGTCATGGAGCTGATCGTTGCCAAATATTCGCCGGGGCTAGCAGAAGGAGGGAGGAAATACGCAAAGTCCCAGGAAGGCAATTTCTGTGTGTATGAGATGGACATTGCTCATATGACAGGGAAAAGATCCGAGTAAGTGAAACACACAGCAGACCCTGCGCAGGGCAACTCTGTGCAATGCAAACACAGTGCCTGGAGGTTCCCGGCAGGGAAATGGAAGGAGGAGATATAGCAATATGGAAAGCACTTATGGATTACTTAGTTTAATACCTGTACTGGTCGTGATCGCCCTAGCCATCATTACAAAGCGGGCCTTGGAATCACTGCTTGTGGGAACCTTTGTGGCATCCATCATCTTGGCCAAAGGCGGCTGGTGGGGAACCTGGTTTGATTACACGCTGACCGAGATCGGCGATTCTGCCAGCTACATCATCATGTTCGGCATGTTTGGCGCAATGATTCGCATCCTGGATCAAACGGGAGCGGCGATGGGCTTTGCCGACATTGGAGCCAAGGTGGCCAATTCGCGAAAGAAGACGCAGATGTTCACTTGGATTTTAGGGATTATCATCTTTGTGGAGGATTATCTGAACGCATTGGGCGTTGGGGTGGCCATGCGGTCGCTGTCCGACAAGTGGAAGATTTCCAGGGAAAAGCTGGCATTTATCGTAAACTCAACGGGTGCTGCCGTATGCATTTTGGTGCCCTTTTCGTCTTGGGGCGTGCTATACATCAGCCAAATCGATGGAACAAAAGCGTTGGACATAAGCGGCTTCGACGCATATGTGCATTCTATTCCATATATGCTGTATGCGTGGATCGCCGTTATCGTGGTGCCGCTCTATATTTTTGGCATTATCCCACTGTTTGGGCCGATGAAACAGGCAGAAGAACGAGCCATGCAGACGGGAAAGGTGTTCCCGGAATACCACTATGAACAGGAGAACAAAGAAGAACTGGAAGCACCGCAGAAATCCCATGCTATCAACTTTATTATTCCCATGTTGGTGTTGATTGTCGTATGCATCTACACGGGCGACATCGTTACATCCGTAATCATTGCGACAGTTGTCTGTATGGTTCTGCTGATCCCCCAGAAAAAGATCACCCTTGGTGGAGCCTGTGATGCGCTGTGGGGGGGGTTCAACGACATGTTGTATGTAACGATGCTGGTTTTGACGGCATTTGTTTTGCAAGACCTTAACGATGCTCTGGGATTAACGCCATTTGTCATCGACAGCGTTGCGCCAATCCTTAGTCCATCCTTGTTGCCAGCCATTACTTTCGTCATAGTTGGGGCGCTGGCATTTTGCACTGGAAGTTTCTGGGGCGTTGCCGCAATTTCTTTCCCGATCATCCTGCCTCTGGCGTTGGCTCTCGGCACAAGTCCATACATAGCAATCGGCGCTGTTGCGGCAGCTACTTCTTTCGGAAGCCATGCATGCTTTTACAGCGATGCGGTAACCGTCACCTGTGCGGCGACCCAGTTGAACAATATGGACTACGCCAAGACATCCCTGCCGTTGATCGCAGTCCCATTTGGGCTTGGCATCATCGCATACCTGGTGTTGGGATTTATTGTGGCATAGAGCATCATCATTGACAGAAAGGAAGTTATCGTATGACAGCAGATTTAATCATGAAAAGCACCGCCATATTTGACAGTGTGAAAAAAGAACCCTTTGCAGGTTTTGTAGCCGTCAAGGGAAACAAAATCGTAAAGGTCGGCGAAGGTGGCGATTATAGCGAGTGGTTGGGAAAAAATACCGTGGTTCGGGAATTTGACGACAAATTGGTCATGGCCGGATTCCACGACAGCCACACCCACTTGCTCATGGCAGGAATGTTCAAGACCTATGTGAACCTGGCCGATGCCAGATCAGAGGAGGAAGCTGCGCTCATGGTAAAAAAAGCGGCTGACGAATCGAAGGATAAGACCGGATGGGTCAGAGGCTTCAGCTGGTACCACGTTTTTTGGGACAACAAAACGCTGCCTACCAAGGCCTCCCTGGATCGCTATTTCCCCGATCGACCCGTTTGCCTGATCAATGCAGAAGCCCACGGCGCATGGGTTAACAGCAAAGCCCTGGAAATTGCGGGCGTTACCAAAGACACGCCGGATCCCTTTGGTGGAGAAATCGCCAGAGACGAAAACGGTGAGCCGACTGGCTTCTTTTACGAAGCGGCATCTGGGCTGATTACAAAACATGCGTTTGTATTTACGCCGGAAGAAGAAAAAGCGATCATCCGCGAATATATGAAGGGCGCAGCGCAGTACGGGATCACATCCATGAACGATGTGCAGCCGTATTTCCACGGAAACATGGGGAATCTGGACGTTTACAGCCAAATGGACAAAGATGGGGAACTGACCGTGCGGATTCATGCGGCGCCAGATTTGTTAGGCGACCTGGACCAGGCGGAGGAGTGGAGAGAGACGTACAAATCCGACAAGCTGCGAGTGGAGCAGCTGAAACAATTCCTCGATGGGGTGAGCACCACCCATACGGCGCTGGTATTGGAAGAATATGCGGATGCCCCAGGCAACTATGGCATTTCCCTCAATGACACGGAAGCCATAAAAAATGCGGTGCCAGAGGCGCATAAAAGGGGGTTTTCGGTAAAACTCCACTCTTGCGGCGACAAATCGGCCAGAATGGGGCTGGACTATTATGAAAATGCGATTCGGATGTATGGCAAGAACCAATGTCGGCATGCAATCGAGCATGTGGAAATGCTTTCCGATCAGGATCTTCCGCGGTTTGGGGAGTTGGGGGTCATTCCTTCCGTGCAGCCCGAACACATTGCGTTGACGCAGAAATTTTCCGAAAACCCGTATTTCATTACGCTGGGAAAGGAGCGGGCGGACAAGACATGGCCGCTGAAAGACCTTTATGATACGGCAGGCATCCTGGCGATTGGCAGCGATTGCCCGGTCGTGGACAACAATCCGTTCCTTGAGATTTACAGGGGCGTGACGCGGCTGCACAACGATGGAGAGCCAAAGGGAGGCTGGAACCCCACTCAAAAGCTTTCTGTCTATGAGATATTGAGGAGCTACACCTATGGATCTGCTTACGGTGTCAGCCGGGAAGACGAGCTGGGGAGCCTGGAGGAAGGGAAATTCGCCGATATCGTGGTGGTCGATCGAAATCTGTTTACCGTTGATCCTGCGGAAATCTTTGATGCCAAGGTGCTTTTGACAGTCATGGATGGCAAAATCGTATACGAAGCATAAATTGGATCCAACCATTTCCCGCATGTAAGAAACCAAATGCGATTACATGCGGGAAATCTATGAAAAACCCTGGGCAAGATGACAAGCGAAAGGTGCGAGGGGAATCATGAATGGAGTGGAATGGGGACAACTTGAGGAATTATTTGAACAAATTCCCGGATTGATTATGATCGACATGGAAGGCATTGTTTTTTATGTAAACCAACAATGTGCAGATTATTTTGGATTAGAAAAGCAGTCCATTCCAGGGAAACATATCCTGGATGTGTTTCCGCACTCTAAAATGATGGAAAACTTAAAGTTGAAAGAGCCAGAGGTCGTTTTCTATAGTACGAACCTGGGCATTGGCATTTCTGTCCATGTGCCGCTTTATAAAAACGGAAAAAGGTACGGCCTGATGGAATACGATGTAGTGCAGCATTCTCGCCAACTCTATGACTTGTCCGATGATTACAGCCGCTTTTTGGATCAGGAGTTAAAATCCCTGACCAGTGGGCTGCTCCATTCAACCGGCGCAAAGTATACCATCAATAGCCTAATTGGAAATTCTGCCGCCATGGTAAATTTGAAGGAAAAAATCATTTCTGCGGCCAGGACTGCTTCCACCATCATCGTCACAGGGGAAACAGGGACTGGCAAGGAACTAGTGGCGCATGCAATCCATGATCTCAGCAGCAGACGAAAAGAGCGCTTTATCAAGGTCAATGCATCTTCCTTCCCAGAAAATTTGGTAGAATCAGAGCTGTTTGGATATGAAAGCGGCTCCTTTACGGGAGCCAGGAAGGAAGGGAAAAAGGGGAAGTTCGAGCTGGCAAACGGAGGGACGCTCTTCATTGATGAAATCAATCAGATGCCCTTGTCCGTGCAGCCAAAACTGTTGCGGGTGCTACAGGAAAAGGAATTGGATCGGATTGGCGGCGAAAAGCCGATTCTCATCGATGTGCGCATCATTGCGGCCTCTAACGAAAACTTGAAAAAATTGATAAAGGAAGGACGCTTTCGGGAGGATCTATATTATCGACTCAATGTGATTGAGTTGGAAGTGCCTCCATTGCGAGATCGGATTGAGGACATTGGCGCTTTGGCGCAATCGTTCATCGAAGAACTGAACGTTCAGCTGGGTCTTTCTGTTGTCGGCATCGATGAGGAGACGCTGGACATGCTGAAACGGCACGAATGGAAGGGAAATGTTCGTGAACTGCGCAATTCCATAGAGCGAGCCATGAATTTCGCCACAGATAATACGCTCCACATCCAGGATTTCGATTTGTTGGAAAACGAAAGGCATGCGGCGTTTTCGGATTGGTCGACTGCAAAGGGAACCCGACTTATCGACCAAGCAAAGAATAAAGCGGAGCGAGATGTCATACTGAAAGCATTGGAGCATTTTGGAAACAACAAGAGCAAGACCGCAGAATACCTGGGAATCGCCAGGTCGTTGCTGTATCAAAAGATGAAACGGCTAGGCATCAAATAGACGGAGGAGGTTACTATGAAGCTTACAGTAAAAGAGCAGGAACGGCTGCTGATGTTTAACGTGGCGGAGATGTCCAGAAGACGCTGGAAGCGCGGCATCAAGTTAAATTACATAGAAGCCATGTCCATCATCTGCGATGAGTTGTTAGAACGAGCTAGAGAGGGAAAAAGTTCCATTTATGATCTGATCGAGCTGGGTTCCAGGATTCTGACACAGGAGGATGTCATGGAGGGGACGCCGGCTCTCATGCCCATCATCCAATTGGAGGTCATGTTTCCCGATGGAAACAAATTGGTTTCCGTGCAGGAACCCATCCGTCTGGAAAAGAGAGAAGAAGCAGTACCTATGACAGAGCTGGTTTCTATGAACTACTAGGAGGTCGCCATGAATTATCAAATTGGAGAAATTATATTTGCGGAAAGTCCCATCGTCATCAATGAAGGCAGGGACACCGTGGAACTGGTCGTCAACAACTCAGGGGATCGAACCATCCAAGTGTGTTCCCATTATCATTTTTTTGAAGCCAACATGGCTCTGAAATTCGACCGGGAAAAGGCCTTTGGCTATCGGCTGGACATCCCTGCGGGAAATGCCGTGCGTTTTGAGCCGGGAGAGGACAAGCGAGTGACCCTCGTGCCATACAAAGGAGAGCAGAATTTGTATGGCTTCATGGGTATGACTATGGGAAATATTCACGATCCTGCAGTGAAAAAAGCGGCGATTGCGAAAATGAACGCAAAAGTAAAGGAGTGTAAGTGACATGGCAGTAACGTTATCCAGGAAAGAATATTGTGACATGTACGGGCCGACAGTAGGAGATAAGATCCACTTGGCAGACACCGGGCTGATTGCGGAAATTGAAAAGGACTATGCGGCTTCCTGCTACGGCGATGAAGTCCTCTTTGGCGGTGGAAAGACAGACCGGGATGGCATGGGAAACATAGCGGGAAAGACAACGAAAGAGGGAGTTTTGGACGTATGCGTAACCAATGCGGTCATCATCGATCCGACCATTGGCATTATCAAGGGAGACATTGGCATCAAAGATGGCGTAATCGTGGGAATTGGAAAGGCAGGAAACCCGGACACCATGGACATTACGCCGGGGCTGATCGTAGGCTGCGCTACAGAAGTGGTTTCTGCGGAAGGCCTGATCGTCACGCCAGGCGGCATCGATGTACATGTACACTTTGAATCTCCCGGTCAAGCCTGGGAGGCCTTGAGCAACGGAATTACCACCATGCTGGGCGGCGGATCGGGGGCCAAGACCACCAGTGTGGAAACGCCGGGTCCATACCATCTCCATTATATGATTGAAGCCCATGAAGACTTGCCGGTCAACGCAGGGTTTTGGGCAAGGGGAAATTCCAGCCTTCCTGAGGCCATTCGGGAACAAGCGCTCAACGGAGCCATCGGCATGAAGATCCATGAGGATTTTGGCTCTACTCCTGAAGTAATCCGTTGTTGCCTGGACGTAGCTGATGAAATGGATTTCCAGGTGCAGATCCACACGGATACATTGAACGAGGGCGGTTTTGTAGAGGATACCATCCGTGCGTTCGGAGGGCGCGCCATCCATACGTTCCATTCGGAAGGGGCGGGTGGAGGCCATGCTCCCGACATCATGCGGGTAGTCGGCGAACCAAATGTGCTTCCGTCCTCCACAAACTGCACGAACCCTTATACCGTCAACACCATTGCGGAACACTTGGACATGATCATGGCGGTTCATCACCTGAACCCAAAGGTACCGGAAGATGTGGCTTTTGCTGACTCCAGGGTTCGAGGCGAGACGATTGCCGCAGAAGACGTGCTTCATGACATGGGTGCAATTTCCATCCATGGATCCGATTCCCAGGGCATGGGGCGAGTAGGGGAGACGGTGCTTCGCACCTGGCAGCTTGCTTCCAAAATGAAACAGCAGAGGGGCAGGCTTCCGGAAGAAAAAGGGAACAACGACAACGAGCGAATCCTCCGTTACATGGCGAAATACACGGTGAATGCAGCCATCGTATTTGGAATCAATGAGTATGTGGGTTCCCTGCAGCCAGGTCGTTTGGCGGATTTTTGCGTCTGGGATCCGGCTTTCTTCGGCGCAAAGCCGTGGTTGGTATTCAAAGGCGGAGCCGTGGTCTATTCCATATCCGGGGATGTCAATGCGGCGATTGAGGTGGCGCAGCCCATGATTTATCGAAAACAGTATGCGGCCTGCGGCAGCGCCATGAAGCGGTTCAACAAGATTTTCGTTACACAGGCCGCCATCGATGCAGGATTAGGGGACAAAGTGCCTGGTTCCAGGGACAAGCTGGTTCCGGTCAAAAATACGCGGAACCTGACGAAGGCCGACATGGTAAGGAACAACTATTGTCCAAAGGTAGAGATCGACCCGGAGACTTACAAGGTATACATCGATGGGGAGCGCATTACTTGCGAACCTGCCAAGGAGCTTTGCCTGAATCACAGATATTTCTTCCGATAAAAAAGGCGGTATCGTATGATTGTAGAAAAGATTATTGGAAAAGTCGAGGATTTTCAACAGGAAAACCTGACGATAGACCGAATACTCCTGGATCACCATGACATGGGAAAGCCGCATCAAAAGCTGCGGAGCGAAGCAGGGGAAACCGTAGCAGTTTCCTTGCCTTATGGGGAACATCTCTTTTGCGGCGCAGTCATTTATAAGGATGAGAAAAAGCTGATCGCCATAGACCTGCTCCCAGAGGATGCGCTGGAAATTTATCCAAAAGGCAATCTCCAATGGGCAAAGGCTGCTTTCAACATTGGCAACATGCATCATCCTGCGTACCTCCACGAGGACTGCATCACCATCCCCTACGATCCCATCCTGGAAAACCTGATTCAGGGATTGGGCATCGGATACAGGCGTTGCACGAGAAAGCTGGATGGAGAACGAGTCAATCATGTGATTGAGAGCCATGGGCATGCACATGGCCATAAGGAGTGAGAACCATGGCGGAAAAGAGGAGCGCAATAAAAAAAAGACAATTGTTTTCTGTGATGCAGCTGGCCGGGGGAACCTTTCCTTCTGGCGGATTCAGCCAGTCATGGGGATTGGAAACGTATGTGGCAGAGGGAAAAGTCACAAATTGTGAGACTTTTTGCGAATTTCTGTTGGTGTATCTGGAGAATACCATAGCCCAGTGCGAGGGGCCGATTCTCTGTGAAGCCTATCGACTGGCGCAGGATTGGGAAGTGGAAAAAATCATGGAGTTGGAAGAGTTGAGCCGAGCCGTGAAAGCAACGAGGGAAAGCCGGGAGTCCAGTCTGCGAATGGGAAAAGCCATGCTGCGAATTGCGGCGGATATCCTGGGGGACGAGAAGATCCATGGATTGCGAGAAATGGGAAAAATCGATGGCATGACATTTCCAGTCGTCCATGGGCTGGTTTGTGGGCGGATGGAGCTGGAACTGGACACTTCCGTGGCAGCGTTTGTATTCAGTGCCGTTAATGCGCTGGTCCAGAGCGCAGTGAAGTTGGTGCCATTGGGGAACATGCAGGCGCAGGGGCTGCTCTTGAAAATTCAGCCCGAAATGGAGCGGGCGGCAACAGAAAGCCAGAGGCGTTCCCTGACTCAAATATCCAATTTCTGCCCGGGCATGGATATCGCCAGCATCCTCCATGAAACGCTCCCCGTCAGACTATATATGTCCTGACGGATCCATAGCAAACCACATCCATATTGCCATTTTGGCGTAGAAGGAGGCTTGGTTTTTACGAAACCGTGGAATAGTGCTACAACTGACCCGAAGAAGAGAGAGGTAGGAGGAAGCCGCATTTTTACGAGACTGTGAAACAACAAATGGACAACATGAACGCCGTTTACGGCAGAAGAAAAAAGGAAGGATGACGCAATGAGAAAACCTGTAAGAATTGGTGTGGGAGGCCCTGTGGGTTCGGGAAAAACCGCACTGATAGAAAAACTGTGCAAGCAACTCAGCGACCAATATCAGATTGCGGTTATTACCAATGACATTTTTACCAAGGAGGATGCTTTGATCCTGACGAAAGCCCAGGCTCTTCCTGAAGATCGAATTTTGGGCGTGGAGACTGGGGGTTGTCCCCATACGGCTGTGAGGGAGGATATTTCCATGAACCTGGATGCCATCGATGTGTTGCTGGAGCGGTTTGATGACCTGGATATCATTTTCGTGGAAAGCGGCGGCGACAACCTGGCGGCCACCTTCAGTCCGGAACTGGTAGACGGGCTGATTTTTGTCATTGATGTGGGAGAAGGAGAAAAAATTCCGCGAAAAGGAGGACCGGGAATTACAAAATCCGACCTTCTGGTAATCAATAAAATCGACATTGCTTCCTATGTCCACAGCGATCTACGAGTCATGGAACGGGATACCAAAGCCCAGCGGGGCAGCAAACCTTATGTTTTCACCAACCTCTTTGACGGCACAGGGCTGGATCAAGTCGTCCGCTGGATCAGGGAAGATATGCTGTTTGAAGCGTGAGGAACCGATCATGAACGAACCTACGGGAAAGCTATCCTTAACTTTTCGGAAAAAACAGGATGGGCAAACGTATGTGGCACATCAATATTACAAGCTGCCCCTTCAGGTGATGCAGCCCTATTATGAGGATCGAGACGGGACAGCCTTTGTTTACCTCCTGAACCCCAGCGGAGGCGTGCTCCAACACGACCGACTCTTCACGGAGATTCGGCTGGAGGAAGGGAGCAGGGCTTTGCTTACCACGCCATCTAACATGAAATTTTACAAGATGGATGATGGGTTTGCCCAGGTGGAAAACAAGTTTTATGTGGAATCGAATGCTGCGCTGGAATACCTGCCCGAACACAATGTGCCTTTTGCCGGATCAAAGGCTTATCAAAACACGGATTTCCATTTGGCGCAGGATGCTACCCTCATCGCCTCGGACATGATGACTGCAGGCCGGATATCCAGAGGGGAAATTTTTGATTACGGTCTTTATTCCTCGCACATGCGGATCTATGTGGATGGAAAGCTAAAGCTCTACAATAGCAGCCACATAGAACCGGCCTCCATGCACCTGGAAAGGCTGGGGCTTATGGAAGGACACTTGGCTGCGGGGAGCATCTACGCTCATGCGCCCCGGATCTGCGATGGTCTGACCGAAAGAATTGTCCAAATGGAGCGGGGCAAAGGCATTCGACTTGCTGCCGGGAAGCTGGACGAATCCTTGCTGGTTGTCCGCTTTTTGGGCAACGATGTTTTGGAGCTGAGGATTGTTGCGATGGCTATTTGGAATTGCCTGCGGGAATCCCTTTTAGGGAAGCCCGCAGTGCGAATCAGGAAATATTGAAGCGTTTATTTTCAATTTTGAGGAGGTAGAGAAATGAGTAAATTAGAATTTTGTCCATGTACAGATACCAGTTGCCAGTTTAATCCGGCAAATCACGACCAAGGGTGCAATCTATGCGTGAAAGATAGCCTGGAATGCCACGAAATCCCAAAGTGTTTTTTCCTGAAAGCCGTGGACAGCATCGATGGTTTTGAGGATTGGGGCTTCGAGCATTTTGCCAAGCTGGTTTTGGCGAAATAGGCTCTGATTGTCGAGTTGTCAATGGGATCCTTTGGAAGCCACTGTCTGATGTTGTATCATTTTAGTTAACATCTTATAGTTTTTGCTCTTCCCTCAAAAAACCTTTGACTTTCAAGGGGGGAGCGTGTAAAATACCTTTGTGTCTGTTCACAGGACACGTTTTTTCGCATGAGCAGGATGGAGTTCCGTCCGGGCAACTGCGGCTAAAAGTTTTAGTTCGTCGAACAAGATGGCAATGCAGGCCATCCCAGTAGACAGGGCCGAACCAGATGAGATGCTTTGTCATTTCATCCCAGTAGGTAGAAAGGAAGAGCAAATGAGTTCATTTATCGCAAAGCCTCATGAAGTCCAACGCAAATGGTACGTTGTGGACGCAGAAGGCCAGGTTCTTGGAAGGATGGCTTCACGGGTTGCCACTATCCTGAGAGGAAAACACAAGCCAACTTATACGCCCCACGTTGACTGCGGCGATTATGTCATCGTCATCAACGCCGAGAAAGTAGTAGTGACGGGCAAGAAGAGAAAGGAAAAGATCTACAAGCGGTATTCCGGCTATCCGGGCGGCTTGAAGGAGATCACGTTTGAACAGCTGATGGCAAAGCACCCGACAGAAGCGGTAAGGCATGCCATCAAAGGCATGATGCCGAACGGCAAGCTGGGCCGGCAGATGTACAAGAAGCTAAAGGTTTATGCTGGGCCGGAGCACAACCATGCGGCGCAGAAACCGGAAACTCTGGATATTTGAGGGAAGGGAGGAATACACAATGGCAAAAACGCAGTATTACGGAACGGGAAGAAGAAAGTCTTCAGTTGCTAGAGTGAGATTAATCCCTGGTACTGGAACCATCACTGTAAACGGAAAATCTTTGGACGATTACCTGCCCATGGAAATCGTAAAACGAGAAGTAAAGCGGCCTTTTGAAATCGCAGGCTGCGAGGGCAAGTTCGATGTGATCGCACTGGTAAACGGCGGCGGCTACACGGGTCAGGCCGGAGCATTGAGGCACGGCATTTCAAGGGCATTGTGCGAAGTGGACAGGGAGGCTTACAGGCCAGCCCTGAAAGCTGCGGGGTTCCTGACGAGGGATCCTCGCGTGAAGGAAAGAAAGAAATACGGCCTCAAAAAGGCCAGAAAGGCAAGCCAGTTCTCAAAGAGATGATTCAAACAACCTGAACCAACACACAAGAAAGCCTTGGAAATGCAGTGTTTCCAAGGCTTTCTCTTATTTTCTGGCCTGCTGAACTTCTTCTGCAAACACACAAAGTTTTGTCCGTTAGTAACAAGTTAGTAACAAGGAATCATGTATCTTGCGCAAGGCGTTTTCTGATGTCTTTCTTGGTTCTGCTCCATCTGACCAGCTTCTTTCAGATGGAATTGATTGCTTCCAGTTTGTCAGGAAGGTCAACATGGGTGTAAACCACTTCTGTAACAGTCTGGCCTTTGTGCCCAACAATCTTCTTGATTATCCTGTCGTCCACCTTTTTGCTGGCCAACATGCTGATGCAAGTGTGTCTGGTGTCATGTGGTCGGTGTCCTTCGTAGGTGGGTTCTTTTTTGTCTGGTTCTTGAATGAACTTTCCCATCCCCAAGTCAATCATCAGGGGAATCCAGTATGAATCATAGTAGTTTCTATATAGGAAGGGCTCATCGTCAGGGGTGCAGATCAAGTGATCACACTTCCTGTCCATCCAGTAGTCGAAAAAGGGAACAACCTTTTGGCGTTCTTTATCTTCTGGTAGTGGATTTCTGACCACCTTTCATATACTTCTTCAAAGGTCATGGCGCCCAGGCGCAGGTCGAAGGGGTCTTGATTATAGTCTGCAAGTGCTTGAAGCGCTCCAAGTCAGGACGCAACAGTCACTGGAAAAGGCTTTTGGAAACGAACTCGACCGAATCGATGAAATGGCGAGGAAGGTTTATTTCGAAAACTATTACCACAGCATCTTTAAAGTCCAGAAAGGCTTTGGCATCGGTTGGGAAATAGGTCAGATTGACCAAGGGAAACTGGACAGGATTGTCACAAGACCTTGGACGACCGATGGAAGGACATTTTCCGATAGAATATGGTCGCAGAAGTCGCAGATGATTGGCGACTTGCACAAAGAGTTGACCAGGGCTTGCGCCATGGGCGATTCGCCCAACAAAGCGGCCAAGCGGCTTGAAAAGTATGTTGATGGAAAGGTTTCAAATGCAAAAAACGCAGCAAGAAGATTGGTGATGACTGAACAAGCCTTTTTCCACAGTGAATCTGAAAGGGACGCATACAAGGAACTTGGTTGTGAGCAATATGAAATCCTTGCGACCCTGGATTCGCACACTTCAGAAATCTGCCAGGACATGGATGGCGAAGTCTTTGACGTGAAAGACTTTGAACCAGGCGCAACCGCCCCGCCATTTCATGTGTATTGCAGAAGCGTCACCGTCCCACATTACGAAGATGATTATGATGTGGTTGGCGAAAGGGCGGCAAGGGATGAAGAAACCGGTCGAACCTATTATGTACCTGCGAACATGAAATATCCTGAATGGAAAGAAGCATTTGTTTCAAATTCTATTTCAAAACAAACAAAAGAATTATTTGAAAAATACATTAGTGTTTTAGGAAACGATTTTATCACGATTGAAGAATTTGCAAAAATCAAGTACAATGATGATGAATGGAGGTTGTTTAAATCCTATGCTTCTTCTGTTAAATCAGGTGAATTGACACCACTTGCAGATTTTGATTTGTATAAAAGAATTGGTCAAGAAATGGATGATAAACTTCTTGGGGCGACGACCAGTAATGGATTGACCATCACTGGAAAATCTAATCATTCTATTGCAAGGGTCATTGGTTCAATTGAACAAAGAAGAAGTGGCGTTCAAGTATCTGACATTTTAGATGCATTGACAAATGCTGAATCTGAAGTTCTTCCAATTAAAACATTCAAGAATGGAAGAAGTCAAAAATTTAGAAATAAAACGGTTGAAGTTTCAGTCAATCCTGACGCTGGAAACATCATTCAGGTGAATCCGGTTCATAGAAGAAAGAAGGTGAAATCATGATTGTAAAGGCTGAACAGATTGAATTGTTGAAACCATATATTGACAATATTGAAGATCTGATTAAGTCAGACGATGTTCAGTCAGTGTTAGATGCGATTGATGACGTGATTGTCAATAACATACTTGCAAACAATGATGAACCTGATGATGAAGGAATAAAACTTCAAAAAATATATGATGAAATTTTCAATCAGAATTAGAAGCTGAAACAATTTTGTTTATAAGGTGGTATTGCTGACATGGTTCAGCGGCATCACCTTTTTGATTTGGTAAAAACATCCTGTTGAAGTTGAAAGCCGTCACTTGTGGCCGTTAGTAAATCAGCAGGGTGTTTTTATATTAAAAATCGTCTTTTTGGTATTGCAGACGGAAAAGAACAAGCGATAAGAAACTGGACTGAACCAGGCATCAAATGTTTATCAAAGAAAGGATGGCAACTATGAAAAAGGAAGATTTTGTGAAACTTGGCGTTGATGAAGACACTGCAAAGAAGTTGGAAACAGCTTCGCTGGAAGAATTGAAAGGGTTCATCCCAAAGTCACGATTTGATGAAGTGAACAATGAGAAAAAGAAATTGGAAACTGGCATCAAAGACAGGGATTCACAGCTTGAAACACTGAAGAATTCGACCGGTGATGTTGAAGCACTGAAGAAGCAGATTGAAGACCTTCAGGCAGACAACGAAGCAAAGGATGAAGCGCACAAAGCCGAAGTGAAGCAGTTGAA
>CAZVBL010000050.1:0-2085 GCA_964625475.1 uncultured Zhenpiania sp. | reverse complement strand
AGCAGTTGAATCGGCACTTCTTGGCGCAAGTGCTAAGAACACCACAGCAGTGAAAGCACTTTGAAAGACTTGGACAAGGCGGCGATCATGGAAGATGGTTCAATAAAAGGACTATCGGATCAGATTGCGGCACTTCAAAAGTCAGATGCTTATTTGTTTGAAAGCAAAGACACCAAGAAAACCACTTTGAAGGGCGCAAAGCCTGGTGAATCAGGAAATGATGATGGTTCTGATGATAAGGCGGACACTTCAAAGATGACTTACACAGAACTTGCCGCTTACATGGTGGAACATCCTGATGCACAAATTGACTAATTATCAGAAAGGTATGGTGAATTAAAATGCCGAACACAAAATTTGACAGTAAATCATTCAATCCTGAAGCATTTGGTGCTTATGTGAACAGGATTCCGAACACAGCCAAGACAGAACTTGCAAAGTCAGGTGCTGTTGGCACTAATGAACAGGCAAGGGCTGCACTTTCCAATCAGACTGGAAGTCTTTATGCGAGGATTCCCTATTTTGGAAGAATTAGCGGTTCTACATCACAAAACAATGATGGTGGAACAGATATCACAAGCACGAACACCACAACCCATGAACAGGGCTTTGTGGTCGCTTCAAGAATGGATTCTTGGACATAAAGAAGTTTTTCCAAGAACGTCACAGCGGGCGTGGACTTCATGGACAATGTTGCCGCACAGATTGCTGATTATAAGATGGAAGTTCGTCAGGCAATGCTTTATGATGAACCAAAGAAAGGGTGATGAAAAATGGCGGTAAAAATTGGACACGCATCCATCAGTGAAAAAGGTACAATCAATGGCGCAAAAGGTGATTCCACTGGCAGGGAAGTTTGCATCAGGGATTGGTACAACAAAGAATGGAATGTGGTTTTAAGACCCAAGAACAAAAGTCTTGCGGAAAAGCAGGCAAAAGCCTGTGAAGATGGCTGCGCAAACCCTAACATTGGATATGGCCAAGCAGACAGAAACAGCGCATACCAGTCTTTCAAGAAGGTTGGTTCAATGAAGAAGATTGGAAAGTCAAACGTTGACTGTTCTGCATTCATGACGTTGTGTGCAATTGCGGCAGGCGTGGACGCACTGAACTACACGTCCAACGCACCTAGTACATCCACTATGCGGAAAGCATTTAAGACAACGGGCAAATATAAAGTCCTGACAGATTCCAAATACCTAACTTCTGACAAATACCTGAAGCGTGGTGACATATTAGTGAAAGAATCCATTCACACGGCAATGGTTCTTTCCAATGGTTCGGCGGTAGATCCACTTTCAAGCGATGGTTCCAAGCCGTCATATAAGGTTGGTGGGACTTACGCTTTACAAGTGGACGGATTGACTGTTCGGAATGGCGCAGGGACGGGTTCAGCGAAGGTGACTTATGCGAATCTGACAAAAAACGCAAAAACAAATGCTTATCCCAATGGCACGCTGAAAAAGGGAACGAAAGTAACCTGCAAAGCAACAAAACCGTTGGGAATGACATTTGGATGCAGATCCCTTCTGGGTGGATTGCCGCTTATTGCGATGGGAAAGCGTGGGTTAAGTAATGATACTAATTTGTTACTAACCGAGGGCATTTCACCCTTGCCCCCATCGCCTAAAAAGTTGAACTTTCAAGATTTTTCAGGAGTGGAAAAGTCATATAAACTATGATTTATCAGAAACTAATCACCTTGTGTGTGGACATCTGCAAAAGGAATGGAAAGACCAAACTTCTTTGGTTAGGTGGCAAGGACAAAACACTTGCATATGAACCAAAGTCAAATGAAATGGTTCTGACTGTCCACAGATGGTTTGCAAACAAATCCTGTCCAGGTGATTGGATGTATTCAAGAATGGGTGACAACCTGACAGGAAAGTTCACAGGAAAAGGATCTTCACCATTGTGGAAGTCAAGGATGGTTGGGGAAGACTGAAAAAAACGGCGCAGGGTGGATTTATCTTGAAAATCCCAACTATTGCACCATTCAGGAAACAACCACTACACAGACTGCATCCAAGTCCATTGATGAACTTGCAAAAGAAGTCATTCAGGGCAAATGGGGCAATGGTCAGG
>CAZVBL010000049.1:15654-18887 GCA_964625475.1 uncultured Zhenpiania sp. | reverse complement strand
AACTTAAAACGGCTAATTTCCCAGGAAAAAAAGGATTGACACCCATTTGTCCCCATGATATCATATATCGTTGTAAGCCGCACAGACTGGGCTGTTTTGCTAAAGCATGGACATGCTGCCTAGCCTGGCGAGACTGGATAGAGGAGGAAAACGACAAAACATGCACGCAATTATGGAAACGGGCGGAAAGCAGTACCGCGTCACGGAGGGCGACCAGATTCGAGTGGAAAAGCTGGACATCGCCGATGGTGAACAGGTCAAATTCGACAAGGTGCTGGTTCTGGGAGAAGGAACGGAAGCAAAGGTAGGCACGCCTTATGTGGATGGAGCCGCAGTGTTCGCAGATGTGATCGAAAGCGGAAAGGGCAAAAAAGTTATCATCTTCAAATACAGGGCGAAAAAAGGCTACAGGAAGAAACGCGGCCACAGGCAGCCCTACACGTTGATCGAAATCACGGGAATTTCAGCGGACGGCACGGCTCCGGCCAGGAAAGCAACGCCCGCAGTGGAAAAAACGGACGTAGAAAAGGTGGAAAAAACAGAGACGGAGGATGCAGCAAAACAGCCTGACAAAAAGCCTTCGGTAAAATCCATGAAAAAGGCCGAACTCATTGAGTTTGCAAAGGAAAACGGCATTGAGATCGATGAAAAGGCCAACAAGCCTGTGATTCTCGAAGCCGTTGAAGACGCATTGAAATAATTACTCAAATAGAGCCATAGCGAGGAGGTGTCTGGTTCATGGCAAGCAAAAAAGGCGTAGGTAGTTCGAAGAACGGTCGCGATAGCGAATCGAAACGGTTAGGCGTAAAACGCGGAGATGGTCAATTCGTAAGTGCTGGCAGCATTTTAGTAAGGCAGCGGGGAACGAAGTTCCACCCCGGCAAGAATGTCGGCATCGGTGGGGATGATACCTTATTTGCGAAGATTGACGGAGCCGTAAAGTTTGAACGGTACGATAGGAAGAGAAAGCAAGTAAGCGTATATCCAAAAGAAGCATAGGAACTGGAAAGAAAGGAACGGTTCGGAGCACACAAGTCGTTTCTCGATGATAGCGTATGTGCCGATTCAGGAAAACTAGATGTTCAAGTTCGTTCTTGAGGGTTTCATACTTCATCCATCAGCCCCTATTCCGATAGGGGTTTTCTTTTTCACATCGGGCGAGATAGATTGGCAGGACTAGTAGGGCTGGCAGCGATGGGCGTCACGAGGCCAGTCGCCGCAACGCCGCTGAAGCAAATGGAAACAAATGGGCAGGGGGACGGTTTCGCTCCGAACTGGAAATCCACATACAGCGCATCGGGCAAAGGGATAGGAGGTTGACAGATGCTTGCAGACAGAGCCAAAATTTTGATTCGATCCGGGAAGGGCGGAAACGGCGCCGTTTCCTTTCGCAGGGAACCTTATGTGCCGGAGGGCGGACCTGATGGCGGCGATGGGGGCAGGGGCGGAAACATCGTGTTCCTGGCCGATGGTAGCCTGCGCACGCTGATGGATTTTCGATACAAACGGAAATATCAGGCAGAGGACGGCCAGAATGGCAGGACGAAAAAAAGGTTCGGAAAGGCTGGACAGGATCTGGTCATCAAGGTGCCGCCTGGAACCGTAGTCATCGATGAGGAATCCGGCCTGGTGATGAAAGACCTGGTGAATGCGGGCGATTCCTTCATTGCGGCCAAGGGAGGCAAGGGGGGGAACGGAAACGTCCACTACAAAAATTCCGTGAGACAAGCCCCCAATTTTGCGGAGGCCGGAGGCTTTGCCAAGGAACGCACTGTTATTTTGGAACTGAAGCTCATCGCGGACGTTGGCCTGGTGGGGTTTCCCAATGTGGGAAAATCCACCATCCTTTCCGTTGCCACCAGTGCAAAGCCGAAGATTGCGGATTACCATTTTACGACCATCGAGCCGAACCTGGGCGTGGTGGAGGTTTCCGACACCAGCTTTGTCATGGCGGACATTGCGGGCATCATCGAAGGGGCGCATCAGGGAGCAGGCATGGGATTCCAGTTTCTCAAGCACATCGAGCGGACGAAGATTCTGATTCATGTAGTGGACATTTCCGGCAGCGAAGGCCGGGATCCCATCGAGGACTTTGACAAAATCAATGGGGAACTGGAACAGTACGACCCTCGCCTTTTGCAAAAACCCCAGATCGTTGCCGCCAACAAAATCGACATGATCCGCGAGGAGGATCCGGAGTACCAACGATTCAAGGCTTATGTGGAGGGAAAGGGTTACCCGGTGTTTCCCATGTCCGCGCCGCTTCATCTGGGCGTTGAAGCAGCGTTGGCGGAGGCGGCTGCCAGATTGGAGCAGTTGGCCAGGGAGCCTGCGCAGGAAGAATACGTGGAAACCTTTGACTTTGAAAGGGATGATCGGGATCCCGATTACAAAAAGATCCACATCGCCAGTTGCAAGGGCGGCTTTGCGCTGTCGGGAAAACAGTTGGAAAAAATCTTCAATTCCACCAATTTGAACGACCTGGGATCCCTGCGTTATCTCTACAAATACATCGAAAAAAGCGGCATCATCGGCCAGCTAAAGGAAATGGGGCTAAAAGAGGGCGATACGATTCGAATCATGGATTACGAATTGGAATACGTGGACGAATTTTAGCCCTGGCGCCGGGTTGTGCCAAATGCCTCTTTGCGCCTGACATGGGCGTCTTTTTTCCTGTTTCCCACATAGAATGTACCAGGAGGGGCAGGATTATGTGGAAAACGAAACTATGGAAGCAGGTGGGCGTTTGCCTGATCATCGTCCTGGCTTTTGCATTGGCCCAGAGCATCGGTGTGCCGCAGATGAACAGGGGGAGCGAAGCCGTCATCGCCTATTTGTCGAAGCATTATACGGCAGGGGATGCGATGGCGTTTGCCAAAAACAGCGCTCAGGCCGTTGTCCAGGCGCCGGTCGCTTTGACGAATGCGATTCTCTCTTCCCGGGAATCATCGGAATACGCAGAACCCATCGATGATGCGGAGGAGGGGCAGACCATTTCCGTCTATGCGATGGAGGCAGGAACCGTTTCTGCCGTAGGGAAAAATGACAAGATTGGGCAGTTCGTCAAGATTGTCCGCGGCGATGGAAAAGAGAGCGTTTACGGAAACTGTTCCAAGGTCTATGTGAAGGAACTGCAGCGGATCAAAAAAGGCCAGGTGATCGCTTCTTTCACCAAAGAAGAAAACCTGGAATTTTATCATTCTGTGACATGATGAAAAGAAAAAGGGATTCCA
>CAZVBL010000049.1:0-15554 GCA_964625475.1 uncultured Zhenpiania sp. | reverse complement strand
AAGGGATTCCACGAGCAGTCCTTACATGGAGAAAAAATTGCAGAAAGGGATGAAACAGCATGAAGCAGCAACACCCGGACAAGCAGGAATGCCTGCGGCTTTTGCATGAAAACAAAACGCCGGAGCATGTAATTCGTCATTGCCAGGCGGTGTGCGACACGGCAGCGGCCATTGGAGAGGCCATGAATGAATGCGGCTATGGTTTTGATTTGGATCTGGTGAGAGCGGCGGGGATGCTTCACGACATCGCCAGGGTAGAGGACGAGCATTGGATCAAAGGCGGCGATTTGGTGGAGCGGCTGGGGTATCCACAGGAAGCGGCCATCATCCGTGCGCACATGTTTTACACCTTTTCTCCCATTGAAGCCTTCAATGAAACGGATTTGGTATGCTTGGGAGATCGGCTGGTAAAAGAGGACAAGTACGTTGGCCTGGAAAAGCGCATTCAGTACGTGATCGAAAAAGTGGAGAAAAGAGGCAACGATGGCCCGGATGTGCGGGAAAAAATCATGGGCAAAATGCGGGGAGCCGCCTGCGTGATCGACCAGATTGAAGCAATCATCGGGACAACCCTGGACGAATTGATGAAAGGCGAATAAATGAAAATCGGCAAGGAATTGGACAAGCTGTTAAAGCAGGTGGAAAAACCGGCCAGATACATCGGCGGCGAGGTCAATGCGGCATACAAAGGACAAGCCCGGCTCCGCTTTGGCTTTGCGTTTCCAGACACCTATGAAATCGGCATGTCCTACATGGGCTTGCAACTCTTATATCACATCCTGAACCAGCAGGAGGACATCTTTTGCGAACGTGTATTTGCGCCTGCCATGGACATGGAAGCCCTCATGCGCCAGGCGGGGATGGAGCTTTTTTCCCTGGAAACGAAAACGCCTGTGAAGGAACTGGATTTTATCGGCTTTACCCTGCAATACGAGCTTTCCTTTACCAACGTCGTCAACATGTTGGATCTGGGGGGCATCCCTGTTTTTTCCAGTCAGCGAGGGGAAACCGATCCCGTCATCTTGGCTGGCGGCCCATGCGCTTATAACCCGGAACCATTGGCAGATGTCATTGATGCGTTCCTCATTGGGGATGGGGAAGAGCTGCTGCCAGAGGTGGTGTTGCGTCGCAAAGCCGGACAGACGAAAGAAGACTATCTGAAGGAAATCTGCGCCATGCCAGGGGTATACGTCCCCAGGTTTTACGAACCGCAATACGGGGCAGACGGAACCATCGCAACAATCCGCAAAATCTGGGACGGTGCGCCTGACCGCATCGAACGCGCCTTAATCGAGGATTTGGATGCGGCTCCCTTCCCCGTGGATTTGATCGTCCCCTTCATCGAGGTCGTCCACGATCGAGCCGTGGTGGAAACCTTTCGTGGCTGCACCAGGGGATGCAGGTTCTGCCAGGCCGGGATGATTTATCGTCCGGTGCGGGAGAGGAAACCGAAGACCATCGAGGAAATCGCAAGGCAGCAGCTAGCGAAAACCGGCCACGAGGAATTGTCCCTTCTTTCCCTTTCCACTAGCGATCATTCCCAGTTCGAGGAATTGGCGCTGGATTTGATGGACATGTGCAGGCAGAAACACGTGTCCCTTTCCCTGCCCTCCCTGCGGCTGGATTCTTTTTCCTTCCGGGTATTGGAAGAAATCCAGGGCTACAAAAAATCCGGCCTGACATTTGCGCCGGAGGCTGGATCCCAGCGGCTGCGGGACGCAATCAACAAGGGAATCACGGAAGCGGACATCTACAATGCGGTCAGGCAGGCACTGCAGCTGGGCTGGAACCATGTGAAGCTGTATTTCATGATAGGGCTTCCCGGAGAAACGACCGAAGATTTGGACGGCATTGCGGAAATCGCAAAAACCATCAAGAAGATCAATGAGGAAGTAAACGGCAGGAAGGGCGGCCGGTTCCGCGTGACGGTCAGCGTTTCCAATTTCGTTCCCAAGGCTCATACGCCCTTTCAGTGGGAGGCTCAGGATTCCCGCAACGCTTTTGTGGAAAAGCACGATTATTTGGCAAGGCGGCTTTCCGTCAAGGGCATCGCTTTCAACTACCATGACACGGGAACCAGTGCGCTGGAAGCCGTTTTCGCCAGGGGCGACAGGAGAGTGGGCAGGGTTCTGGTGCGAGCCTTCGAGCTGGGGTGCAAATTCGATGGCTGGTCGGAGCATTTTGACAGAACGCTGTGGGATCAGGCCTTTGCGGATACGGGAATCGACCCGGATTTTTATGCGGCGCGCCCCAGGAGCTACGATGAAATCCTGCCCTGGGACTTCATTGATCCCTTTGTGACAAAAGAGTTTCTCATGCGGGAAAACGAAAAAGCCCGGAAAGGCGAAACCACCCAGGATTGCAGAAAGCGTTGCGCTGGCTGCGGGATGAACCGAAAGGCCAGGTGCATGCCGGAGGAAGGCAAATGAGCCAATATGCGATGAAATTTTCAAAGGAAGGATATATCTGTTACACGTCCCACTTGGATTTGCTGCGCCTGTTCAAACGGGCTTTCAAAAAAGCGGAGGTGCGGCTCGTTTACTCCAAGGGGTTCAACCCCCATCCGAAGCTGGGGTTCGCCCAGCCTTTGTCTTTGGGCTATGCCAGCGTAGGCGAATACCTGGAGTTTGAGACGAATAGGGAATATGAGGCGGCGGAATTGAAGCGCCTCGTCAGCGCCCAGATGCCGGAAGGAATCCGTATTTTCACCTGTGAATCCATGGATGGGCAAAGGCGGAGCCTGGCGGCCAGGAACTGCGCTGCAGAGTACATCATTGGGATGCCCACAGGCCGGAAATTTGACAGGGAAGCCGAGGATTTATGCCAGGATTTCCTCAATCAGGAACATATCCTGGTTTTGAAAAAGCAGAAAAAGACGGGCAAAACGAAGGAAGTGGACATTCGGGGGAAAATCCAATCCCTTCGTTTTCTCATGGAAGGAAAGAACCTGCTGGTTACGGCACTGCTGGATTCGGGCAGCCGATCCAATCTCAGCCCGGAGCTTTTGATCGGGGCAATCTCCGATTTTTTAGGCGTTTCCATCGATCGTACGGAAGTTGGGGTCATGAGAACGAAACTATTTTTTGAATAAAAAGTAAAAAATTACATGTAAATTATTGACAAATTTCTTTCTTGAATGTAAAATGATGGAAACATTGAAGGAGCTGGACAACAATGCCCAGTCCTCAAGAAAGGGGTTTGTCATATGAAACAATATTGGAACAAGGATTTTTTACGAAACAACAAACAACTTGTGATAAAAGCAGCTGCAATCCTAGGAGCGATTGCGGTTGCTTTCTTTGTTTTTGTTTTGGACGGGGATGATTCCGGCGAAGAACCTCCCTCGGCGCAGGTAGAAGAACAGGCATTCCTTGACGACAGCGGGGAAACAAGCGCAGCCGAAGCGAGAGAAGCGAATGCCGGGGAGGATGAGGGAACTGATTCCATCGTTGTGGACATCAGCGGCGCAGTCGAAAATCCCCAGGTAGTAGAACTGAAGGGGAACAGCAGGGTGGAAGATGCCATATCCGCCGCAGGGGGACTGAAAGGGAATGCGGATATCACAGGAATCAACCGTGCGGCGTTTCTCGCAGATGGGGAAAAGATCTATATCCCGACAAAGGGTGAAAGTGCTTCGTCCGTCCCGACTATTTCCGGGAATTCCCAAAGCCAGTTGGCCGGATTGGAGAGTGGCAGCAGCGGCAGCTTTTTCGCTGGCAGTTCATCAGGTTTGTCAGGCACCCAGAAGGTCAACATCAACCAGGCTACATCCGAGGAATTGCAGACCTTGAACGGGGTAGGTCCTGCCACGGCAGAAAAAATCATGGACTATCGCAGCAGCAACGGGTACTTTAAAACGATTGAAGACATAAAAAACATCGATGGGATTGGAGACAAAACGTTTGAAAAATTGAAGGAACACATTACGGTTTAGGGGGATATTATGAAAAGGAAAAAAGGAATCATCCGCGGAATATTGGTTGCATGTTTGCTTTCAACGTTTTTTCCCGGGACAGCCTTTGCTGCCTGGCAGCATGGGGATCGGGGAACGGCGGATTTTGCGAAGGTTTTGGTTGGCAAGGACAGCAAGCCATATTACATCAATGAAAACGTCAGAACCATATTTTACAGCAGCAATGGAGCCACGGACATCAAGCCTGGAAACGGTCGCAGCAAGGTGCGATGGAGCTATTTGAAAATCAAGAATCAAACGGACGGCACCGCCCGATACGGCTATTGTGTGGAATTTGGAGCAGGCTTCAGCGACAAGGCCAGCTATGTGGCAAGGGATTCCGCAAAAAGCAATACGTTTTTTCACAGTCTGCCCAAAGATACGCAGAAGATCATTGCAGCGATTTTATGCTATGGCCGTGACGGAAGCAAAAAAATTCCCGTGTCTAGCGCAAATGACGCAGACTATTACTTTGCTACGCAGGTGCTCATCTGGGAAGCGCAGCAGGGGCTGAGGACCA
This sequence comes from uncultured Zhenpiania sp., assembly GCA_964625475.1. Lineage (GTDB taxonomy): Bacteria > Bacillota > Clostridia > Peptostreptococcales > Anaerovoracaceae > Hominibacterium. Next base: position 11,082 of record CAZVBL010000049.1, on the reverse strand, counting down.
TCAGGGAAACAAAAGGGAAGAGCAGTGGAACCAAGCTGGCTGCAGCTCACAGCATGCCCGCAAAGCACATGTACCAATTTTTGAAGAGCCGTCCGGCGGAAAAATGCTATCGCTGGATCTTGGAACGCGTCAACGATCATCTTACGGTTCACAGCTTTGCGGCAGAAAGGAAAGCCGCAGCGCCGGTCTATACGATGAACTATGATGCAAATCGGGGAAAATGGCTGCTTACGCTGACCGACACGAACAAGAAAGCCAGCGGGCTTCAATGCAGCGATTCACGGGTGATCATATCCCGCAAGGGAAACAAATATACGCTGACGTCCAGCCAGGCGATTCAGTCACCCCTGCTGCTGACTATGAAAAACAAGATGAGGGGCGGCAAGGCATCCGGGAAAATCCTGTCCTGGGACTGCACGTCCAATGGGGAATACCAGGCGTTGCTCATGGGGTCAAAGGATTTGTTCCCCATGTATTTGAAGGTGCAGGCGTTTGCACCGCAGCCAACGCCTTGGCGAGAGGTTCCACAGACAGAACAAGAGGAAGCGACTGGAACGGTTCGCATTTTGAAAAGCGGCGAACTTCCTGTTTTGTATCCTTCCGATGCAACGGCGAGCGAATCCATAACGGCGGAGGAGGCTGTGACTCCTTCAGAAGCTGAGGCAACAAACGTACAGGCCGCAACGGGTTCAGAGGTTTCCTCTGCCAGTTCGGAAACTGCTGTCACGAGCGGAGACCCTGCGCAAACCGCGCCTTTGGCAGATGTGATGTTTCAGGTTGCCGCAGCGGAAGACATTACAGCCGCAGACGGCACGGTGAGATTGGAGGCTGGCGAAGTTGCCGATGTCCTCACCACAGACCGAAATGGAGCGGCAGCATCCAAAGAACTATATCCGGGCATTTACCAGATTTCAGAAATCGGAACCCCGGAGGGTTACGTCCCCATGTCGGAACCAACGCAAGTAGAAATCATCGAGACAGGGGAGGAAACCATCGTCTCACCTGCGGAAATCCCCTTGCTCAACAGATACAAAAGGGGCGATGTCGAAATCCAGAAAACAGACGTTTCCACAGGGAAGCCCCTGCCGGACACGGGGATCGAGATTTTGGACGAAGAAAAAAACGTGCTTCTGCAGGGCAGGACGGACAAGGATGGAAATGTGAGTTTTGGGCAGCTTCCCGCAGGAACCTATTATTATCGGGAATTTGACGCGCCGGAAGGATATCAGATCGATGAAAGCTTGTTTCCGTTTACCATCAAAGAACATGGGGAAATCGTAAGATGCAAGATGTCCAACCAAAGGATCGCACAGGAAACGACGCCAAAGGATACAGATTCAGATTACCAGGAAGGGATGAGCCTGGAAAAGCCAAAAGAAAGCCTGCCGCAGGAGACGCTGCGGGCATCGCTGGACAATTCTCCACAAACGGGAGACGGCTCCCATTTGCCCTGGATCTGCCTGGTATGCCTTTTGCTGTCGTCAGGCATAATTTTAGCCATGATTCGTATATATAAGAGGTATTAAATTCTAATAACTAGATAATACTACCAGTTAGAGGTGGTAGTATGTTTAGTAATCAAAAAAAGAAGTTCTTAAAAGGCAAATGGTTTTACGGTATCATCGTGCTGTTTTTGCTCGCTTTCGGCATTTGGATCAACACGGACGCAGAAAGTCAGAACGTCAACACGGACACGAAAGTGGAACAGGAAGCAGAACAGGAAACGGCATCTGATCCCTCGGGCAAAGAACCCTCCGCTGGGGACAGCCTGGGGCAGGCGCTTTCCACTGAAGCAAGCGAGACAGGAGAAACAAAGGAAAAATCCATGGAAGAATCCACAAAGCCATCGGGAGAAACACGGCGGCCATACTATCTCATCAAAGAAGTCGAGGGCGTTGTGAAAGTGTTTTACTGCGATGAGGAAGGCCAGGAAACGCTCCATCAGATTACGTCCATTCCCTTCCAGCTTCTCAGCAAAAAAGACCAGGACATGATGTCAGAAGGCGTTCGGATGGAATCGGAAGAAAAGCTGGCGGGCTTTCTTGAAAACTTTGACAGCTAAAAAACGGAAAAGAAGTCGCTTGGGCAGGCTCTGGGAAATCAATCGAGTGCAGCGCAGGCGATCGGTGAGCGATCCATAAAATCCATAAGGGAGGAAGCAATGAAAAGCGCGATAAAAAAGGGGGGTCTGATTTTTGTCAGTCTCCTCCTTACCATTATTGTCATTGGCCAGTTCAGCATGGGACAGGAAGACACTGCCAGCGCAGATGTGGTTTCCGAAACCGTCCTGGTTCCAGGGGGTCATTCCGTGGGCGTAAGGATGGACGTTCGAGGCGTTCTCATCGTAGGTCTGGAGGAAATCGAAACCATTGACAACAAAAAAGTGAATCCGGGAATCGAAGCCGGTCTTCAAATCGGCGACATGGTTTTGGAAGTCGATGGAACAAAAGTATACAAAGCGGATGAAGTCCAGGAGCTGGTCAACGAAATCCAGGAGGATGTCAAGCTGACCATCAAGCGCAAGAACCAGAAGCTGTCCATCACTATGACGCCTGTGATGGCAAAAGAAGACCATCTTTATAAGCTGGGGGTGTGGGTAAAGGACAAGACAGCGGGAATCGGCACCCTGACGTATTACGATCCAGTCAATCAAACCTTCGGCGCATTGGGTCATGCGATTGTGGATCCGGAGACAGGCGCGGTTTTATCCGTGGATCAAGGCCAGCTGCTCCAGGCGCAGGTACAATCTATCCAGGAAGGTTCTGCGGGAACGCCGGGAGAAATCAGGGGCGTGTTCTATGAAACTGACTCTCCGCTGGGCGGCTTGGACAAAAACAGCGTTTACGGCCTGTTTGGAAATGCCTATCATCCCATTGAAAACGAATTGTACCAAAAGCCTCTGGCAGTTGGAACGCAGGAACAGGTGGAAAAGGGCAAAGCCTATATCCTCACAACGCTGGACGACAATGAGCTGCAGCGGTTTGAAGTGGAAATTGAAAAAATCGACCACCAGAGCGAGCCGGCTGACAAAGGCATGGTCATTCGCGTCACGGATGACCAGCTGTTGGAAAAGAGCGGCGGCATCATACAGGGAATGAGCGGGAGCCCAATCATCCAAAACGACCGAATCATCGGCGCCGTCACCCATGTGTTCGTCAACAATCCAGAAAAGGGCTACGGCATTTTCATCGAATGGATGCTCCAGGAAGCGGAATCGTGAGCCACAGGGAACAGAGCGCTGAAACAGGAAAACAGGAGCAGGCAAGCGGAGCCAGAAGCTGCGCAGAAGCGAAAACTGCGGAGATCGATGGTTGGCAAGCATTCGATCCCGACGATGCGCAAAAGAAGCAAAGCCTGTCGAAAAATTGAGTAAATTGACGTTCTTTTTTCGTTGCTATTTTTACAGGATCTTCTAAAATTATAGATGGAACAACACAGCAGATGAACAAAAGGAGGATAAGATGAAAAAAATTAAGGTTGGCATCGCCGATGATAATCAGGATTTTTGCGATATACTGTCAGATTTTTTTCAGGACAAAGAAAACATCGACATCGTTTTTATGACGAACGATGGAATCAGAACCATGGAGCAAATCAAGGAACACCTGCCAGAGGTTTTGGTTTTGGACATGATCATGCCCCATCTCGATGGCCTGGGCGTATTGGAAGCCATCAATGGGCTTGATCTTCCGGTTTATCCGAGAACCATCGTGCTTTCTGCAGTCGGGCAGGAAACCATCACCCAGAAAGCGATAAACCTGGGTGCGGAATATTACATCGTCAAGCCATTCAACCTGGAAATCCTGCTGAAACGCATCAACCAGCTGGCAGGAAACGATCTGCGGGAAGAGGGAAAGCTGAACTTTGCCAGAGCCATTCTCAACAACCAAAAAAAGGGCACCCCGGAGGATCTGGAAATCGACATTACGAACATCATCCATGAAATCGGGGTTCCCGCCCATATCAAAGGCTACCAGTACCTGCGAGACGCCATCACCATGGTGGTGGAGGACATGGATCTTCTGGGAGCCGTGACAAAAGAGTTGTACCCGGCCATCGCCCAGCTGAACGATACTACGCCCAGCCGGGTGGAACGCGCCATCCGCCATGCCATTGAAGTGGCCTGGAACCGGGGAAAAATTGAAACCATCAACAACCTTTTCGGCTACACGGTTCAAAACGACAAAGGCAAGCCGACCAATTCCGAGTTCATTGCCATCATTGCGGACAAACTCAGGCTGGAACGAAAAGCCGGGTGATGCCATAGATGTCGCCGATAAAGCGATTGACCCGAATGTGACTGGCCGAAATAGCCGCTTGTTTTCAAACCGAAGCGGCTATTTCAGCCGATGCGGGCTATAACACACAGAGCGTCCGAAGAAAGCTCCATCCGGCATGTTAGGCATGTACATGCAAACAATCGTTCCTTTGTTAAAAAAAATTTCTTGAAAAATGAACAAATGTTTGCAATCCTTCTTGACTAAGAATGTTCGTTCTGGTACAATGAATGTAAAAAGAACAAACGTTCCAATGTGGGAGGAAAGTACCATGTTTTGCATCGGAAAGAAAAAATACGTCATCAAGTCACCCTTGAGGTTCGTCCTGTTTATCGCAATTTCCTGTATCTTGCTTATCATGGCTTTCGGCATCGTTTCAGGATTGAGCGATGTCAACGGCGCAGCAGAACAGCAGTATGTAGAAGTTGAAGTAAAGCCAGGAGATACGTTGTGGTTCCTGGCCAGCGAATACATGCCGGACGTGGAGGTTCGCAAATCCGTCCATCTCATCAGTGAAATCAACGATACGTCCGCATCGGAACTTTGCGCAGGCCAAATCCTAAAAATACCGGTCACACGATCGGACGTTTGATTTCATCCTGTGCTTTGTTCAATTTTCGCTTGGGACCAGTTTCGGCAAGACGCTGGTGCAGAGTCCGCTTTCCACCATGGACATGATGGCATAGCCATTCCATGTGGTGAAATGGATATCAGTGCGCAGGTCGTTTGTTTCCGGCATTTCTGTGATTTCTGCTTTTGTACCTTATCCAGCAGGAATCCGTGGAACGATGTCGGGTATTGTTGATATGGTCATTTCGGCAGTTGTTTAAATACAGGAGGCACAAAGTTTGACAGGGTCTTTAACTATTCCCAAAATTATGATTTTAGGAATAGTTAAAGACCCCCGCTACTGTCCAGGATTTTCGACTGCACCGCCGATGTCCACAACGATGAATTCGGTTCCCTTATCCCGTTTTGCGCTCTTCTTACTTGCTTGTCTTGCAGCATCTTATTTGGCGATCATCCAGATCACCATGCAAACAAGGCAGACGCAGATCACGACATCGAGGAAAATGGATTCGCCCGTTTCCGCATGCTTTCGTTTGATGACAAATGCCTTTCCAATCAACAAAAGCACCAAGCCCGCACACAGCGTCATCGTTTCCGCAAGTTGGTTCATGGAACGTCCCATGCATTGCTCTGCGATCATGGGAATGAGAATCACCGCCAAAGCAACAGCATATAAGATAAAATTTGCGTTTCGTTTCATGGATTTCCTCCGTTCGTTTTTGCGGCTTTCGCCGACTTTTGTTCGTTCCATGATGTGCCTTCACATGCTTGCCATGCGCCCGATTCGACTGTAACCGATGCGGATGAAGCCAATCCTCCCATGCAAGGCTTGCCAGGGATAAATTCTCTCGAAGGAGTTAAAAACTACTTGTACAACTTATCATACGCCTTATCCAGCCAAACTGTCAACTTTTTCCTCATGATGATTCCTATGACGCACAGGATCACCGCAATGACGGTGACGATGATTGCGCCTGTATAATTTCCAGCTTCCACCTGCCTGCCGATTAAAAGGCTGCCCATCATGCCGGGGCTTCTTCCTACCAGGGAAACAATCAAAAACGGCTTCAATTTCATTTCCGAAATTCCTGCGGCATAATTGCAAAGATCCTTCGGCACCCCAGGTATCAAGAAAATCAGGAACACGACCACGATGGCTTTCTTGCTGTTCAATTTGTGAATGAAATCATTGATTTTCGCTTCGCCAAAGATCAGATGCATGGCGTCCCGTCCCAGCAGCTTGGCCAAATAATATGTGATGACGGAGCCTGCGGCAGCCCCAACCAGGGAAAAGAAAAAGCCCAGCCAAAATCCGTACATGTATCCCGCAGCGAACTGAAGCCACTGTCCGGGAATGATGCATATGACAATTTGGACAACCTGCGCACCGACATACACAAACACGCTTTCTGCTTTGTAACGCTCGAAAAACGCATTGACGTTTTCCATGCTGGACATGTTTTCAATCAGCTCCGGCTGATAAAAATAAATGTATGCGGGCAAGCCGATGAGGATAAAAATAAGCAGGGCTAATTTCAGGATGCTGCTGAAAGCTTTGATTTTCCTATGCGCTCTGTCTTTTTTCCGTTGATCCATAGCCATTTATGCGCCTTCTTTTCTCTATTTGCCCATGTTGCTCATGGCGTCATTGCCTGTCCAGCCTGTCCCTTTTCCTACCATGCACCATAACGATGGTTCCTGAATCGCATCGCAAAGCAAAGAATCATAGGGAAACCATGCCTTGCTCATATAAGGCCTGCAGCGCCTTTATGACGCCGAATTTGGAATGCTCATAAGTAAGGCCGCCCTGAAAATAAACCACATAAGGCTCCCGAATCGGCGCATCCGCACTCAGTTCGATGGAGGATCCTTGAACAAAAGCGCCGGCAGCCATGACGACTTGATCTTCATAGCCAGGCATGTCCCATGGAATCGGTTTCACATGGGAATCGATGGGCGCAGCCGCTTGGATGCCCTCGCAAAAGGCAACGACCGCTTCCGGGCTTCCCAATTTGATCGCTTCTATGATGTCGCTGCGTTGTTCTTCTGCCCGCGGGCAGACTTCATACCCTAATTTTTCAAAAACCTTTGCGCACAATGCTGCGCCTTTCACAGCCCCATTGACGGTTTTCGGCGCAATGAAAAGCCCCTGGAACATGGTTCTGGTCTGCCCGAAGGTGAGTCCGCATTCCCCTCCGATTCCCGGAGAAGTCATTCGATAAGAAATGGTTTCGATCAAATCGTTCCTTCCAGCGATGTATCCGCCGGTCAGAGCCAGGCCACCGCCAGGATTTTTGATCAGCGAACCCGCCAGCACATCCGCACCCACTTGAGTAGGCTCTTTGATGTCCAGAAATTCTCCATAGCAATTATCCACCATGCAGATGATTTTCGGGTTGATTCCATGGACAAAGGACGCCCATTCCTGGATCTGCTCGATAGTGATGGCTTTGCGCCATCCATAGCCAGTGGCCCGCTGAACGGTTATCATGCGTGTCTTTTGGGAAATGGCACGTTTCAGCGCATCAAAATCAATGTTTCCATCCGATGTCAATTCCACTTGCTTATATGTTACGCCAAATTCTTTCAAAGAACCTTTTCCCTGTCCCCGAATGCCGATGACCTCTTCCAAGGTATCGTAAGGCGATCCCGTGCAGTAGATCAATTCATCCCCAGGCCGAAGGATTCCTGTCAGGGTCAGGGTCAAAGCATGGGTTCCGTTGACGATGATCGGGCGTACGAGAGCCGCTTCCGCCTTGAAAATGTCGGCATAAACACGCTCCAGCGCTTCTCGCCCCGCATCGTCATATCCGTATCCCGTATTCCAGGCAAAATGCGTATCGCTGATGCGGTTTTTTTGGAACGCAGCCAGCACTTTATATTGGTTGTAAGACATCACATCGTCCAGATATGCGAATTGATCGCTCACCTCGGTTTCTGCCTCGGAAATCAAACCCAAAACCTTTGGGTCGATTCCCAACTCTGTGGATAATAATCGATATGTGTTGTTCGTCATCAATGCATGCTCCTTTTTTCATTTTATTTTGTACTTAACGACGATATGCACGATGCATTATAAAACGCCGATTGCATGTGGCGGGCTAGCACCTCACGACTCGTCGTCTTCTGTTGCCGATTGCATGTCTGACAGCACGCGTTCCATGTGCATCTGTGGATTGAACAATTCCAAAATCATCTCGCCGGAAGCCGTTCCATAAGGATGCTTTTGGAAAAACGCTTGTAATTGATGGAAATGGGGAAATGTCAAATCTTCCAGGCTTTCCAGGTAATCCTCGTTCAATGCGGTTTTCTGCCATTCCAATATGGGGAACCCATCGTTTAGCCCATGGACACCGCTGATGTCCGATTCAAACGCAGCGCCCAGGACAGATGCCATATGCTGGCTCTTCATATCTCCAGGGGATCTCCGCTCAGCGATTTCGCTGTAATTCAGTTTTCCCTTTGCGTCCTCGACATTTCCGATGGCAAGAGATGCGGATCCTGCCAGGTAGTAATTATTTTGAATGGAGCTTTCCTCCTTGAAGTCGTACTCCAACTCCATGTTTCCAATGATGCCGCCGGCGTATTCCCCATTCTTCACGGTTCCCGCATGATAGCAATTCTTCACAACGACCCCATTTTCTCCTATGTTGCCCACAATGCCTCCCACATATCCGTAAGAAGTCAACGTCTTGGGCTCTGGTCCGTAGACATTGCCCATGTTGTAACAATTTTTTACGACTGTGCCGCTCACGTTCGCATATCCTACAATGCCGCCGGCGCATTCATTGGATGATCGGATGATGCCGCTGTTAAAACACTCCTCGATCACTGCACCGAGAGCAACGGAACGACCGGCAATGCCGCCGGTTCCATAGATTCCAAAGCCTTTTCCATTGGAAAGAACCTGCCCCAGGTTGGAGGAGTTTTGCACCTTTCCACCCCAGTTTTCCCCAACGATTCCCCCTACCTTTACATTTCCTTCCACCTCACCATAGCTATGGCAGTTGACGATTTTGCCGGAACGATTGATGCCAACCGTGCCTCCAACGCGATTTCTGCCCGTAACGTTTATATCTACAGTGCAGTTTTCAATCAGCGCCGACTCCGTCAGGACGGCCGCCATGCCGCCTACGTTGTCATTTCGGCTTTTGATGCTCCCCTGTAGGTTCAGGTTGTTCACGCTCCCCTTCAAGCATCCAAAGAAGCCCACGTTGCTGTTGTCCGAATTTCGGATTTCAATCCCGGAAATCGTATGTCCATTTCCTTCAAACCGCCCTTCAAAAGCGCATGTGTCAGAGCTTCCAATGGGCGTCCAGGGCTGGGTCAGTTCGATGTCGCACATTAGTTTTATCGTAACGTCCCTAAAGGTATGCGTTTCCTCCCCATGCCAGGAAACCTTTTTTTCGTTCACCAGCTTGGCCAACCCCATGAGTTGCCGTTCCGTTGAAATTTCGTATTCAGTTTTCTGTTTCTTCGTGTTGAACCATTTGGTATCCGGGCTTTTCTTCTTTGCCTTGTCCACTTTGTTCGTCTTGTCTGCCTGCTCTGCTTCAGAATCCATGTCGTATGAAACAGACTGTCCTTGCTTTGCAAAGGAATCGCCCACTGCAAAGGCAGAGGGCGCAATTGCGCAATTATATAACAACAAGGACATTGCGCACATGCAGATAAACCTCACTTGTTTCATTCCCTATCCGATTCCTTTCTACCTAAATTATATCACTGATCCTTGTGGCCTTTATGAATGATTTCTTACGTTTTTCTAACATTTTCGAAACCCTTTCAATCCTTTTTTCCCGTTCTCTCCAGTTCCCATTCCATGTCATTTACCAGATCTCGTTTTACGTTCATCTTGTGGGCTGCGTAAAGTTGGGTGGTCGTCACCTGTTCGTGATCCAGCAGAGCCTGTACATCGTAAATGGAGTTGCCTCGCCCAATGAGGCTGGTAGCCGCCGTAGCCCGAAGCTTATGGGGGCTGTATCCCGCATCCCGCGATGTGGAAAGCCCGATGGACGTATATTTTTTCACAAGCTCCCGAATCTGCCGCTCGGTCATGCGCTTTCCCTGCAAAGAAAGGAACAATGCGTCCTTGTGTTCCTCGTCCAATGTCTTGTCATCTGCCCGCTCCTCTTCTATGTATTCCAAAAGCGCAGCTGTCACCGACTGGTTCAGCGGCATCTTGGACTCCTTGCCTCGCTTTCGGTAGATGGTGAACTCTCCCCGGGGAAAATGAAAGGAGGAAACATTGAGCTGCTGCAGTTCCGAAAGCCGCAGTCCGTAAGTGAGGAACAGGAGGAGAATGGCTTTGTCCCGCTTTTTCGTCTTTTCCCAAAATTGGCGTTCCTTCTTCGTCAAGTGGCTGCCAGTGGAAACCGCATCCAGCATGATCATTACTTCATCGTCCTGGAGTGCCTTGATTTCCCGTTCTGAGGCTTTTGGAACCCGAATGGGGTCAAATCCATCCGTGATGTTTTTTTCTATGAGTTCATCCCGATAAAGCTGTTTGAACATGACGGAAATGGACGATTTTTTCCGAGCCAAAGTCTTGTTGTTGTTCTCATAAATGGTAATGGCGCCATCCGTTTCCACCTGGTATCTTCTGCAGTAATCGATGAAATCGTTCACATCCGTGGCCCGAATTCGATTAAAGTCCCGGATGGTCAGTTCCTGGGGGCGTTCCGCCTCCGTAAGAGCCGTTTCTTCCACCAGGTAATGGCAGAAAAAGCGGATATCGTATAAGTATGCGAGCCGGGTCATGGGTAGAACGTTCCCCCGAAGATAAGCGAAAAAACCCTTCAGGAACTGGGGCAGTTCCCCTTCAATTTCGCCACATTTTCGCACGATTTCCTGTTCTTTCATGACCACGTTGTCTGGCCTGTCGCTTTTGTTGTGGATTTTTACCTGCTTTTCTTTGCCCATGTCATCCTGCCTCTTTGGAAAAATTTTTTTTGCGCAGTTTATCGGTTCCAATGAAAAAAGAACCCCAGTGCGGCAATCACAATGCTATAGCGAAGTTCCTCTGAAAATAGAATCAAAGTCCATAATTCAGTGAGCACTTCCTTACGCCAATGCCATTTGAATAGGCTGCGTTCATGACACCATGGATTTCCTCTGAAAACCCGATTGAGATTCGTGATTCAATGAACGCTTCCCCGCAACAACACCGTTCCAATCGATTGCGTTCATTATACCACGAATTTCCTTTGAACCTACAATCGAGATTCGTGATTCA
>CAZVBL010000048.1:0-19485 GCA_964625475.1 uncultured Zhenpiania sp. | reverse complement strand
GGCATCGCGGCTTCCCTCCTCGCGATGATCGCCTTCGCCTTTGGCCCCGGCAACGGTGTCTTGATGTTAGGTAATGCTGTTCTTAACATATTCTATGCCTCCTTTAGTGGTTCTGTGGCATCCGCCCAAGGCGGGCAGACACCACAATGTATGCAACTACCTTTTAATATTACAAAAATCATGCCATGTTAAAATTTTAACTTCTTTTTTTATGGGTGATTGGAGAAAAATGTTGGAATTTAGCCGTTTTTTTGATAAAACACTTATTTTTCTTTTAAGAATATCGCGCTTCTTTCCTGGCTTTTCAGGAAATTTTTTTCCCGCTGAAAAAGATTTGTCATGGAATGCGGTTAAAAAATGCTTTCTAAAAAAAGAAGAATCGGAAATTTTTTTCCGATTTTCTGGAATGTGGAAAATGCCGATCAAATGGATGTTGACACAATTTCAACAAAGTCTGCCGATCCGATGGAATCGGCGAAACACACTTCATTCTTTGCAAGAAAGGAAATTTTTTTCCGCTTTCGCATTGATGCGCTTTCCCTGCTGCATCAAATGCTCCCAGTCGTAAATTTTCGAAGCTTCTGTGATATCAGATTCCCAATTCTCACGCATCTGCTGCCTCCCCTCTTTCCGGGCGCCTCACTGTTCCTCTCCTGAAAGCCATCTGAATACGGGAACCAGGCTGCCGCCGTAAGCTGCGGCGGCTACCGGCATGATGATGGTTGCCGGAAAACAGAGCAACAGCACAGCGATTACGGTCAGGGGCTTTCGCATGACGTATCCGCACAGGGCGGATACGCATACCGCCACCGCAAATACGGGTTCCGCACCGGTAAGCATCGCCAGGGCGTACCCCATGCACAAGCCGGCAAAGATGATGGGGAAAATATTGCCTCCCCTCCATCCCAGGTTGACGCACAAGCTGACAGCGAGCAGCTTCCCGATGGCTGTCAGAAAAAGGAGGACAAATCCCTGCTCCCGCCACACTTCCATGAGTTCTCCCATCTGGTGTTCTCCCGAAAACATGGTCCACGGCAGGAACGTGCCCATGGCCGCCAGGAACAGGCCGGCCAGCACGCAGCTTGCCACCCGGTATTTGATGATTTTCTGCCCCAAAAAGGAAGTGGCGCGGTTCATCAGCAAATAGAACATTCCGCCGAGGACGCTGACCGCCGCAAAAGGCAGGAACCATTTCCAATCGTACAGCGCAATGTCCACGTCCCTTCCAAACCTGGGGATTCCCATGCTCCCTCCAAAGAGCATCCCCAGGCCCGACATGGCCCCCAGGCCGCCGAGGACGCCCGCCACATAGATGAGGGTCTTGGCTCGTTTCCGTTCAATCTGCTCTTTGGGGATTGTAAGATCATCGCTTAAATCCCGATTCTCAAAGTTGTTGGCGATTCCCATGAAAGGCGCATTGAAAATTACGCACAAGGTGGCTGCGATTCCTGCGTTTGCCAGCTCCCGCACTTCTGCTCCCTTGTATTTCAGTTTGTCCCCGATCCAGCAGCAGAGTCCTACGATGATGCCCGTCAGTCCCGCTTCCGGCCCCAAGCTGCCGCCGAAAATCAGGGGAAGGAGCGCAGAGACGGCCAGTATGTGGAGTTTGTCGTATGGATAAGTCCCTTCTCTCTTCAATTTTGCCATGACCAGTTCCATGGATTCCGGCAGGATTCCAAATTTTTTCTGCCACAGGCCTATGAGCAGGCCTCCCAGGGCGCAAGCAACGAAGGGATACCAGACAGGATTTTCCAGTTTGGCCGGCATGGTTTCCCAGACAATCTGGATCCCCAGGTTCATGATTCGCAAAAGCATCCAAACCACTGCGCCTGCCACCGCACCCAGGCAGAGAGAAAAAATGGCGAATACGCCCAAGCTTCTTTTCGTAATTTTGCTCATGAGTTCTCCTTATTTCTCCATCAGGAATCGCCGCACGCACTCCACGTCCGAAGGGGTGTCGATGTATTGGGTTCCCCGCTTCTGCCTGGTTTCCCTGCCCTTTCCCGTAATGAGCACCACCGTATTGTCATCCGCCGTTTCAATGGCCTGCCGTATGGCTTCTTCCCTGTCCACGATGATGCTGTATTCGCAGCCCCATCGTTTCACATGGCTGGCGATTTCTTCGGAAATTTTCTGCACTGGCTCTTCTCCTGCGTCCTCTTCCGTGATGTATACCTTGTCCGCATATTTGCCAGCGATGTTCCCCAGTTCCTTTCTCCGTCCCAAAGCCTTTTTTCCGGGACAGCCAAAGACGATGGTGATTTTCTTTCCAGGGTACTCCTTCTTCGTGGAAGCGAAAAGGGATTCAAAGCTCATCTGGTTGTGGGCGTAATCCACGATGACGTCCAGGTTTCCGCTCCTGCCGGTGTAGATTTCCATCCTGCCGCTGACCCTGGCCTTTTTCAGGCCTGATTTGATATGCTTCAGCGGAATGTTGAGCGCATAGCAGATGGCGATGGCAGCCAGGGCATTGTCCACGTTGAAGAGTCCCGTCATGCCGATCTTGAAGGTTTCGTCAAAGCTGTCGCATTTCGCCCGGAAAGAGATGCCCTTTTTTCCCGGTTCAATTTCGTATCCGTAAACGTCCGCCTCCGGCTTCCTGCCAAAGGTGACGATTTTCTCAGCCTTTCCCGAAGCCGCTTCCATGGCTTGCCGGGCATAATCGCTTTCCAGGTTGATGCAGGCCGTTTTGCACTGGGAGAGCAAGACCATTTTCGCCTGGAGGTAATCTTCAAAACTGGAATGCTCGATGTCGCTGATATGGTCGATGCCGATGTTGAGGAAGCACCCCACGTCAAAGACAATGCCCTTTGTCCGGTGGTATTTCAACGCCTGGCTGGAGACTTCCATGGTCAAAAATTCGATGCCAGTCCTCACCGCATTGGCAAAATGGCGATGCAGATCCAAGGCTTCCGGCGTCGTCAGGTGGGATTCTTCCTCTGTGACTCCATCGTAATTGTCGATGCCGGAAATCACCGCACTGACAGGAAGCTTGTGATCTCTCAGGTACTCGTCCAAAATGTAGCGCACAAAATAGGTGGTCGTAGATTTTCCCTTCGTTCCTGTAATGCCAGTAATCGTCAGTTCTTTCCACACCTGGTTGTAGAATAAATCCGTCAGAAGAGCCATGGCGCGGTGCATGTCCGTCACGATGATATACGGAATGCCCGGCGCATGCTCTTCATATTTTCGCTCGCTCACATAAGCGAAAGCCCCTTCTTCTATGGCGCTGCGCAGATACTCTGCGGTAAAATGCGCGCCTTTGCAGATAAACAGGGTGTCGTAGCGGACGTCCTGGGAATTGAAGGAAAGATAGTTCACCTTCTTTTCCAGGGCTTCCGCCGATACGTTCTGTTCTGCCACCAGGTTTTCTTCTTCCAGCGCTGCCGCATATTCTTTCAGCAAATGCAGTCTGTTTATCATATCGTTTCCTCCTGCCGTTGTTTCATGGGTTCATTCTACCACATCTGCCTGGCCAATGGAATTGATCACAATGTATTTTCCTCGATTTTTCCGATGATTTCATCCCGAAGCGCATCTATTCTTTTGAAATCCATGTTTGGAATGTAGTAGCTTTCCAGCTTGTCATGCTCTTTCTTGGCTCGGGCAATGCAGCGGATGGCTTCTTCCAGCGTTTCCCCCATCCTGCATTCACAGTCAGAAAGCATGGGTTTCCGTTCTTCCAGCTTGCTTTCATCCACAACGCCGTTCATGTCCAGCCTTTCCACCTGCGCCGCAGAATCCTCCAATTCCAGGTCGCAATAGTCGTGATAACGGTTCACGGAAACAAAAGCCGTTCCCAGCTGCGGGATCAAAATGTGATCGATTTTTTCATCCGGCCGCATGGGACAGTAAAAGGCTTCCACGTCCATTCCCCGGTACAATGCGCTCTCTGCCACGATGTTCAGCAGCCTGGCGCTGCTCAGACCCACCGGTCCTTCCAGCATGTATCGTTTGCCATACCCTCGGACAATGGATTCCAGCCGATTCTGGAACCCTGCGGGCGTGATGGCGCTGGCGAATTGCTTTTTCAAACGACCCGGTCTCAGGGAAAGCTCCTTGTGCGCCATTTCGTCCCCTACGATGCCCGCTGTGATTTTGTAAAGCTCCCCATCCTCTACCGCGTTTTCATAAACATCGGACAGCAGACCGTACATCTCGCCTGCCGCCGCCAGCCAGCGGTAAGCGCAATGGAACCAATCTTTGATCTTTGCGCTGCTCTCCAGAACGTGGTCTTTGCATTTTTTCAGAGCCTCCCCGTTCCAGAAATCTCCCAGGTGGACGATGCTGTCCACTGCCCCCGGATTGACAGGGTCTACCATATGGGGGCTGGTAGCATCGATGATGGCGATTTTGCGCTCTTTCAGCACAATGCCGTCCAGGGAGCCCGGGTCAGAAGAACACCAGAGGAAATCCACGTCCTCCCCCTGCTCCACGAAATGCTCCCCGATTTTTTTCATGAACGTGGATTTGCCGACTCCCGGCCCGCCTTTCAGACAAATGATGCGGTTTGCCTCTTCCTGCCCCAGTATGTACTGATAATAGGAAAAGAACCCCTTCGGCGTGTTGCCGCCTGGATAGATGTGCCTGATCTTACCTCTCAATCAAAACTCCTCCTTTTTCATTCACCTTTCCCATCTTATGCGGAGGGGCACATCCAAGTGACGAAAAGCCTGTCCCAAAATGAATCGCACACAGGATTCCTCAATTCAATGAATCGCACACAGGATTTCTCAATTCACCGTTTTTGATTCTGCACCGCCTGAAAACAGGTTCTGGAGGCAAATTCAAAAAGCCCCCGATTTGGGTACCAGGGGCCTTTGTCGGACGATTGTGGCTCCAGGGCGGCCAATGAAAGCAGCGGGAACCATGTGGCATACGCAACTGCCAAAGCCCCTTGCGGTTTGGCGATCCCGTTAGAATGTGCATAAAACAAAAGATTGAAGCAATTTATGCGCAAATTCCCTGTTTTTTATCCATCTCCCGCCTTATGATTGGCTTTTCATCAAATCCACGATTTTGGAAAAATGCTTCATCACATAATCATACCCGCCTGGGCTATGGGGAATCAGACAGCCAGTGCAGTCCTTCACGCCCGCTTCCGTGTAGGTGAATTTCCCGCCGCAATCTTTCCCCAGGGCGTACAAAGGGCAGTAGCAAAACAGGCAATTGAACCGCCCTGTATCCTTCGCTTCATGACATGGAAAAAACTCGCATTCCCGATGGCTGAAAAAGCGAAACTTTTCCGGTTCCTGTTTCAATTCGTCTCCTCCTTTTGCAATTCCATTCCGTGTCGCAATGCGCGTCATGATGACTGGCAACGGGCAACCGAAGCCATGTCAATGTTGCTCCAATGCATCGCTGCTGGCTCGCAGGTTTCCTCGCAATATTTCGTAAAAGGCGGCATCGGTAGCAAGAACATAGGTGGTCAGCCAGCAACTGGCGAGGCCAACGATCCAATCGAAGCTCGCTGTCACAACACCTCCAAAATGAAACATGGAAAACAAACCAGTAACGATTCCTATCGCAATGGCTGTGACGATGTACCACCCGATAAAGGACAGCTGCAACCAAAAGTACTTTCCCTTGTTTCCCTTCATCATCGACTTGCTCTCGTTGATGCACTGCAGGATTCCCTTTGTCGGGTCATCGGCCAGAATGAAGAACGCCTGGCTGTAACGCAGTATTGCAATGATTCCCGGAACGATGAACAAAAACATCCAAAGGGTGGTGAACACGCCCATGACAACGAACAGCCCCAGTGCCTTGAAAAACTGTTCAAACCCCAGAAACACCTGAGATGAATCCGCCTCTTTCCTTCTGAAAAGGTTGAGGAAGAAAATTGAAATGCCCAGCGTAAAAGCCCCGGTCACAAGAATCGTATACACATCGGACATGGCGGATACTTTCTGTGCGCTTTCACTGATGGCATGAATGATGTTGGAACCGAAGCCATCGAAATTGCTCCCATAAAGAGTCTCATAAAGCTCTGCCAGCGTCTTGCCGAATAGCTGATCCAAAATTAACGGCGGAAGGGTCATGCAAATTTGGTAAATCAAAGCCGCAATAATGGCAAGCTTCCATTTTCCTGTCAATGCCTGCCTTCCCAATACGCGCAATTTGTTGCTGGGTTCTGTCACAATGATATGGTACATCTTTCTTTTCCTTTCTTTCTGCATTTGGTATTATGACATTGATATCATTTGCAGCATTCTCAAAAAATTGACCAGGTGAGCCGCAGAAGCGAAATTTGCTCTGCCAGCTTTGTTCCATGAAACTTTTATCGTTTTCATTGCATTTGACTTTACCATATAACATTTATAGTGTCAAGAAAAAAGAGGACAGAAATGTTGTCCTCTCTTTTTTGTCCCTGTTTTCTTTTCGTTTGCCGCAACGCCTTATTCCTGTATCCCCGGAATCTTTGGAATTGCGTCCATGGATGGCTTCAATTCTTCATCCGTTGGAATATGATCCGTCATCTCCCCTGCATTGTAAGAAGCATAGGCCGTCATGTCGAAGAATCCGGTTCCCGTCAGCCCGAAGAGGATCGTTTTTTCTTCGCCCGTTTCCTTGCATTTCAACGCTTCATCGATGGCCTGGCGAATCGCATGGGCGGATTCCGGCGCAGGAAGGATCGTCTCCAGCTTTGCGAACTGCACGGCGGCATCGAACACCTTCGTCTGCTCCACAGCAACCGCTTCCATATATCCATCATCGTACAGCTTGGAAAGAATCGGCGACATGCCGTGGTATCTCAGGCCACCCGCATGGTTCGCGGAAGGCTTGAATGTGCAGCCAAGGGTGTACATTTTGGCCATCGGCGTAATCATGCCGGTGTCGCAGAAATCGTATTTGTAAACGCCCCTTGTAAAGGATGGGCAGGATGCCGGCTCCACCGCTACGATTCTCGGATTGATGCTGCCTTTGATTTTGTCCTGCATGAACGGGGCGATCAGGCCGCCCAGGTTGGAACCGCCGCCAGCGCAGCCGATGATGATATCCGGGTACTCGTCCAACAGTTCCATGGCCTTTTTTGCTTCCAGCCCAACGATGGATTGGTGCAGCAGAACCTGGTTGAGGACGGATCCCAGCACATAGCGATACCCATCGCTGGTCACGGCTCGTTCAACGGCTTCGGAAATGGCGCATCCCAGGCTTCCGCTGTTTTCCGGATCCGCGGCCAGGATTTTTCTCCCTGCTTCCGTCTTGTCGGAAGGGGATGCGAACACATGGGCGCCGAAGGTTTCCATGATGTTCTTGCGGAAGGGCTTTTGGTTAAAGGACACCTTCACCATGTAGACCTCCAAATCCAGCCCAAAGTAGGAGCAGGCTTCGGAAAGGGCGGTCCCCCATTGGCCGGCGCCGGTTTCCGTAGTCACGCCCTTCAACCCCTGCTGTTTTGCATAGTAAGCCTGTGCCACGGCGGAATTTAACTTGTGGCTGCCGGAAGTGTTGTTTCCCTCGAACTTGTAATAAATCTTCGCCGGCGTGTCCAATGCCTTTTCCAGATGGTAAGCCCTGCACAGGGGCGATGGCCTATAGGTTCTGTAAATGTCCTGCACTTCTTCCGGAATGTCAAAATACCTGGTTTCGTTGTCCATCTCCTGTTTTGCCAGCTCCTCGCAGAATACCGGGTACAAATCTTCCACTGCAGCCGGTTTCATGGTCGCCGGGTTGATCATCGGCGCATGCTGTTCCTTCATGTCGGCTCGCAGGTTGTACCATTGCTTTGGCATCTGCTCTTCTGTGAGATATAACCTGTGGGGTACGTTCTTTTTCATTGCGTTTCTCCTTTTCTGGTTGCCCTGGCTGATTGAGATTTTTGGCAGCGCATCGATATTTCATATTTCCTTCGCCACGGATGAAAAAAACGCTTTCATCCCGCTATGGGACAAAAGCGCTCGGCTCTCGTTGTGCCACCCTGAGAACGGAAAAAATCCCTTCTCCTGTTCCGCGTACAGCTGTCGATACGCGCTCCCTTGGTCACGGGCGGAGTTCCCGTCAGGTATTACTCGGCCTCTTTGATTCTGATGTCCAGCCTTTCTCCCTGCCCTCATAAGTCCATTCAGTTCGGTTGTCCCTGCCGCCTCTCACCACCTGCGGCTCTCTGTCAAGTCCAGTTCCGAACCTACTACTCTCAATCATCGGTTTGTCTGTTTCAGTTGTTATGTTGCTATTATAGGGCTTTGTTTGTGGCTTGTCAACCCATTTTTTTGTGGTTCTTTGTTTTTTTCCACAAGAAAAAGCGCAGGATCCTCCAAATCCGCCTCTCTAAAACTCGTAAAACTGGCACTTGCACATTTTGTGGCTGTTGCCCGAATCGTCCACCATGGTGCAGGCGCCGCAGATCCCTTCTCCGCAGCACATGTGGAAATTGTTGCTGCACACTTTCTTGTCCTGTGGAATGTCGATGGATTCGATGTAATGATCCGATGCCAGCAGCATCACGGCATCGTATCCTTCGGGACACGCAAAGCCCGGGGTCAAGTCCAGATAACGGATGCTGTTTGCCGGATAGTCCGCCAGATAATCATTTACCAACTCCTGGTTGATTTTGTCAAGGTCGATCATCATATCCACCGTATCCTTGCCAAAAGCCCATCGGTTGTAATTGGCCGCCGGGGCGAAGCCCACGCCCTTGGTGACGCAAAGCACTTTCTGGGGATCCTTTGTCATCAGCCTGGAAACACCTAACAGCCCGTTGCGGTAAACGCCCCTGATTTCGACTTCATCCCTGGACGCTGCCAGGGCTTTCGTCTTTCCAGCCACCACTTTGATGGCCAAGTGCAAATGTCCCTTTTCCGGCTCCGAACGCATGACGGAAATTGGCACGCTGTAGCAATCCTGCCGTCCGCATTCCTTGAGGAACACATAAGAACCGGGCATGGACGCTTTGAGGGCAAAGCCTTTGCTCACTTCTACCACCAGCACCACCAAATCCTCCCCATACCAGATTTTTTTCAGAATCCTGGTTTTCCGATTCTGCCTCCGATTGTTGATTTTCTTTCCATTCTGAATATATTCATTATAGATGCATACGCCTCTCCATTTGCAGTCACAGCAATCCTTTCCCTGAAGCCTGCTGCAGGTGATGCAGTCGCCAGACTGAGCTAGCAGGCAAGGGCAATGTTCCGATCCTGCATCGATGCATCGTTCTTCCTTGTATGTCATGGCTATTCCTCCAATCTTGTAGGAACTGTCCATCCATAACTGGAAGATCTAGTATGGTTTTCCCAATCAGTTATTTCTTTCCAGTTCCTTAAAACCGTATTCCATTAATGTATATGCATCGTTGAACCAGTTTGGTGCGCCCATGACTACGCAAATCAGTTCTTTTCCATCACGCTGGGAGGAGGCAACCAGCGTCCTGCCAGAGGCTTTCGTATATCCAATTTTGATTCCGGTTCCGCCTTTGAACTCGTGAACCGTCTTGTTCTTGTTGTAAAAATGCACAAAGTCGCTTTCTTCCCGCTCCGCATCCCAGGAGGGAGCCGAAACGATCCTGCGGAAATCCTCATGGGTCATGGCCTCGCGTGCTATGATGGACATGTCCCTGACCGTCGTATAATGGTTTTCATCGAACAGTCCGTTGGGATTGACAAAATGAGTATTTTTGCAGTACAGGCGGTCGGCTTTTTCGTTCATCCTTTCTACGAACAAGTCCAAGTCGCCTGCGGCAAGGATGGCCAGCGCCACTGCTGCGTCATTGCCCGATTGCAGCATCAATCCATAGAGCAAATCCTGGATGCTGATTCGCTCCCCCGCTTTCAGATAAAGGGACGATCCTTCTACCCCTTCGGCCTCTGTGGGCACGGTCGCAACCTGCGCCAGTGGGCTGTCGTAAAACTCCAAAGTTTCCAGCACCAGCAAGGCTGTCATAATCTTTGTCGTGCTGGCGGGATAAGCCTTTTCATCCGCATTCTTTTCATAAAGCGCCTTTCCTGTCTTCCCATCCACCAAAATTGCCTGGGCGGCTGAGATTCCAGGCGCAGAAGGAGCCGCAGCCTGGCGTACGGCATTGTGTTTGGCCACAACCAAGGCAGCGAGCAACGACACAACTGCCACAATTGCGATCCCAATTCTTACTTTCTTCATGATTGAAATCTCCTGTCTGGTATCGCGTTTTCCAAACAACTGTGCGAAAGAGGCTGAATCAAATTTCAGCCTGCAAGGTGGAAAATGGGATGCGGTATTCTGTCCAGTTCGTTTGGAAACGCTACACTAGACATCTTACTGCCCTTTCAGGGGATTTATGCATGAAGAGATGTTCCTCCGCATTGTCCGATATGCAGGAAAACCGCAGCCATGCTGCGGTTTTCCTGAGGTTGCCCTCGTGCTATGAAAAGAACTTTCCTGTTTTTTTGTAAAATCAGCCCTGCTGCGCCAGCTTCTGATAGCCTGCCAGCCGTTCCTTCGCATTTTCTTCCGTAAGGGCAAAGAGCCTTTCGGCCACTTCCGGGAACTCCTTGGCAAGGGACGAATACCGGGTCTGCGCCATGATGAAATCCCGGAAGCTCGCAGTCGGTTCCTTGGAATCCAAAATGAACGGATTCTTGCCCTGCTTTTTCAGTTCGGGATTGTATCGGTACAGGTTCCAGTAGCCGGATTCCACCGCTTCCTTGATGTTCTCCTGGGACTTTCCCATGCCCTTCTTCATGCCGTGGTTGATGCATGGCGCATAGGCGATGATCAGGGATGGCCCATTGTAGCGTTCCGCTTCCACCATGGCTTTCATTAGCTGGTTTTTGTCTGCGCCCATGCCCACCTGCGCCACATAAACGTAGCCGTAAGATATGGCCATCATGCCCAGATCCTTTTTCTTGATGCGCTTGCCGGATGCCGCAAATTTGGCAACAGCCGCTGCCGGCGTGGCTTTGGAAGCCTGGCCGCCTGTGTTGGAGTACACTTCCGTGTCAAAGACCAGAATGTTGATGTTTTCTCCAGAAGCCAAGACGTGATCCAGCCCGCCGTATCCGATGTCATAGGCCCATCCATCGCCGCCCAATGCCCAGATGGATTTTTTCACCAGGTAATCCTTCAAATCCAGGATGTCGTCTCGCAGCTTTGCTGCCGCCGCATCTGAAGCATCCATGGACTGAAGGGCTGCTATCACCTTATCGCTGGTTTCCCTGGATTTCTTGCCGTCCTCTTTAAACTCGATCCAGTCATCGAGGGCGGCTTTCAGATTTTCGTCCACGCCCAGTTCCAGCAGTGCTTTCATGTCGTTCTCGATCTTTGTCCTGTGCTGTCGATTGGCGATCGCCATTCCATAGCCATATTCCGCATTGTCCTCAAAGAGCGAATTTGCCCAGGCCGGTCCCCGCCCGTTCTCGTCCTTGCAGTAAGGCATGGACGGTGCGGATGCGCCCCAGATGGAGGAACAGCCCGTGGCGTTGGCAATCAACATCCGATCGCCAAAGAGCTGGGTCGCCAGCTTGATGTATGGCGTTTCCCCACAGCCAGCGCATGCGCCGGAAAATTCAATGTATGGTTTCGCAAACTGGCTTCCTTTTACTGTTTCAGCCGAAACCCGATCGTCCTTTCTCGGAATTTCAATGCCGTAGTTCCAGTTTTCGTCTTCTCCTGCAAATTCCGTATAAGGTTTCATGACGAGCGCTTTTTTCTTAGCCGGACAGATATCTGCGCAGTTTCCGCATCCCAGGCAGTCCAGGGATGAAAGCTGCATCCTGTAGTGCAGGCCTTCCAGACCCTTGCCCTTTGCCGGAGCAGTGACGAACCCGGTTGGCGCAGCCGCTTTTTCGCTTTCGTCCAACAGCACCGGGCGAATGGCCGCATGGGGACATACGAAAGAGCACTGGTTGCACTGGATGCATGCTTCTGCGTTCCATTCAGGCAGCATGACGGCAACGCCGCGCTTTTCATAAGCAGCCGTGCCAGATGGGAACGTACCGTCTTCGATGCCCGCAAATGCGCTTACGGGCAGGTCATCGCCTTCCTGTTTGTTCATCGGAACCAAAACGTCCTCGATGAACGCAGGCAAATCTTCCTTTTTGCCCTCCGGATCCTGCGCATCCGCCCAGTCAGCCGGCACTTCGATCTTCTTAATCGCAGAAACGCCCATGTCAACGGCCTTGCAGTTCATGTCAACGATGTTCTGGCCTTTCTTTCCATAAGTCTTGTCGATGCCCTCCTTCAGGTACCGAATCGCATCTTCCACGGGCATCACCTTCGCCAGCTTGAAGAACGCCGCCTGCATGACCATGTTGATCCTGTTTCCAAGCCCTACTTCGCTGGCGATGCTCTGGGCGTTGATGATATAGAAATTGGCATTTTTCTTTGCCAGATCCCGCTTTACATTGGCCGGAAGATTGTCTGCGATTTCCTCCTCCGCATACATGCAGTTGAGCAGGAACGTCCCGCCTTGCTTTAAATCTTTCAGCATGTTGTACTGCCGCAGGTAAGCCTGGTTGTGGCACGCCACGAAATCCGCCTGGTTAATCAGGTATGTGGACTGAATCGGATGTTTCCCGAACCGCAGGTGGGAAACCGTCAGGCCGCCGGATTTCTTGGAATCATAAGCAAAATATCCCTGTGCGTACATGTCGGTTTTGTCACCGATGATTTTGATGGCGGTCTTGTTGGCTCCTACTGTGCCATCGGATCCCAGTCCCCAGAATTTGCACTTGATGGTTCCCTCCGGTTCCCGCGAAATGTCTGCTTCGTATGGGAGGGAAGCCCCCGTCGCATCGTCTTCGATGCCGATGGTAAAATGGTTCTTCGGTTCTTCTTCGGCCAGGTTGTCGTAAATCGCATAGATCATGCCGGGCATGACGTCCTTGGACCCGAGGCCATATCTGCCACCATATACTTTCGGCGCATTTGCCTGGTCATAGAGCATGGTTTTTACATCCTGGTAAAGCGGCTCACCCAGGGATCCAGGTTCTTTCGTCCTATCCAGCACTGCGATTTTTTTCACGGTCTTCGGCAGCACGTCCATGAAATACGTTTCAACAAAAGGCCTGTAAAGCCTTACCTTGATCAATCCGACTTTCCTGCCCTCGGAAACCATGTGGTTCAGGGTTTCTTCGATGGTTTCGCATACGGATCCCATCGCAACGATGATATGTTCCGCGTCCGGCGCGCCCACGTAATCAAAGGGCTTGTATGTCCTGCCTGTGATCGCGCTGACCTTGTCCATATATTCCACAACGATTTCCGGAATGGCTTCGTAATATTTGTTGGAAGCCTCCCTTCCCTGGAAGAAAATATCCGGGTTCTGCGCAGTTCCCCTGATGACCGGATGTTCCGGGTTCAAGGCTCTGTCCCTGAAGGCTTGGACGGCATCCCAGTCCACCAGCTTTTTGTAATCCTCGTAAGAAAACTCTTCGATTTTCTGGATTTCGTGGGATGTGCGGAATCCGTCAAAGAAATGCACGAATGGAACCCTGCCCTTGATGGCCGCCAGATGGGCGATTCCGCCTAAATCCATGACTTCCTGCACGGAGCCGGACGCCAGCATGGCGAATCCCGTCTGCCGACAAGCCATGACATCGGAATGATCCCCGAAAATGCACAGAGCATGGGTGGAAACGCTCCTGGCTGCTACATGAAACACGCCTGGAAGCAGTTCGCCGGCGATTTTATACATGTTTGGAATCATCAGCAACAGACCCTGCGATGACGTATAGGTGCTGGAAAGCGCGCCGGCGGCCAGCGAACCGTGTACCGCTCCCGCCGCACCTGCCTCGGATTGCAGTTCTGCGACCTTGACGGTCTGACCAAAGATATTTTTTCTCCCATAAGCTGCCCATTCATCCACCATTTCCGACATTGGGGACGATGGAGTGATCGGATAGATAGAAGCAACGTCGGTGAACGCATACGAAACGTGCGCCGCCGCCGTGTTGCCATCCATTGTTTTCATTTTTCTGTTAGCCATTTTTTCCTCCCAACAAAACAAGCACATTATTCCTACGTTTTTACACTATTACTATATACTTTACCCCAACCCCTTTGAATTGTCAAGTGCAGGAAGCAGCATAAAATTCCAAAAAATGGATAACATGTCCGATCCTTTCAGCTCAAAAGCGCAAATGGCCAATCTTATGCCTGGCATCCCTAATGATGTCGGCCGAAGCGCGCTTTCTTTGTTGTACAAAAACAGACAACTGATGCTACCAGTTGCCTGTTGTCAAACCTATTCGTCCTGCCCAATGCTTTGCCGACGTCTACAATTCCTTTAATTCTTGGATGCACTTTTCACATATATTTTTACCTTTGACTTGCGTTACCGTCTTTGCGCTGCCACAGAATATGCAGGCCGGTTCGTATTTCTTCAGCAAAATGTAGTCCTCGTCCACGAAAATTTCGATTGGATCCCGAATCTTGATGTTCAAGGTCCTTCTCAACTCAATCGGCAACACAATCCTGCCCAGTTCGTCCACTTTCCTAACGATTCCTGTCGCTTTCATACTTTTTCTCACTCCTTTTTTTAACTTAGGTTATTGAACAGGGAAACCTGCATCCCTTGGTTCCATCTTTACTTTTCCTTACTTTTCCTTTTTTTCACCCTTGTCAGCCACCAGGTTCTTCAGTGCTGTGGCCGCATTGACAAGGGATGTCAGCGCTGCCGGGATGCTTTGGTTCCCCTTAATGGCCTTTGTCACCTGACCTACGGACTCAGCCATGTCGCCAACAAGGCCATCCACTTGTTTTGAACGCTTTGTGGCTATGGCAGAAATTTTTTCCGCATCCTTCAAAATCCGATTGGCATGTTGGATGGTTACGATGAGGTTCTTCAGGAACACAATGCAAAAAACAATCAGAACTAACAGACCGATCATGATGAGTGCCCAACCCAGCGTCTTCATATCCAGTGTGATTACCATATTTTTACCTCCGATTGCTCAACAACGATACCCTTATTATTACATAAAATGTAAATCGTTTCAACTCATATTTTCTATATTTTAGAATAAATTTACGTTGAGGTGAAGAAACATGATGAATTATATCTGGGCAGGCATGATTTGCCTTGGAATCGGATTCGCCTGCCTGCACGGAACCCTGGGAAGCTTTACCGATGGATTGATGTCCAGCTGTACGGAAGCGGTGGAATTCGTCATCAGTCTGGTTGGAATCATGGCAGTCTGGAGCGGACTGATGAACATCGCCGAAAAGTCAGGCCTGATTGAAAAATTTTCCCATCGGATCCAGCCTCTCATGGGTTTTCTGTTCCCTCAGGAAAAAGATGAACAGACCATCGCCGTGATGCTCATGAGCTTTGTCGCCAATGTCTTCGGCGCAGGAAACAGCGCTACGGTCTTTTCCCTGAAAGCCATGGAACGCCTGGATGCGGAAAACGGCCATTCTCCCTGTGCCAGCGATGCCATGTGCATGTTCATAGCCGTTACCATGTCCATGGTGCAGTTGGTTCCCGTCACTGTCATCAAAATCCGAAACGACCTGGGTTCTGCGGACTCCGGCGAAATCATCATCCCCTCCATCAT
Source organism: uncultured Zhenpiania sp. (assembly GCA_964625475.1). Classification (GTDB taxonomy): domain Bacteria; phylum Bacillota; class Clostridia; order Peptostreptococcales; family Anaerovoracaceae; genus Hominibacterium. The sequence continues at coordinate 4,015 of CAZVBL010000048.1, read as the reverse complement.
TGCAGGGCTTGCTTCCATGGCCGCATCCATCCTGGTTTGCAAAATCTTTGAAAGGAACCCGCACAATGTCAACCGTTCTTAGTTCCATTTCCGTCTTTTTCATTCCATCCATCATCACGACAATCATCCTGTATGGACTACACAAAAAAGTCTCGATTTACGACCTTTTTGCGGAAGGAGCAAAGGATGGAATCGCAACGGCGGTTGAAATCCTTCCCTTTGTCATCGCAATCTTCATCGGCATCGAAGCCATCACCTCCTCCGGTGCCATGGAGTGGCTGGAAAGCATCCTGGGTTCGGCCTTCAGCCTGGTTGGAATTCCCAGGGAACTGATTTCCCTCATCCTGCTGCGGCCTGTGTCCGGCAGCGGCTCCCTGGTACTGGCAGAGCGAATCATGGCCAACTGCGGCGTGGATTCTTTCGCAGGGAGAGCTGCCTCCGTCATGGTGGGAAGCTGTGAAACCGTATTTTATGTATTGGCGCTGTACTTTGGGGTCACTGCCGTGAAAAAAATGAGGCATGCTTTCCCCGCAGGTCTCATCGGTTACATTGTAGGCATCTTCGCATCCATCCTGGTCTGCAAAATCATGTAAGAACCTTCGCTGGCCGCAAGTCCTGCGGCCCTCCCTGAGCCGTGACCCATCCCTGGTCCATGCCGCGCCGCCCCCTCGGATCCTGCGGCATCGCATGCGCCCAAGGTTCCCAGGCCTATCCCCTCCGTTCATAAATGCGCTGGATTTCCTCCGAATAGGCGGTTTCATTCTGATAGACATGCAATTCCGGCAACAGGCGCAGTTCCGGGTTCCCGTTTTTCGTGCTGTGTATCAACGCCAGGTTCGGCTCTTTGCCCTTTCTCGGCGCAACAAGGCGCAGTTCCTTTGGCTCCAAACGATACTGCCTGCCCAGGGAAAAAATGTCCACTAGCCTGCTGGGTCTGTGAACCATATAGAAATCCCCTCTGTCCTGCAGAAGTCCCGCCGCACAGCGGATAAAATCCTCCAGGCTGCCTGCGATTTCGTGGCGGGCGATCGTTTTTGCCGGATTTGCATTGGCAAGTCCTCCCCTTCCAGCCATGTAGGGTGGATTGGCCGTCACTGCGCTGGCCCAGCCTTTCAAGTCCTGGAAGGTTGCTACATTGTCGTGGAGAAAGCATATCCTATCGGAAAGCCCGTTGAGCCTGGCTCCCCGCACTGCCCTTTCCCAGGAATCCCGTTGACATTCGATTCCATAGATCCTCTCCGCATTTGTCTTGTGGCTGAGGATAAAGGGGATGATGCCGGTTCCGGTGCCCAAATCCACAATGCGCCCAGGATTTTTGGAGGCCGCAAAATCGGCCAGAATCACAGCATCCACCCCATAGCAGAAATCTTCCGGCTTTTGAATGACGCAAATGTCCGCAAAGCCTGTTTTGTCAAGCCGTTCCCCTGGCTGCAGCATCGTTTACTCCTTCAGCAGTTCTTCCATTTCCTTCAGCAATTCTCCATCCAACGATTCCAAATCGTTTTGCTGCTTTTTTTTCTTTCTTCCTTTTCCCAGCCGCTTGATCTCCTGTTTTTTGTAATTGTAAAACTCTGTGCTCAGCTTGTCCTGTCTCTCTTTTCCTTTGCTTCCTTCTTCCAGGATCAGTCTCGTTTTGACGTTGTTTTCCAAAATATTGGTGTCCACCACGACCGCCATGCCATCGGGAGTCCGTACCCGTTCTCCCACATCAGGCATGCCTTTTTTAAACTCCATGTACACGTCATTTTCATACTTTAAACAACACATGAGCCTGCCGCATATGCCGGAAATCTTCGCAGGGTTCAGGGACAAATTCTGGGCTTTCGCCATTTTGATGGAAACGGGATCGAAGTCGGTCAGCCAGCTGTGACAGCAGAGACTTCGGCCGCAAGTGCCGATTCCACCTATCATCTTTGCTTCATCCCGCACGCCGATCTGCCGCAGTTCGATACGCATTTTAAAGACGCTGGCCAAATCCTTTACCAGCTCCCGAAAGTCCACTCTGCCATCGGCTGTAAAGTAAAAGATGATCTTGTTGTTGTCAAAAGTGTATTCCACATCGATCAGCTTCATCTCCAGCTTGTGCTTGTCGATCTTTTCCTGGCACAGCCGCAGTGCCCGATCTTTCTTCCGTATGTTGTCCCTATGCCTTTTGTGATCCCGTTCTTCCGCAATGCGGACGACTTTTTTCAGGGGTGAAACGATCTCGGCAGGAGACACTTCCTTTTCCGTCATGTTGACAGTGCCAAATTCCATGCCCCTGGCCGTTTCTACGATGACGTTGTCCCCGATTTTCACGTCCAGCTTTCCCGGATCGAAGTAATATGTTTTGCCTGCGGTCTTGAATTTCACGCCTACCACGTTTGCCATTGTTCATCCTCCAATTTTTATCATCAAGTCCTTCAGCGCATAACTCTTGGAAACGCCCCTTTGGATTTGCCTTCTCGCTTGTTCGATGAGAGCGACGTTCTTGTAAATCTGGCTCCTTTTGTATAGCTTTCCCTTTTCGGATCCCTCCACCAGCAAATCCCGATAGGTTCGTTCCAGCGCATCCAAAAATGCATTGGTCTGCCCTGCGTCCTTCACAATGTCCGAGATGGCTTCCTTTCTTTTGTAAAAAGGCTGCCCCTCCAGCAACATGTCCGCAATGGTTCCCGCCGTTTTCATCATGCCTTCGCAGCTTTCCCGCCCAAAGTAATGGAGCCGGAACTTGACGCACCGGGAAAGGACGGTCTGGGTCAGGTTTTCCATGTTTTCCGACAGCAAAATCAGCACCGTCCCCTGAGGCGGTTCTTCCAATGTCTTGAGCAGCCTGTTTTGCGCCCTGAGGGTCATGGCATCCGCATCGCAGATGATGGCAATGTTGCGGTCGCCAAAGGGTTTTGTCCGCAACCGCTCCTGCATCTGCTCGATGGCCTCATCTTTGATGCTCCTGCCGTCCGCTTCCACATAAACCAAATCTTCGCAGTTGCCGTGGTCGATTTTCTGGCAGGACAGGCAATGATCGCATCCGACCCCCGGTGCTTCCCTGCATAAAATGGCCTTTGTGAACGCCTGGGCAAACGCCTTTTTGTCCAATGCCGCTTCTCCCTCAAATAGATATGCGTGGGAAACGTTTCCGTTTTGGATGGCACTGGTCAACCGATCCACCAATGCTTCGTTTCCTTCAATCCGCTCAAACTTCATTTCGCAGCAGCCTTTCTATGCGTCCCTGGATTTCCTCCTGAATTTCGCCAATTTTCCTCGCCCCATCGATGGTGACGATGCGGTCAGGAAATTGGAGTGCCAATTCTTCGTAGCCGCGGAACGCCCGCCCATGAAAATCCATGGCTTCCAGTTCGATGCGATCCAAATGATCCGATTGCATCCGCCCTCTTGCCGCCTGGGAATCCAGTCGCAGAAAAAAAGTGATGTCCGGCATGCATCCTGCCATCGCATAAGCGTTGATGATGGAAACGCTGTCCCCCAGCTCCCGTCCATATCCCTGGTAAGCGATGCTGGAATCCACAAAGCGGTCGCAGATGACATGCTTCCCCTGTTCCAGGGCAGGGCGAATCACCTGTGCCACATGCTGCGCCCTTGCGGCTGCATAGAGCAGCGCTTCTGCCATGGGATCCATTTCCCGGTTTTCCCGATCCAAAATGATTTCCCGTATTTTCTCGCCGATGGCCGTGCCTCCCGGCTCCCGCGTCACAACCGCCCTTTGCCCTTTTCCCTCGAAAAAGTCCTTGATTGCGGCGATCTGCGTCGATTTTCCCGCACCATCCATGCCTTCCAAAGTAATGAACAATCCCCGCTTCATCTTCGATGTCTCCTGCTCCGCCTCTCCGCCTCGCGCTGCTGCGCTCGGCCCTGTCTGATCACTTCATCCATCAACCGTGACAAAAAATATATGGCAAGATACGCAATCGGAACACAAAGCAGTGCGACAAAAATTACCTTGAGCATCGTCATCAATTCCATGTGTTTCCCTCTGATTCACTGATTCCATGAACCGCCCTTGCGGCAACGCCGT
>CAZVBL010000047.1:8527-19716 GCA_964625475.1 uncultured Zhenpiania sp. | reverse complement strand
GGCTGATTGCCAAAAGGAGCGTATCGATGGATCAGGAGCATTTGACCCAATTGCTGGAGCAGGTGGCTGCGGGGAAAACAACCCCACAAGCCGCAGTGGAACAACTAAAGGAATTGCCCTTTGAAGACCTGGGCTTTGCCAATATCGACCACCACCGCCAAATCAGGACGGGATATCCGGAAGCTGTCTTTTGCCAGGGGAAAAAGCCGGAGCAGATTGCAGCGATCATGAAAGAATTGTCGGAGAAAAACAAAAACGTCATTGGCACGAGAGCGGTAAAAGAGGACTACGAAGCAGTAAAAGAAGTGCTGCCTGATGCGGTGTTCCATGAAGATGCCCGCATGATTGTGGTGATGGGGGATCCGCTTCCCCACAGGGAGGGCATCATTGCCATTGTAACGGCAGGGACTGCGGATATACCGGTGGCCGAGGAAGCGGCGGTCACAGCTCAGGCTCTTGGCAACAAAGTGGATCGCATTTATGATGTAGGCGTTGCGGGAATCCATCGCCTGTTTGCAAAGCTGGATCGGATACGAAAGGCCACGGTGGTCATCGTGGTGGCAGGCATGGAAGGCGCATTGGCGAGCGTGGTCGGCGGGCTGGTGGAGCGTCCGGTGATTGCCGTTCCCACCAGCATCGGCTACGGCGCCAACCTGGGCGGCATTGCCGCACTGCTTTCCATGCTCAACAGCTGCGCCAACGGCGTGGGCATCGTCAATATCGACAACGGATTCGGAGCCGCTTGCCTGGCCTCCAACATCAATCGGATTTAAGAAGTGTCATGAAATTCTCTTTGCGTCCGCCTTGCGCCAGTTGGCATAGGCGGACGGCGTTCTTTTCATGGCCGTTCTTTAGGAGTAAAATTATGGTATTATATTTCGACTGTACCGGCGGAATCAGCGGCGACATGGTTTTGCATGCGCTGGTTGCGCTGGGTGGAAACACGGAGGCCGCCGCAGGCCTGGAAATTCCCCACGAGGATCATAGCAGCCATCAGAATCAGGATGGGCGCAGCACCGGCATCCATCACCATGAAAGCCAGGGTGGTCAGCGCCACCATGACCAGCAGCATTATCGCAAAGGCTGCGCCCATGGACAGGAAGCAGTAGACCACCACAATCACAGCCATCGGAGCCACGCAGCCATCCGACAAATGATCGATGCCAGCCAAATGCCCCAGACCGTCAAGGACGCCGCAAAATCCATTTACCAGGTCATTGCGAAAGCGGAAGCGCAGGTGCATGGATCGGACGTGGAAACCGTCCATTTCCATGAGGTGGGGAGGGATGAGGCAATTCGCAACATCGTAGGAATCGCTGCCGCCGTTGAAAGCTTGGGGATTCAGGACATTTACTGCTCTGAAATTCACGATGGAACAGGAACCATCCAGTGCAGCCATGGGAAGATTCCTGTGCCTGTACCGGCGGTCATGGCAATGCGGGAAAACTGCGATTATGTCTTTGTGACGGAGGAAATTGAAACGGAGATGGTGACTCCTTCCGGACTGGGCATCCTGATGGGCTTGGGGGCGAAGCATGCGGAGACCATGCCAGCGGGCAAAATTGTAAAAACCGTCGTCGCAAGAGGCAAGCGGGATACGGGAAAAGCGGGCTTGAAGGCCAGCCTGATAGAGGACAGATAGGAAGGTTTGCGTTTGAATGCCAAAATATCCGATAAATTGATCTCGTCAACTCAACCGGGAGCAGGGGAGGCATCGCGCATGCATGTGGATTTGGACAGCTCCTCTCGCGAAACACACAAAACCATGTCCTCCCTGACTTTCTGGCTCCATTTCACCAGCGTAAGGCAGCGGCCATTGACTTCAATTCCAGTGATGCCATAGGGATGCACGCAGCTTCCCGCATTGAAATAGGGTGAATCCGCAGAACCCAGCCGAGGCCTGTGAGTGTGGCCGGACACCAGGGCGTGCCCGGTTTCTTCCGCCCATCGGGACAGCTTTTTTTCCGTCTTAGTTTTGCGCTGGTTGTTCTTTGCCGCACTGGTAGGATCCAACAGACCGAACCGCTCAAAGGGTTTCCACACATAGCGAACCAGAAAGCGAGCCGCTCTCCACAAACTGGAATTGAGGAAATCCGCCTGATGCCCATGGGTGAGGTAAAGATCGCCGTAGCCAGAATCGCTTTCCAAAATCAAAGCGGGATAATGCTGGATGGAGGGGAAACCGATGGGCGCGGGGCGGGCGTTGGCCATGTCGTGGTTTCCGTACAAAAAATAGAGTCGTCCCTGTTGGTAAAATTGAAAGAGCAGTTCAAAGATTTCGTTGTGGATGGAGATGATCTGCGCCATGTCCCGGTTTTCCCACAGTTCGTCCCCATCGCCAAGCTCGATGTATGTGTAGCCCTTTCGGTAGTAATATTCCAGGGCAGCGTAATAAAGGTTTCGATTTTTGAGAAAATTATCATTGGATGTTCCGTTTCCCCGATGGCAGTCGCTCATGAGGATGTAGCGGCTTTCCCCTGAAAGGGGCAGCCGCGGCGCAGATTGAAAGGCCTCGTTCAGCCGGGTCGCATAGTTCATGGCATAGCTCATGGTCGTTTCCTCCTGTGCTCCTGTGTTTCTGTGCCATTCTATGCACAACAGGAAACGGGCGTTACACATTTTCCAGCTTTTCAAGGGAACCATCCCAAACAGACTTTTCATGAAGCCGTCTCTTTACTCAATTTCCAAATCCCCCTCTTCTGTGGAAAGCGCCAGTTTAGGATATGCCCTGTCGGCATTAACGGCATAACACGTTTTTTTCGGTTGCGATCCCGATAGGGTTTGCCCTTTGTCAACGGCTACCTGGAATAAATGTAAAAAACAATTGAAACGAACGGAAAAGAATGATATGCTTGCGTTGCGCGGCATGGTCTGCGCAGGAGAGTACCCATGACAGGACGGGGCCTCCCCGGTACTTTACACGCGGCTCATGCCGTAGTACATAAGAGGGAAGGTGGCGTATATGACAGTTTTTGAGATTGTTTCAACCTTCATGATTCAATATCATTTTCAAGAATAGCAGGACGCAATGTTGGAAACCGTTTCCAGAAGATTTTCCAACGGACAAAAGCAAAAACAGGCATATTTGGAGAAAAACACATATACTAAACTTATGAAATACGGAAAAGAACAGAAAACAACGATCTTCGTGGTCATTACGACCGCCTTTATCACCACCTTTACCGGCAGTGCGCTGAATTTGTCCATCCCTGACATGGGCCATGATTTCCATGTGAGCGCCAGCGTAGTGGGCTGGCTGGTTACGGCTTACATGCTGGCGGTGGCGGCTTTGTCGGTGCCCTTTGGGCGAATTGCGGATTTGACTTGCAGAAAAAGGATCCTGGTGATCGGAATCCTGGTTTTCGGCGCCAGTTCCGGAGCAGCCGTTTTTGGGGTCAGCATGTGGATGCTGATTTTGCTCCGCATCACCCAGGGCATCGGGGGCGCCATGATTTTCAGCACCAATACGGCGGTGCTCATCAGTGCCTTTCCCGGAAAGGAGCGAGGCAAGGTGCTCGGCTATTCCATCGCCTCCACATATGTGGGTCTTTCGGCAGGACCGGTGGCAGGCGGCTTTCTCAACTACCATCTGGGATGGCGATCCATTTTCGCAGCCACTGCCGCCATCAGTCTTTTGGTTCTGGTGATCGCATGGCTCAAGCTGCCCAAGGACGGGCCTGAACGAAAAGAAGCGGGGTCTGATGCGCCGGGGCAGTACGATGCGCTGGGGCAGTTGCTGTATGTGGGAATGATCGTGCTGACTATGTACGGCCTGTCGGAGTTGGGGAAGGGCATCACCCCATATGGTTTGACGGCTTTAGGCCTGCTGTTGGGCGTCTTTTTCGTCAGGCGGGAGCTGCGGGTGGGAAGTCCGGTCGTTCAGGTACGAATGTTCAAAAGCAACATCGCCTATAGCTTTTCCAACCTGGCGGCGCTCTTGAATTACGGCGCCACCTTTGCCATCGGGTACTTGATGTCCATTTACCTGCAGGTTGTGATGGGCTACAGTTCCCAGACCTCCGGGCTGATTCTCATCGTCCAGCCTGCCATCATGGCGGTGTTGTCTCCCTATGCGGGAAGGCTATCGGATCGGGTGTCGCCGTTCAAGCTGGCTTCCTTCGGCATGGCTCTCTGTGCGGCAGGCGTTTTGGTTTTTGCGTTTGTTGGGCTTCATACGCCTCTGTGGGTCATCCTGGCGGCTCTGGTCGTGACAGGCGTTGGGTTTGCTTTCTTCTCATCGCCTAATACCAATGCGATTATGGCCTGCGTGGAGCAGCAGGATTACGGCGTGGCATCTTCCATCTTGGCGACCATGCGCTCCATCGGGCATACTGCCAGCATGGTGATTGTGACTTTGATCGTTTCCCGGTACATGGGGAGCCAACTGCTGGCTGATGCGGAACCGGAACTGTTGATTAAGACCATGCATGCGGCATTTCTGATTTTCACCGCCATCTGCGCAGCGGGCGTATTCATTTCCCTAAAGCGGAAAACCGAGGATGCGGATAGGGCAACGGGAAAGAGATAGGAGGCCGATAAAAACAAGCAAAAATTTGATTTCGCTGTTGCGATTTTCCTGCGACTAATGGGCGGCAAATTCCGAAGGAATCTACCGCCGCAGAAAACCGAGGATGCGGATGCGGCAGGATAGATCGCTCCTGCAGACTGCTTGCGAGAGGTTCCGTTTGCAAATGAAATGCAAACCAATGCGCATAAAACCCCGGGCTTTTGTGAAACCTAAAGAGAAACAGGAGCTGCGAGGTTTTATCGATGAAACATTTCAGGATGCCCAGCGCATTTACCATACTTTTTTTGATTATTATCGCAATCGCCATATTGACATGGATCGTTCCGGCGGGAAGCTATCAATATGTGGACGAAACGGCAGCCGCTTTGGAGCCTGTCCCGGGGACTTACGCCAGGGTGGATGGGAACCCGCAGGGGTTTTGGGAAGTGCTGCGCGCACCCATCGAAGGGTTTTTCGATGCGGTTGACATCATCGTTTTCATTTTGGTCATCGGCGGCTTTCTGGGACTGGTGACGGACACGGGAGCCATCGGCGCGGGGATCGGCTCCATCGTGAAACGGTTTTCCGGGCGGGAAACCCTGATGATTCCCATCCTCATGTGCTTTTTCGCAGTGGGAGGAACTGTCTTTGGCATGTGGGAAGAAACCATTGCGTTCTATGTGTTGGTGATTCCCGTCTTTGTGGCTGCGGGCTTCGATGCCGTCACTGGATTTGCGGTCATCTGTCTGGGGGCTGGAATCGGCTGTCTCGGCTCCACGGTCAATCCCTTTGCCACGGGAATCGCATCCGGCTTTGCAGGCATCTCCATCGGGGAAGGAATCGCAGTGCGCCTCATTCTCCTTGCCGCATGCCTGGCATTGGCGATTTGGTATGTGATGGCCTACGGGAAAAAAGTAAAGCAGGATCCGTCAAAATCCCTGGTCTACCACATGAAGGAAGAAAACGAGCGGCACTTTTTATCCGAGGAAACGGCTTCTGCGGAAAAGCTGTCGGGGAAACAGAAGGTGGTTTTGTGGATCTTTGGTTTGAGTTTTTTTGTCATGGTGTTGGGCGTCATCCCGTGGGCGGAAAAATTCGGCATTACCATCTTTGAGGATTTCAACGATTGGGTAGGGGACATCCCATTGTTGGGCACGATCCTTGGAAACATCACGCCTTTGGGCGAATGGTGGTTCGAGGACATTACGATTCTATTTCTGTTGTCCGCGTTCCTGTGTGAATTGGTTTGGGGGTGGAAAGAACTGCGGTTCATCGAGCTGTTTGTCAACGGGGCAAAGGATTTGCTGGATGTTGCGTTGATCATCGGGGTCACAAGGGGAATCGCAGTGGTGATGAACGATGGCGGCATGACTGCCACGGTGCTTCACTGGGGAGAGGAATCCCTGAAAGCCATGAGTTCCGTGGCCTTTGCCGATTTGTCCTATCTGTTTTTTATCCTCCTGTCGTTTCTGGTGCCATCCACGTCAGGGCTTGCGGCTCTGTCCATGCCCATCATGGCGCCCATTGCGGACTTTGTGGGGGTGGGAAGGGATCTGGTGATCACAGCCTATGCCAGTGCCAGCGGCGTAGTGAATCTGGTTACGCCTACCAGCGGCGTTCTCATGGGTGCCCTCGCCATTGCCAGGGTTTCCTATGGGATCTATCTGAAATGGATTTGGAAATTCCTGCTCATGCTCTTTCTGTTGGTGCTGGCGATTCTCAGCGGGGCGGCCATTCTGTCATGACAGGGTCGTTTCCCAAAACCATCTATCATTATACCTCCGCCTCCGGGCTGCGAGGCATCCTGTCCTCTGGAACCCTCTATTTTACGGATAGCCAGTTCCTCAACGATCGGAGCGAACGGAAGAATTTTTATCAATTGCTGGCAGATGGGTTAAAAAAGTGGGAACCGGAATTGAGAGAAATTTTGGAGCATCGCTATTTCAGCGAGGAAAGCCCTGTCCTCCGCAGCCTGGAAATGGCATGCCCGGCAGAGGAAGATGCAGCCCGCTGTTTCGTATTGTCCTGTTCCCAGGAGCAAGACAGCCTGCCCATGTGGGACTACTACGCCAGGAGGGCTGGGACGGCAGGCTATAACATTCATTTCAATGTCCAGGCATTGGTCCTGCAACTGCAGCGGCATCCTCTGGTGCGCAGGGTAAATCGCCATCCGCGGATTCTCTGCGGGCGCGTCATTTATGGAGCGGAGGAAAAGGAGCAGGGGTTGGAACGGCTGTTGGGGCAGATTTTTCGGATGTGGGGAACATGCGATACGGAGCAAAGCCGCAAGCAGCTTTTATCACAGGCGGATGCGGCCTTTGAAAACATGAGCCTTTTTTGCAAAGCCCAGGTATTTGCCCATGAAAAGGAGGTTCGCCTTGCGATTCCATCGGACAACCGGCGAATCCACGCCCTCGCCGCAGATGGCACGGGTGCGGATAGCCCTTATCGGTTTCGTAGCGTTCGGGGCGCGCAGGTTCCCTATCTGGCACTCGATGTGCTGGAAAAGGGAAAGGCGATCACCGGCGTAACCACGGGACCTGCGCTGGATAAAGAATTGGCAGTGAAAGGGGTGGAATACATGCTGCACTATTATGGATTCCCCCAGACCTGCAAAGTCTCTGGCGTGCCGTTGCGGTATTAGCGGGAGTGCAGTTACAGGATAGCAGGGCTTGTCCATCATAGCGTTTTCCATGAGCAAATCGTTGGGTTTATCCTCGATGGTGGCCAATTGTGGACATGCCCTCAATCCACCGCCTTCATGGACTCCACCATTTGGATGCGCCGCAGTTTGAAGAGCATCAGCACGTCCACCAGGGCAGAAAAGACCAAGGTGATGGCTGCGGCCAGCACATAGCTGATGGGGGAGATGTCGCGCCCCATCATCATATCGACGGATTCCGCAGTGGTAACCACATAATAGTGAAGTACCCAGCCTGCAGCCAATCCGGTCAGGGTTCCCAGGATGGAAAGCAGGCCGATTTCCCGAAAAATGTACATCGCCACTTCTTTGTGGTGGTAGCCCAATACGCGCAGGGTCGCCAGTTCCCGGCTGCGCTCGTTGATATTGATGTTGGTCAGGTTGTAAAGCACCACCACCGCCAAAGCCCCGGCGCACAAAATCAGGATGTAGACGATCACATTGATGCTGGAGAGGGTAGCATCGTAGCTTTCCTGGGATTGAGACGTGAATTCAACGGAAGACACAAATTCGCTGTCCTGCAGGCTGCTGGCTGTTTCGTCCTGTTTGGCCAGGGATGTGATGCCCGATTTCAACAGGTAGCCATTGTACTCCACATCTCCAAAAGCATCAGCATAAAGATCCGCACCCAGGTAAAGGTAGCAGCCCACATAATTTTCCGCGATGCCCGTCAAGGTAAATTCTGCGGATGCTTCATCCGAGTCCGTCAGGGTGAAGGTGTCCCCAACGGAAAGATCCAGGGTATTCGCCATTTTTTCCGTGAGAACGGCGGAGTCAGCGGAAAAGGGAATGGCAGCCTCGGTTTTTCTGTCCCGCAGGTTCACGAAGCTGGACAGGGATGCGGCATCCTGCGGAACGTATACGGTGGCGGCGATTTTTTCTTTATTTTTGGCTGCGGAAACGTCCCCGTTCATGCTGCGGATTTTCAGGTTTTCCTTTCCCTGCAGGAACTCTGTCAGCACAGCATCCTCATCGTCTTCCACCAGTTCGATGCGCATGTCGTATTGGAACAGATCCGAGAACTGGGTCTTTACGATTTCCGACATGGAATCCCGCATGCCAAAGCCGCCCACCATCAGGGCGGTGCAGCCCGTAATGCCCACGATGGTCATGAACAGATGTTTTTTGTAGCGGAAAATGTTTCGGGCAGTCGCTTTATGGGAAAAGGAAAGCCGCCGCCAGAGAAAGCCGACCTTTTCCAACAGGATTCTTTTTCCGGCCTTGGGCGCCCTTGGAACCATCAAGGCAGCGGGTTTTTCCCGTAGGGCGTGGCTGCAGGCGAACCAAGTGGCTCCCAGGGTACACAAGATTTCCAGGCCGCAGGAAAGCAGGGTGTACTGCCAGTTGAACTGCAAAATCAAATCCGGCAAATAATAGCGGGACGCATATGCCTTGTAAATGGCTGCAGGCAGCAGCTTGAACCCGACTGCCAGGCCGATGGCACACCCCAGTGCCGTGGCGGTTCCACAGTAAATCAAATACTTGGACATGATTTTCAGGGGTCGGTAGCCCAGCGCCTTTAGCGTTCCGATTTGGATCCGCTCTTCTTCCACCATCCGGGTCATGGTGGTCAGGGAAACCAGCGCAGCTACCAGGAAAAAGAAAACGGGGAACACCGTGGCGACTGAGGCAACCTTCTCCACATCCACTTTATAGCGGGCATAGCTTACGTTGGAATTTCGATCCAGGATGTACCATTCGGGCTTTTCCAAATCCTGCAGTTCCCGCTCGCCCTTCCTGATTTTCTTTTCGGCTTTGGCAAATTCCGCATCGGCTTTTGCCTGGGCATCTTCGTACTCCGCCTGTCCCCTGGCAAGCTCCGCGCGGGCATCCTCCAGCTTTTTTTCATTGGCTGCGATTTTGCGCTTTGCGTTTGCCAATTGTTTTTCGCTGGACTTGATCTTCGCTTCCGCCTTTTTCAACTTTTGCTCCTGGCGTTTGAGCTGGGCAGAGCCTTTTTCCCAGGATTTCAATCCTTGTTCGTAAGCCTGGATTTGCTCCAGCGCCTCATCGGAGAGGGGCATGCCCGCCTCCTGTGCCGCCTTGGCCTGTTCCACCGAAGGGCGGGCTTGATCCAATTGCTTTTTGCTGGCGGCCAGGTCTTTCTTCCCCTTCCGCAGTTGGGATTTTCCCTCTTTTAACTCTTTTTTCCCGCTGCGAAGTTCCGCCTTCCCATCTTTCACCTGCTGTCTGGCATCCGCCAGCTTTGCCGTTCCATCGGCCAATTCCCGGTGGCCGCTCTGCAGCTGGGCGGCTGCGTCTGCCAGTTCTTTTTTCGCCTTTTTCTTTTCCCGCGCGAGCTTTCGTTTTGCCTTGTTCAGCTTTTTTTCTGCCTTGTCCACAACCTCCTGGTATCGGGCTTCGATGCGCACATCGGAAACGTCCTCGATGCTGGAAGCGATCTCTTCGATTTGATCCTCGTATTCATCGGAAAGAGCAGGCGTTTTTTCCTTTATCCTCAGGAAAATGTCCGTATAGGCATCCAGGCTGTATGCGCTTTCATCCGCATAAAAAATCACGCTTGCCCGACCGTTCCCCACGGAGGAAGGCTCCTTGGCGCTACAGAAATAGTAGGGGCTGTCCACAATGCCCACGATGGTAAACGTTCGTCTGGAGTATGTGTCCTCCCAATCATCGTTGTCCTTGGAAACGGTCAGGACGTCCCCGATGGAAAGGTCGGCCATATACGGATTGGGGTCTTCGATGACGCATTCACCATCGGCTTGGGGCATGCGCCCTTTCAAAAGGGTTAGCTGATTGACGGGTTGGTTGGAAAAATCAAGGCCGTAAGTCCTGGCGGTGAGCAGTTCGTTGTCTTCCGTTGTCACCAGCGCATCCATGACCATGGCAGGCATCGCCTGGCTGATGTCAGGCAATTGGGACAGGGCCTGGATATCTTCCTCTACCAGTCCCATGGTGGACTTGACATCGAAATCCGACATGGAGGAAGCATCGAAATATGCATTGGCAGTCGCTTTCATATCCGGAGTGGAAGAAAGGATTCCCACCAGGAACCCGACTCCCAGGGCAACGATGGCGATAATAGCGGAAAAGCGGCCAAAGCTTTGCTTGATTTCTCTTAAAATGGTCAGCGTATATTTGTTTCTCATGGGTTCACCATTCGATTTGGGATATGGGGAGCGGGCTGGCGTTCTGTTCCGTGGAGGCCACGCAGCCGTTGCGAATGTGGATGATGCGATCCGCCATCGGGGTCAGAGCCAGATTGTGGGTCACGACAATGACGGTTTTCCCCATGTTCCGGCAAGCGTCCTGCAGGAGCTGCAGGATGGTTTTCCCCGTGTTGTAGTCCAGAGCGCCAGTCGGTTCATCGCACAGGAGGATTTTCGGGTTTTTCGCCAATGCCCGTGCGATTGCGACCCGCTGCTGCTCGCCGCCGGAAAGCTGGGCAGGGAAATTGTCCGTTCGCTGAGAAAGTCCGACCGATTCCAGGATCGACTGGGGATCCAGGGGATTTCGACAGATTTCGGAAGCCAGTTCCACGTTTTCCAGGGCAGTCAGGTTTTGCACCAGGTTGTAAAATTGGAACACGAATCCCACATCGTGGCGGCGGTAATCGGTCAATTGCTTTTCATTCATGTCGCTGACCCTGCGCCCGTCCAGGGAAACCAGCCCTTCATCGCAGGAGTCCATGCCGCCCAGGATGTTGAGAACCGTTGTCTTTCCTGCGCCGCTGGGGCCAACGATGATGCAAAATTCGCCTTGTTGAATCTGAAAGGTCATGTGGTCAGAAGCGGCAATCGTCTGGTCGCCCATGTGGTAATACTTGCAAACGTCTTGAAATACGACATAATCCATAAACCTGCGCCTCCATCTGCTGCCCATTATACTATATTTTCGCGGTTTTTGGGAGGAAAACATGTGAATTTTCTGCCAGATTGCGGTCCAAACGCATTTCATTGATGGTCAGAAAGGCGCCACGCAAGTTATCCGGCAATCGACAAGACTTTGCGAGTGCTTGTG
>CAZVBL010000047.1:1342-8427 GCA_964625475.1 uncultured Zhenpiania sp. | reverse complement strand
AGAAAGGCGCCACGCAAGTTATCCGGCAATCGACAAGACTTTGCGAGTGCTTGTGCGCGCTTCGAGAAAAGATGGTCAGAAAGGCGCCACGCAAGTTATCCGGCAATCGACAAGACTTTGCGAGTGCTTGTGTGCGTTTCGAGAAAAAAAGAGAGCAGCCGGAATCCGGCAAACAACTGGATTTGAAGGCTCACAAGGGGCTGTGGGCTGGCCGCAAACACAATTTTTCGTATAACTGGGCAAATTTGGGAATACTATATATCGTATGCTGAAACCAAAATCCCTGAAAAGGGAGGAGAGAAAAGGAAACGATAATATGAAAGAATTACCCAGTAGAAAGTCCCTTTGCGCATCGGCTGTGGCAGGAGGAATCCTGCTTGCGGCTGGCTCCATAGCGGCAGGAACCGTCATAGCGCCGTCAGACTTTGAAGCGCCGGTGTTGCTGGCAAACGGCGAAGTGATTACCCAGCCCTGGTGCGTGACTGCGGACGGAAAGCAAGTGGCTCTGGTGGATAGCCGGGAAGACGCCAAAGAAGTGGTAAAAGAAGTAAAAGGCCGTTATGAAAGCGATGAAACCATCGAAGTCGAAATCAAAGAGCAGACCTCGGCGAAGGAAATGCATTTAAAAAACGGCGATGAAAAGCCGGAAATCCTCACGGTGGAGGAGGCCGCCGAGAAAATCACGCAAGAGGAAGATCTGACGGTCAAGACCATGGAAGTGGTCACCGGGACGGAGCCGGTGGATTTTGAAAAAATCACGAAAAAAACGAATCGCCTCTATGAGGGCGAGACAGCGATCAAGCAGGAAGGCCAGGACGGGCTGAAGGAAGTGACGAAAAAAGTCACAAAAGAAAATGGACAGCCCCTGGAGGAAACGGTCGTGGAAGAAACGGTTCTGGAAGAGCCGCAGGCGGAAATCACCCTTGCGGGGACGAAAGAGCTTCCCCAGGAAGAGGATGCCGCATCTGCGGATTCTGAGGCAAAAGGCTCCGGGCAGTTGGCTGCGCCTGTTTCCGGCTACCGCATCACTTCCGGCTTTGGGCCGAGATGGGGCAGGACCCACTTGGGCGTTGACCTTGCGCTGGCCATTGGTTCCAGAATTTCAGCCGCTGACAGCGGAACTGTGGTGTTCAGCGGAACCGAAGGCGGGTACGGCAATTTGGTAAAGCTGGATCACGGCAACGGAATCGTCACCTATTATGCCCATTGCAGCCAGCTGCTGGTGACGGAAGGGCAGCGCGTGGAAAAGGGGCAGGCCATTGCAAAGGTGGGCTCCACAGGAAATTCCACAGGGCCCCATCTCCACTTTGAAGTCCGGGTGAACGGGGAAAACGTGGATCCCATGGACTATCTGTAAGCGTGCCGGATTGCATGCATCCACGCTAAATATGTTCCAACATTGTCGATGGAGGAAGCAAAAGAAATGAAAGCCGGGATTAGGGAGCCGACGCAATCCCATCCAGAATCCATCGAAACCAAATACAGGCGGCGGCCTCAGGGCATATGGAAACCCAAATCTATATGCCCTGTTTTTTGTGTTTGCCGTTCAGGGTCGAACGCAACAACCGAAAACTCTTAATGACAAATTTAGCTGTCCGTTGTATAATAGAACATAAATGTGCGCACCTGGATGCTATGGCATCATGGCATATGGAGAAAGGAAATAAGAATGAAGATCTACAATACATTGACGAGAAAAAAGGAATCGTTCGTGCCCATGGATCCGAAAGAAATCAAAATCTATGTGTGCGGCCCCACGGTGTACAACTATTTCCACATTGGAAACGCAAGGCCCTTCGTGGTCTTTGACACCCTGAGAAAATACCTGGAGTATCGGGGAAACCGCGTGAAATTCGTCCAGAACTTCACGGACGTGGACGACAAAATCATCAACAAGGCCAGGGAAGAGGGAGTTTCCGCCGGGGAAGTCAGCGAAACATTCATCAAAGAATACTACAAGGACGCTGCGGCTCTCAATGTAAAAAAGGCCACGGTTCACCCGAAAGTCACAGAGAACATGGACGAAATCATCCAATTCGTCAAGGATTTGATCGACAAGGGTTACGCCTATGAAGTGGAGGGGGACGTGTACTACAGCACGCAGACTTTCAAGGATTACGGAAAGCTCTCCGGCCAGAACATCGAGGATTTGGAATCCGGCGCGCGCATCGAAGTGGGCGAAAAGAAGAAAGACCCGCTGGACTTTGCCCTGTGGAAAGCGAGGAAAGCGGAGGACGAAATCGCCTGGGAATCCCCCTGGGGCATGGGTCGTCCGGGCTGGCACATCGAATGTTCCACCATGTCAAAGAAATACCTGGGAGAAACCATCGACATCCACGCCGGGGGACAGGATTTGATGTTCCCGCACCACGAAAACGAAGTGGCGCAGTCGGAAGCCCACAGCGGCAAACAGTTTGCCAACTACTGGATGCACAACGGCTACATCACCATTGACAATGAAAAAATGTCCAAATCAAAGGGGAATTTCTTCACGGTCAGGGATATTTTGAAGCGTTACAGCGGAGAAACCATTCGCTTTTTCCTCCTTTCCGGACATTACCGCAACCCCATCAATTTCAGCGATGCCTTGATGGAACAGGCTCAAAACGGGCTGGCGAGGATGGAAAACGCCAGGAACAATTTAAAGCACCTCATCAACACCTGCCAGGGCAGCATGACGGAGGAAGAAAAGAAAACGCTGGAAAGCTACGATTCCTACAGGCAGAAATTCATAGAATCCATGGACGACGACCTGAACACGGCGGATGCCATTTCCGCAGTCTTTGAATTGGTCACCGCCATCAACACGGCGGTAAAGGACGGAGCCAGCAAGGAATTTGCGGAAAAATCCCTGGCGACCCTGATGGAACTCACCACTGTGCTGGGATTGCTGCAGCAGGAGGACGGGGACGATGCCATTGACGAGGAAGTCCAGGCGCTGGTGGACGAACGGCAGGAGGCGAGAAAAAACAAGGACTTCGCAAGGGCGGACGAAATCCGTGACCTGCTGAAAGAAAGGGGCATCATCCTGAAGGATACGCCGCAGGGCGTGCAGATCGTCAAAGAGGGATAACCGAAAAAACGAAAAAACAGCACGCACAGAAAAGAGGGCGCATGGATCACAATCGAATGAAGAAAAGAGACGTTCAAATCATGAATACGACAGCCCTGGCTTATTTGGGGGATGCCGTTTACGAAGTGGCGATACGCAAATTCATCATGGGAGCCGGCCAGCACAACGCCGACCGGCTTCACCAAATCGCCGTGCGGTATGTGAGAGCCGAAGGCCAGGCGAAAGCCATGAAGCGGCTCATGGAAGAACTGACGGAAGAAGAGCTGGACTTGGTGCGCAGGGCGCGGAACCACAAAATCACATCCAGCCCCAGGAAAGTCGATCCCTTCATTTACAAACTGGCAACGGCTTTTGAGGCGTTTGTGGGATACTTGTATCTGATCGAAGACAAGCAGCGGCTGGACTGGTTCATCGAGCAGGCGATTAGGGCGATCGATGAGCATGAGGGCAGGCCCTTGCGGCAGAAAGACGTGAAATCCGGCTGAAAACAGGGAAACATGGCTGGCGGCGAGACACATAAGGCATGACGGCTGGCAGTTGGCGGCAAAGGCGCATGGCGCAGGATGGTCGGCGTGTCGGCAGCTGGCAGCGGAAAAAACGGAGCATGATCGATGGCAAAGAAAAAACGACAGGTTCGCAACAAGACGAGGGACATGTTTGCGGATTATTACAAAACCAACAAAGAATATGCCAGGGAAAACCGGGAGCGAGAGGAACGGGAGAGCGGGGAAGACAAGCCCAAGGGCCTGCAGAACCTGACCTACCGGGAAAAAACCTACATCGTAGTCATTGTCCTGGGGCTGATCGGCATCGTCGTTCGATATTTGATTTTGCCGAACCTATAGGGATTGGAAACGGCGGGGCCGAAAGCCATGACGTTGGCGACAGAGCCGCTGAAAAAACGGGAAAAACGAGAAAGGCAAGAGGGGAAAAACATGAGCAAAGCGGACAAGGCATTTGTGGACATGTGCCAGGGAATCCTGGAGCATGGATTTTCATCGGAAGGGCAGACAGTGCGGGCAAGGTGGGAGGACGGCGCGCCGGCTCACACCATCAAGCGGTTCGGCATCATCAATCGCTATGACCTCCAGGAAGAATTTCCTGCGCTGACCCTTCGCCCCACGGCCATCAAAACGGCTGTGGACGAAATCCTCTGGATTTGGCAGAAAAAATCCAACAACATCCAGGATTTGAACAGCCACATCTGGGATGCGTGGGCAGACGAAAACGGCTCCATCGGAAAAGCCTACGGTTACCAATTGGGCGTCCCGTACCGATTTCCCCATGGCGAAATGGATCAGGTGGACAATGTGCTGTGGCAGCTAAAGAACACGCCGTATTCCCGGCGCATCATGACAAACCTCTACAAGTTTGACGACCTGTCCGAAATGGGGCTGGAGCCCTGCGCCTACAGCATGACCTTCAACGTGACGGGGAGGCGGCTCAACGCCATCCTCAACCAGCGATCCCAGGATATCCTGACCGCCAACAACTGGAACGTGGTTCAATATGCGGTTCTTTTGCATATGTTCGCCCAGGCCAGCGGTTTGGAGCCGGGGGAATTGGTGCATGTCATTGCGGATGCGCACATTTACGACAGGCATGTGCCCCTGGTGCGGGAACTGATCGAACGCCCCCAATACCCTGCGCCCAAATTCACGCTGAACCCGGACGTGAAGGACTTTTACGATTTTACAATCGATGACATCAAAATCGAGGATTACGAAACGAACCCGCAGATTCGGAACATACCGGTTGCGATTTAAATGGAAGGTGGCAGGAGAATCGGATGAACATGATCGTAGTGGTTGACGAAAACTGGAACATCGGCAGGGACGGCGGGCTGCTGGTCCACCTTCCCGGCGATTTGCGATATTTCAAAGAAAAAACGTCGGGAAAAACCATCGTGATTGGCAGAAAGACGCTGGAATCCTTTCCAGGAGCAAAGCCCCTGCCCGGCAGAAGGAACATCGTGCTTACCAGGCAGGCGGACTACAGGCCAGGGAACTGCGAAACCTGCGCTTCCAGGGAAGAAGCGATGGCCTTGCTGGGAAAGGATACGAAAGACGTTTTCATTTCCGGCGGGGAAACCGTTTACCGGCAATTTTTCCAGGACTGCGACCGATATTTCGTGACAAAGATTTACGCCTCTTTTGACGCGGATCGTTCTTTCCCCAGGCTGGACGGCAGGGAGGATCTGGGGATCGTCTGGAAAAGCGACAGACAGGAAGAAAACGGCGTACAATACCAGTGGTTCCTATATGAAAGGAAAGAAACCGAGGGCAAAAGGTAACATATCGAAATGGCAGATATCATCATCGGAAGGAACGCCGTCATGGAGGCCCTGAAAAGCGACCGGGAAATCGAGAAGCTGACAGTGGCAAAGGGCGCAGAGGGTTCCATCAAAAAGATCATCGGCAAGGCGAGGGACAGGAAGATCCCCATTCATTACAGCGAAAAATCCGCATTGGATCGAATTGCGGGAAACGGCGCGCACCAAGGCGTGGCAGCTCAGGTTTCCCCATATGCGTATTGCGATGTGGACGATATTTTGCAGCGGGCGAAAGATCGGGGCGAGGATCCCTTTATCGTCATCCTCGATGGACTGGAGGATCCCCACAACCTGGGCGCCATCATGCGGACGGCGGAATGCTGCGGCGCGCACGGCATCGTGATTCCAAAACGCCGCTCGGTTGGAATCACGGAAACGGTGGCCAAAGCTTCCGCAGGGGCGGTGGAATACATGCTTTGCGCGAAAGTGACGAACATTTCCCAGGCAGTAGATTACCTGAAAAAGCAAGGCGTATGGATTGCCGCATGCCATATGCAGGGACAACGTTACACGGAGCAGGATTTGACAGGAAGCCTCGCGCTGGTCATCGGCGGCGAAGGCTCCGGCATCAGCAGGCTGGTGCGGGAAAAGTGCGATTTTGCGGTGTCCCTTCCCATGAAGGGGAAGATCGCATCTTTGAACGCATCCAACGCGGCGGCGATTTTCATGTACGAGGTGTTAAGGCAGCGTGAAAGATAAACGTTTCAGCGAACTGACGGACGAGCAGTTGGTTCAATTGGCGCAGGACGGCAGATTGGACGCAGAGGAATATTTGATACGGAAATACAAAGACATGGTGCGAATCAGGTCGCGCTTGTATTTCATCGCAGGCGCAGATGGCGAGGATGTGGTGCAGGAGGGCATGATCGGCCTGTTCCGCGCCATTCAGAGCTACGATGCGGGAAAAGAAGCCGCTTTTCACACCTTTGCGGAAATGTGCGTCAACCGGCAGATTTTGACTGCGATCCGTCTGGCCAGCAGGAGGAAGCATTCGCCCCTGAACACATCGATTTCCCTGAACCGGCCTTTGTCGGAGGAAGATCAGGAAGGAACCCTGGAAGAAACCTTGCGCTCCGACAGCAATTCGGATCCGGAAGCCCAGATGATGCTCAGGGATGTGGTGGAATCGCTCATAGGCAACGAAGGGGAAATTTTCAGCCCCTTTGAACTGCAAGTGTGGAACGAATACCGCCAGGGAAAGGATTGCAGGCAGATTGCGGAAACCCTGGGGAAGAACGTGAAAGCCATCGACAACGCCATCCAGCGGACGAAAAAGAAAATCATCGCCCATTTGTAAGCCCGGGCGCAAAGCCGCAGGGCAGCCATGGCGATGGAACGGCTCCCGGACGTTTCAGATCCGCAACCGGATCGCAGTCTGAAAAAAAAAGTGGCAGGATCGCAAAAAAAAACAAAAAAAAGTCAAACTGTAATGGTTTTGTTAATGCCCTGTGTGGTATATTAGATACATCAAAGATGGATAGGGGCATTGCCCTCATATGCAATGTTTGTTTCAGGCAGGGAGTTCGATGTGAGTTTAAAAAATCTGAACTTCCGGTGAGCAGGAACTGATCCTTGAAATTTCAATAATGTGAGCGCAAAAGATACGCCCCCCTCGGCTGGTGCGGGATTTCTCCGGAACGGAAGCCTGTAAAAAAGCGGGGGGGGGGGGATATATTAGAA
>CAZVBL010000047.1:0-1332 GCA_964625475.1 uncultured Zhenpiania sp. | reverse complement strand
GGGGGGGGGTTTCCCGGGAAAGGAAACGGGAAAAAAGGGGGGGGGGGGGGGGTTATATTAGATGTCGGCACTTTCAACTCGGAGTTGTCCTTCGAGCCAGTGTGGATGAACGTGCTTCATTATCCTTATTGACCTCTTTTTAGACCGTTTGAAATGCGGTGGTTTCCATTTCCCCGTTCTACCATTGATGGATGGTGATCTTCATTAACGGTCAGTTCAGTAAAGGTTTACTGATCTCAGGAAAATCTTTTTCAAACCCCCAATGACTTGCTGGTAAACGCGTCGATCCTTCATCGCAGACGGATGGCGCGGATTGAAAATCATGGATGTTTCAATCTGCGGAGGATTGCCGCAGCGATGATATGCTTGTGCTCCACATTGATGTTTCAGGCCCCAATGCCCGACATGGCGCGGGAAAAGCGGGATTTTCGAGTTCCGATTCATGGAAAACGGCAAAGAGCAAGGCCCCTGTGGGAGATAAAGCTATGTTCGCAGGACACCGATGGCATTCGATCGGGCAGAAAAGGAGAGAAACGATGAAAAAAAGTGTAAGGCGTTGGTTCACATTCATGGTTGTCTTTGCATTGTTTGCAACGACGACTGTGGTGCAGCCGGGCAGCATCGTGTTGGCAGGCGAAGGGGATCCATCGGCTCAGGCCAAAGCGATAGGCGAGGATGCGGCTGCTGTGGATGAGACGGACGAGGCAGCGGCAGAGACTCAGGCTGAAAAAGCGACCGAGGCGGCGGCTGCATCGCAAAAGGCCAAAGAAAGCGGGTCGGCATCCCAGGAGGAAACGGAAAAGCAGGCGATAGAAGCCGTAAAATCGGCTCAGGCCAGCACAACCGATGAGCAGGACAACGGCGAAAAGGCTGAAAGCGGGGAAAAGGACTCCAAGGCTGAAGCGCAGAAAGCCCAAAAGGACGAAGATGCGGCAAAGGCGGAAAACGATGGGGAAAAACCGGCGCAGACGCTGGAAACCACGGCAGAGGATGGAACGACCATCACCATCGCCGCCCCAGAGGGCGCATTGCCGGAAGGCTCTGTGGCAAAAGCGGTGAAAGCCAACTCCGGGGCAGTCAAATCCGCACTGGAAAGCGCAGCGGAAGCCCAGGGAAAAGAGCTGGTGGATTATGCGGCCTACGACATCACGATCCAAACTGCGGAGGGCGAGGAAATCCAGCCTGACAAAGATGTGAAGGTCACCATTTCCGGCACGGACGTCAGCGGCGATGAGATGGCTCTATACCATGTGAACGGCAGCGAAGCTGAAGAAGTGGCCGCAACGACGGTGACGGACAGCAAAGCGGTGTTCACGGCTGAACATTTCAGCG
>CAZVBL010000046.1:16161-19717 GCA_964625475.1 uncultured Zhenpiania sp. | reverse complement strand
GCAGAAATCAAAACGTCGGTGTCCAGCATAATCTTCATAAGCCAAGCCGTTTCCTCTTTCACTTCTCAAAGTTTTCACCTGTGTCAACAGGCTTTACGGCTTTCTTTGCTCCAAGTTACAGTTTGCAGATTGATGATCTGTTCCTTGGGGAGGCCACCAAATTCCCAGTGGTATCGAATGCTGCTATGCTGGACACTTCCTTCTGCTCAAAATCATGGTTTTCCATTAAATATATATTATATGTGAAAGCCTGCCGTTTCACAAGGGAAAACCGTTGATTTTATAGGAATTGATTTCCAGCAATCTTAATCCCTTTGAGGATTTCTGTTGATGATTTCACGGGTTTTTGCCTATGAGCAATCACCTTTCCGTTCTTGTCAAAATGAAATTTTTCGGCGCATATTTCGCAAAAAATTTCAAAGTATTAGACGAGATCCAATAACTATGGTATACTTTTTCCGTAACGAAAATATTGAGGAACGTGGGGCATAACTGCTGTGTTGCAGGTTATCGATGAATCGTTTCTCATCAACACGAAAAGTCCCACCTGGCTGTTGGGGTACCAACCCTACACTTTATAGATTAGTCCTGGGAGGTGGAGGCCAGACCACTTGCCATACTCATTCTAACAGCTTAAGCAACAAGATGGGTAATTCCTTACTGGCTGTAAGGGGTATTAACCATAAATATATTGTAGTAGGAGGAGAAAACGAAATGGTCACAGAAATGAATGAAGAAAAAATATTGGAATGTTTTGCAGGCGGAATCGACTGCTCCCAGGTGCTGTTCGGCTATGGCGCAGAAATCCTGGACTTTGACAAAGATGCCGCACGGAAAATTTCCGCAGCTTTTGGCGGCGGCATGTGGAACGGGGAAACCTGCGGCTGCGTGACAGGTGCGCTGATGGCAATCGGCCTGAAATACGGCCATTGCGAATTGGGTGACGAGGAAACGAAAAACGAGATGCTGGCGAAAAAGGCGGAATTTGAAAAAGAATTTATCGCACAGAACGGCAGCTTGATTTGCAAGGAAATCCTAGGCTATGATTTGACTAGGGAAGAAGAACTGGCGAAAATCAAGGAAGAAGGCCTTTTGACCACAAAATGTCCCAAGGTGGCCTGCAATGCCTGTGACATCCTGGACGAGATTTTGTAATGGACAAGCATGTGCAAGCGTTGATCGACCGCACTCAAAAGCAGGGGCTGGCTGGCGTTGTCCCCGACCGGGAAACCATCGTTTCCCTGTTGGAAATCAAGGCTGACACGGAAGAAATGGACTATTTGGTTCATGCTGCAGGTAAGACGGCAGAGATCGTCACGTCCCAAAAGGCCTACCTGTGGGGAGCCATCGGCATCGACTTTGCGGCTTGCCCCATGAACTGCGCCTTTTGTTCCTTCGGGGAAAAATGGGGCATCGTCAAGGAAGAGCTTTCTCTCTCCGAAGGGGAAATCCTGGCGGAAGTCCGCAATTACGCAGATGCGGGGGTCTATTACATCGTGCTGCGCACCACGGAGTTTTACGATTTGAATAAACTGGCAAAGCTGACGGCGAGGATTCGCAGGGAAGTTCCAGGGACGTATGAACTGATCCTCAACGTAGGGGAGTTTGACCTGCCCATGGCGAACAAGCTGTATCGCTTTGGCGTTGACGGCATTTATCACGCCGTTCGCCTGCGGGAGGGAATCGACACCGCTTTTGACCCCAGAGATCGGATGAAAACCTTATCCGCTATTGCGAAATCCCCGCTGAAGCTGACGCATTTGATCGAGCCTCTGGGACCAGAACACACCAACGAGGAAATTGCGGAACAATTTTTGCGTGCCATCGACTATGGGGTGTTCATTTCCGGCGTCATGGCGCGGGTTCCCGTCAAAGGGACACCCCTGGGGGATACGAAACAACTTGGGGCGGATCGCATTGCTCATGTGGTGGCCGTGCTGCGGCTTGCCGGGGGATATACGGTGCCCAACATCTGCGTGCATCCGGCTTCCCCCAAGGCCATTGCGGCGGGAGCCAACGTGACAGTCATCGAAAAGGGGGCAATCCCCAGGGACGACAAACCTGCCACAGAGCTGTGGCATCATTTCACTGCGGATCTGGCAAAAAGGCTCTTTGACGAAGCGGGGTATCAGGTCTGCCCGGAAAACGGCGGCTGCTGCGGCGATCCCTGGGAGGAAGTCGTTTCCCCTTGTCCGTGGAAGGGAGCTGCGCTGGATCGATTTGTCCAGCCAGCGATCCTTTCCCTGTTGCTGGACGAATGCCTGACCGCATACCAAATTCGCCAGCGGTTGCTGGATTATTCCATGTATCGAGATCGGCCTCCCGACATGACGGGCATCTATCGCTATGCAAAAGCCATGGAATCGCAGGGATTCCTGGAAAAAAAGGATGCGTCCGGCGTTTCTGCAAAAAAGCGGACGCTATACAGCATCACGCCTGCCGGGCGCAAATGCCTGCGCCTTTGGCTGGAAACCATGGAACGATACGAAACATCCATCCATGCGCTGCTGCAGGAAATGGGCGGGTTTTGATCAGTTCTCCTGTCCAACCAGAGGAACCAGCCCCATCCTGGTGGAAACGTCCAGTTTTTCAAAGATGTTGCGCATGTGGCATTTTACCGTGTATTTTGAAATGAAATGAAGGTGGCCAGCAAAATCGCCAGCAGCCCGACAAAGCCCGCAAAGATATAAGTAAAAAAGAAAAAGTCGCTGAACAGGGACGTACCTCACTGTTTTGCCGCAGGGCGGTTCATTTGGTTCATTCGATTTTGCTGAGCGCTTCCTGGTGCCTGCGGCTGATGACTGCATAGTAGGATTCCATGTATTTGCCCACTTTGGCATACCATTGGGGATTGGCGGCGTAGCGTTTGTTTACGCCCTTCACCGTTGGACTGCCCCCGTAAAGGCCACCAGCAGGGTTGAGGTAACGGGCGGACAGCCCCTTTGCCACTACGTTGATGCCCTCCGCCTTGGAGGAAAAGCCGGTCTTTCCGTAGCCGAACATGTTGTTGGGGCGGAACATCATGGTTCCCTTGCCGCTTTCCAGAGAAGCGATGGACATGAGGAACACGCAGTTGACCCCGTATTTTTCCTCCGCATTGACAAAGGCATCCTCCAGCCCCACCAGCCCCTTGGTCGTAACCAGCTTCAAATCGGCGGCGGTCACGCCGCTGGGCTTACGCAAGTCCAGCTCGTAAATCTGGGAAAGGGAATAAGCGGGGATGGTTTCCTGTTTCGTCAGCCGCTTCGCCGTATAATTCCGTAAGGCATTGGGGATGTCCACCTCCGTGGCTTCCTGATACATGGCTTGAACTGCGGCGGCTTCCCTTGCGTCCACCCGGCGGACAAATTCCCCGATGGCATAGTAGCCCAGATATACGGAATCGCAGATTACCGCAAGGAGCAGGAGGTCGAGAACCAGCAGTGTCCAAAACCCCTTCTTTGATTTTTTTCGCCGTTTTTTTGTGCGTTTGATTGCAGTTGCAGTTGCGGTTGCGGTTTCCATAGTCTCGTTCTCCTTTGCTCCTATCGTTTGCGCAATGGACGCAATCGAAATG
>CAZVBL010000046.1:0-16061 GCA_964625475.1 uncultured Zhenpiania sp. | reverse complement strand
TCGTTTGCGCAATGGACGCAATCGAAATGACGTGTAGCCAAAGCAATTGTGATGGATTCGCAGTTTTGCCGTCTTTCGCCTGAGGCGGCAACGCCTTATCTGCGTTTTCAGTTCTATAACGGGATGATCAAACCGCCCAGGATGGTCTCCATCATTTCCTCGGTTAGATCCATGTCCCAGCTGTAATTATCGTTTTTTGTCAGATCGATTGTGACGGTCTGGCTTTGCAGCGCATTCTTGCCGCTATCCTGTGCTTTTTCCGCTTTCTTTGCGATTTTTTCCACCTGGTCCACATAAATGGACAGGCATTTTTTGTTCAGGTTTTTCTTGTTCATGTCGTCAGAATATAGGTGGTCTGACATATATTGATAGGCCTTGTCCTGGTAACGCTTCAGGGCTTTGCTGAAATCGGCGTTGGTAATTTCCACCTCCACGGTGGCCGCCGTTTCTTCCTCGTTTTTTTGCGTGGACAGGATATGATAAGAAAAATTGCGGAAAAGGCTTTCGTACATGGCGTCCATTTCTTTTTCGCTGCCCTTGCTGTGAAGCAGCATGTTGATGTCCTCGTTTTCCGTGTATAAAATCAGGGCATCTTCGTCTTTTGTTTCCAGCCCCTGGAAAAAATCGGTGACAACCTCTTCTGGCTCCGTCAGGGTGAGATAGCAACCTGTCAGGCCGAGCGTCATGAGGATAGAAAAAAACAATGCGATTCGTATTTTCTGCATGCTGTCCTCCCTGGGATTACAAAAAGGAGTGAGCCGCTCCACTCCCCAATTTACAGTCTCTCACTCATTGGCCATCAGCGGAGAAACGCCTGGTTTTACGGCTCCTCGGCTGTCCGAAAAACGCATCTTTCTGACTCTTCAAGCGCACCATAGTGGTGTTTGCTTCGTGCGCCAATTCCATATTTTGTGGTTACGTCTGCTCCAAATTGCGTTTTTGGACAGTCTCCCCTGTTGACAGGGAAATTCGTGATTTGGGTGTTGCCGCACCCTTTTCCAGTATTATACGCATGGCGGAAAAAGATGTCAACGATTCTGCCGGGAAATTTCACGGCTCCGTCAAAAAACGAATGCGTTCCGCTCATTGTCAACCGGGGCTTTCGTTGCACGCAGCTTTTCCTGCACAAGTGGTGTTTTGCTGAAACGTTCCAGATTCATTTCATATATCGGTTCTGTGTGAAAGTCTACCTGCGAATCATAGAGCGGCAGCATTAACAAATGCCAAAAATACCTCTTCGGGAACGTTTAGACGATTTGCCGCTGCACGTCAGCAGTTTTTTGGACAAGCATAACAAAAAATACGGAAAAGAAGCCCAGCATCTCTCCAAAGGAGTCATGGGGAAGCTGCAAAAACACGCATTTCCAGGGAACATTCGAGAACTGGAAAATATCACCATGCTAGCCATTGCCCTGGCAGATCGGGAGCATGTCTTGACCGAAAACCAAATTCAAATTAAGCAAATATGCGGGAAATAGCCTGTCGGAAACTGTACAGATATCGTCCCCGAGAGCAAACATAATATCACGGTTGCCATTGACAAGCGGAAAAATCAGCTATATAATACATTTTAAGAATTAAATTCTGAAAATGTATAGGAAATATAACATGTATATTCATAGAACCATTGAAAAAAGATTGTCCTATTTGGCAAAGCACTTCCCGGTCGTTCTGGTTTGTGGTGCGAGGCAGGTTGGAAAAACGACCTTGCTCCAACAAATACGAGAAAATTCCGACCAAAAGATGAACTATGTCACTTTGGATTATCCCAAGCTGCGCATGCTTGCCAAGTCAGACCCGGAACTCTTTCTGCAGCAATATGAAACGCCGGTGGTGATCGATGAAATCCAATATGCGCCGGAATTGCTGCCCTATATTAAGATTCGCATTGACCGAAACCAAAGGGCGGGACAATACTACCTCACAGGTTCGCAGGCGTTCCACATGATGCAGGGGGTCAGCGAATCCCTGGCAGGGAGAGCCGGGATCCTGACGATGTATTCCCTGAGCCGCAGTGAAATCCTGGGATATGAATCAAAAGCGTTTCGCCCGGATCGCGTGAGCGAACGGGAACTGGACGATACTGTCACGGAAATCTTTGAAAAAATATACCGTGGAAGCATGCCCAAGGCTATCGTGGATACGGAACTGCAGCCGGAAGATTTTTACGGCTCATACATGCAGACTTATCTGGAGCGAGACATACGCAGTTTGGTTGCGATTAAGGATGAGACGCAGTTCCTGAGATTCCTGGCCTGCGTTGCCGCCAGGACCAGCCAGGAAGTGAACCTGAGCGACTTGGGAAGGGACGTGGGCATTGACAACAAAACAGCGGAACGCTGGCTGTCCATCCTGGTATCATCGGGGATCGCATATCTGCTCCAGCCTTATGCAAGGAACACGATCAAACGCATCGTGAAACGCCCAAAGCTGTACTTCATGGATACGGGGCTGGCATGTTACCTCAGCCTTTGGAACAATCCGAGAGCCTTGGAACTGTCAGCCATGTCGGGAGCCATGTTCGAGTGTTATGCGATTTCCGAAATCGTGAAAAGCTATGCCAACTGCGGAATCGATCCCAGGGGCAGGCTGTGCTATTATCGCGACAACAATGGAAAGGAAATCGACCTGCTCATTTTGGACGATGGGAAGGTCTATCCAGTAGAAATCAAAAAAAATGCGGATCCGGGGAAAGAGGCGTTAAAAAATTTCAGCGTCCTGCGGAGCCTTGGAGAAGAAACAGGCGAAGGAGCTGTGGTTTGCATGTCGCCCATGGTGATGCCCCTGGATGAAAGGAACCGCTCGATCCCCATCAGTTGCATCTGATGGCGCATCCAGTCCAAAATAAAAACCACCAATTGGACTTGTGGTTTCAAAATGCATTTGCAAGATGGGTTATTGACATTATTCAGAATAAATGTTGAATTGCAACTACTTTCATCGTATAATAATAACGACAATTTGTTTCTATTTTATCAAACATGAGGGAGGTATTTATGAACAGGAGAAAGTTTCTATGTTTCATTGCGGCATGCATGCTGGTCATCATGACCTTCAGCGCCTGCGGCAGCGGAGATGCGGAGCAAACAGAGGAGAAGGCTGAGGCCAACACGGAGGTCACATCGACCCTGTCCATGGCGGATGACGTAAAGGCCTATCTGGACAAAGTGGATATGGAATACGCTTACGACTTGGCCGTGACCCTGGCTTACGATGAGCAGTACTGGGACAATGACCTGGGCTGGAGGAGTTCTGGATCAGATGCGGAACACAAGACTGCGGATTTCCTGATGGAAGAAATGAAAAGCATCGGCCTTACGGATGTGGAAAAGGTTGGGACAACGGTGGACAAATTCCAGTTCAACGATTCCAGCCTGACCATCGAGGGGACGGACATCGATCTGATGCCAGCCTCATACCAATGCACGGGGACAGGCAAAAAAGGCATTTCCAAAGAAATCGTTGACGTGGGAACCGGCTTTGAAGCAGATTACGAAGGAAAAGACGTAAAGGGCAAAATCGTCCTGGCTGGCGTGAACCAGTGGGACGAATCCTGGATTGACGGCTACATTCGCCAGGCTTACGAGGAAGGTGCGGCAGCGCTTGTCAGCTATTCCACTGGCGGCTATGGAGAGTTAAACGATGATACCGCCAATGTGCAGGATATCTGTTGCGATGACCTGATTCCAACCGTAGCCATCAGCGCAAACCAGGCCAAGGAAATCCAGGAAGCGATCAAGGCTGGAAACAACAAGGCCAACCTGATGGTGGATGCGGTTCTGAAAGAGGGCAAAGGTACCACTTACAATGTCGTGGGGAAAATCAAAGGCAAATCTTCTGACCAGCAGATCATGATTGCGGGTCACTATGACAAGTACTGGTATGGTTTTCAGGACGACAGCACAGCGGTTGCTTTGGATTTTGCCCTCGCAAAAGCCATGATTGACGCTGGCTACACGCCGGAAAACGACATTGTAGTCGTTGCCCACGGTGCAGAAGAATGGGGCGTCTCCGACTCCCAGTTCGACTGGACGACAGGCGCATGGGGCATGATCCACGATGCCAACCCGCAGTGGTCCGGAAAAACCATTGCCATGCTCAATTGCGAACTTCCGGCCTTCCAAGTGGAAGGAAACAAACTGCAAATCGTGTCGGTTCCAGAATTTCGCACCCTGGTGGAAAAGATGGTAGCGGATTCCGGGCTGATCGTAAAATCCGGAGATGTGACTATCGGCGACAAGGCAGTGGACGCAACGAACATGGAGGACGGTGTATCCTACAGGTGGCATGGCGTTCCCTACATGATCAATGGCTTTGAAGATGAAACGTTCACCAAACAGAGGTATCACACCAGTTCGGATGACAAGGATACCTGGGATGAGGACACTATGAAATCAAACCTGAACTGGTACGGTGCAATGGCAATTTACATCGACAAAATGCCTGCGCTGGAGCTGGATATGACATGTACTTGCGATGACCTGGAAAACAACTTGAACGAGGACGTTGCCAAAGCGGCTGGCGTTGATACGGAAAGCTATGCGGCTGGCATCGATGCGCTGCGCACGGCAGCTGAGGCTCATAACCAGAAAATCGCCGACCTGAACGACAGCTACGAAAAAGCGATCGCAGATGGCGCATCGGAAGAGGACATAGCAAAATTGAGGGAAGATGGAAAAGCGCTCAATAAAAAGACCTTGGCAGCTTTCAAACAGGTGCAGGAAGAATATCTAAAAGCCGATGATATAGGTGTTTACATCGGACATCCAAACATCAACACCAATGTGGAAGTGCTGCAAGGCGTGATCGCAGGATTGGAAAAGGAAACGCTCTATGCAGAGGATGAAGATTCCGGTGCGCTTGACATTGCGTACAACCTCAATTCCCTCCATGATTACGGCTACTACATTTTCAGCAAAAAGGTGGCCGATGATATCGCAGTCATGTATGATAGCAACAAGGTGAGCAAGAAAAAGAGCTACTGGGGAACCGACAAAATGGTGCCGGTTTACTATGTGGGCGACACCACCTACAAGCTGGTAAGGCAAGCGGAACAGGACAATGCGGACATCGACTATGCTGGAGCCATCAAAGTTTATCAGAAGGCTTTGGATCAGGCATTGAAAGACGTGAAAGCATACTCCAAGGCCGAAGTGAAAGGCATGGATAAGATTGCCAAAACGTTGAAATAAGAAAAGCAATGATGGGGTCATTATGCCCAAAGATGGAATCGCCTGCGAAACGATTGATTTCGCAGATGAAACTAAAACGCGCCACTTTTGGAAAGGGTGGCGCGTTCTGTTCATATGCCGTACGCAACAGCCATGGGTTTTATGTAGGAAATGGTCGCATTCGCCAAGCACCATCGCCATGGTTTGGACTGCCGCTTGATGTAGCGCAAAGATCTGCCGTGGAATCGGCAGTCCTATTGCGTGCATACTGGAATGCTGGAATCCTAAGAATGGCATTTCTTCGATTCGCCTGGTTCAACGACCCGGCTTATCCAAAATACCTGTTCAGCAGACCCTCAAAGGCGCAGCCGTGCCTTGCCTCGTCCTTTGCCATTTCGTGAACCGTATCATGGATGGCATCCAGGTTCTGGTCTTTCGCCTTCTTGGCCAGGGCTTTCTTGCCAGCGCAAGCGCCGTTTTCCGCATCAACGCGCATTTCCAGATTCTTCTTCGTGGAATCCGTAACGACTTCGCCCAGCAGTTCCGCAAACTTGGAAGCGTGCTCCGCTTCTTCCCAGGCAGCCTTTTCCCAGTAGAGGCCAATTTCGGGATAGCCTTCTCTGTGGGCAACCCTTGCCATTGCCAGATACATGCCGACTTCCGTACATTCGCCTGTGAAGTTTTCCCTCAATCCTTCGATGATTTCAGGATCAACGCCCTTGGCAACGCCAACGACATGCTGGTCAGCCCATTCCTTCTTGCCCTCCTGAGCCTTTACGAATTTTTCTGCCGGAGCCTTGCACTGTGGGCATTGTGCCGGTGGTTCCGGGCCTTCATAAGTATAACCGCAAACTGAACATGTCCATTTCATAGTTTTTTACCTCCTAAATCATATGGTTTTGCAGGAAATATCGATCCCGATATTTCCAGAGTACCGGCAATGCACATACCTCTCGAAACCGATTGCCGGGCGGCGACCTTGCCGTACATTAGTTATACCACTTTTCATATGGATAAAACAACCTTTTTTTCACCCAGACTTTACCTTTTCAGAAAAAGGCGGTATAATGAACGCAACCGACCGAAACGAAACGGCGTTGCCGCAAGGAAGCGTTCATTGAATCGCGGCCCAGGATTGGGTTTTCAAAGGAAGGCCGTGGTATAATGAACGCAAGCGACCGAAACGAAACGGCGTTGCCGCAAGGGTGCGTTCATTGAATTGCGGCCACGGTTGGGGTTTTAGGGGAAAGTTGCGGCATCATGAACTTCGATTCTGTTTTCAAAGGAAGTTCATAGTATGACGCAAAATGTCCAAACTATTGGGAGAAGAGGTTTGAGGAGCAGAAATGCGGGTATGAAGAAAAAAAGAAGGATCATCGTTGGCATCCTGGCGGCAGGCATTTTTTCGTTGGCTTTCACGGGATGCACCACATTTGATAATTTTAAAGAGGCTTTCATCAATAAAGATGCGCAGCAGGATGATACCATAAGAATTGGCGTGTACGAACCCATGAGTGGGGCGGACAAGGAGGGAGGTGAGCTGGAGACGCAGGGAATCGAGCTGGCGAACCAACTGTACCCCACTGTTCTGGGGAAAAAAGTGGAACTGGTTTATGCGGACAATCGATCCGACATCGATGCGGCGGAAACGGCCATGGCGGATTTGATGAAAAAGCAGCCATCGGTCGTCCTGGGCAGCTATGGCAGCATTTATTCCCTCGTTGCCAATGGGCATATCGAAGCGGCCCAGACGCCGGCGATCGCCATAACCAACACGAATCCGCTGGTTACGAAGAACCATCCCTATTACTTTCGGGTTTGTTTTGTGGACACTTATCAAGCCGTTGCCCTGGCCAGGTATGTGGTAGAGCATTTACAGCAGACCAATGCGGGGATTATGCTCCCGGAGGGCGATGACCAGGCCATGGCCATGGCTAGCACTTTTAAAGAAAAAATGACGGAATTGACCGGGGATTCGGATGCCATTGCGGTTTATCAGAAATTCACGCCGAAGGACGAAGATTTTTCCCAGCAGCTCCAGGCGATTGCCAGTTCCGGAATCGGCACAGTGTTTCTGGTCGGGGATGCGGGAGATTCGGCAAACATCTTAAAGCAGGCCAGCGAAATGGGAATCAGCCAGGTCACGTTCCTGGGTTCAAACGGCTGGGCTGAAGATGAGTTCATAAAGGACGCCGGGAAATATGTTTCGGGAAACATCGCCTTTTCTACGCTGTATACAGAGGACGAGGCGGTCACGGCCACATCTCGGGAACTTTCCGATGCATATGCCAAAAAATATGGCGAGGAAGAAACGTTGGCTGCCGCTACAGCACTGGGGTTCGATGCTTATCTTGTGACGCTGCAGGCCATAGAGGAGGCAGGGGATGGAGCCAGCGGGAGCCAGATTCGGGATGCGTTGGCGACCACGAAAAATTTTCAGGGAGCGTCCGGGGACATCACCTTTGATAATTACGGAGATCCACAAAAATCCGTTGTTATAAATACCATGATCAACCAAAAAATAAGTCCAATTTGCACCATTGAGCCGTATGAGACGAAATCGGCGCAGCAGTCGGAGAAAACGAAATCAACTCAAAAAAAAGAAAAATCGGACAATAAGGGCAAAAACAAAAAAGAAAAGGAGAAGAAAAATGGAACAGAAGATTAAAGAAGGTTTGGATCAGATTCGGCCTTTCCTGCAGAGGGACGGTGGGGATATTGAATTTGTTGAATACACGGATGAAAATATCGTGAAGGTCAAATTGCAGGGACATTGCGCGGGATGCCCGGGAGCGCAGATGACCATCAAAGGCATCATAGAACGAATTTTGAAAGAAAGCTATCCGGAAATTCAGGGCGTAGAAGCCGTCCAGTAACGTTTGTGCGCCGACATGCTCAATGGATGGGCGATGGATATGGATGGGTGATGGGTTGGGATGATAGGAAAAAAATTTGGAGCGGAAAAAATAGCGATCGTTGTCATCCTGGGGCTGGTCCTGGTCATTCCGGGGCTGGCCGTTCTTTTTACAGCGGCAGGCCAGTCCGATGGAGCGGGTGAAGAACCTGCATCCAATGCTGTCAGCGCATCCCAAAAAGAACCGCCTGAGGAAACGGAGCTTTCCATCGTCTGCGTAGGCGATGTCATGGCTCACGAACCGCAGCTTTTGGCGCAGTACGATTCTGCAAAGGACGCATACGATTTTCATAACATCTTCGCATATGTGAAACCGTATATCGAAGAAGCGGATTTGGCCTTGTGCAACGTGGAAACCACCTTTGCCGGAAAGCCCTACTCCGGATATCCGACTTTCAGTTCGCCGAATGCCCTTGCGAACGCACTCCAGGAAACGGGATTCGATGTGGGAATCACGGCCAACAACCATGTGGCGGACAAAGGCCTGGACGGCATTCTGAAAACCCAGCGAGTTCTGGAGAAAAAAGGCTTGGCGGTGACAGGCAGCGTGGAGAACGCGAATGAGGCTCGCTTTGCCATCGAGGAAGTGAAAGGCATCAAGGTGGGAATCGTTGCGTTTACCTATGAAACGGGTTCCGGCCAAGGGGCGGTGTCCATCAATGGCAGCATCGTTTCGGATGAAATCGCAAAGCGCATCAATTCTTTTCACTTTGACACCTTGGAAGAGGACAAGGCAACGATAAAAGCCGCCATGGATGGGGCGAGAACCGCAGGCGCACAGGTGCTCATCGTCTATTACCATTGGGGAGAAGAATACCAGACTGCGGCAAACGAACATCAAAAGGAGCTGGCTCAGGCTACGGCGGACATGGGTGCGGACATCATCTTTGCCTCCCATCCTCACGTTTTGCAGGAAACCGAGTATTTGATCCCGACTGTTTCAAGCGCAGAAGCGACAGGGGAAAAAACCATTTCAGAGGACAGCGCCTTTCAGGGAATGAACTCCAGCGAAATAGATTCAGAAAAGACTGACGAAAGCCAGGCACAGGCAGGAACAGGGACAAAGACGGACGTAGAGGCGAAGGCAGAACAAATTTCAGAGAAAAAAGTTCCGGTCTTTTACAGCTTAGGAAATTTCCTTTCCAACCAGAGGACGGAAACCCTGGGCAACCGCCGCACGGAACAAGGGTTGATCGCCAGGGTTGACCTTACATATTCAGAGGAAAGCGGCGTAACGGAAGTGGCCATGGGCGGCACGCC
Source organism: uncultured Zhenpiania sp. (assembly GCA_964625475.1). Classification (GTDB taxonomy): domain Bacteria; phylum Bacillota; class Clostridia; order Peptostreptococcales; family Anaerovoracaceae; genus Hominibacterium. Next base: position 6,716 of record CAZVBL010000046.1, on the reverse strand, counting down.
CACCTGGTTAGATCGATACTATTCGGGCGGCAAGACGGTCTACGAAATCGTTCCTTTGGACAAAAAGCTAAAAGAAAACGAAGCCTTGGCGGTCTCCGGGCATTTGTCCAGGGCAAAGCAGGCGAGGGAGGAAGCAAATGAAACACTTGGATTCCATCATTGAATATATCGATGACAACAAAGCTGCCATGCTCCGGGATTTGCAGGAACTGATTGCGATAAAAAGCATTGCGGAAGGGCCGGACAGCAATCCTCCCTTTGGCGCAGGGGTCAACAAAGCGTTCCACCATGTTTTGGAACAGGCGCAGGCAGATGGGTTCGTTACGAAAAACGTGGATGATTACGGCGGGCATCTGGAGCTTCCGGGCGAAGACGCAAGAGTCATGGGCATCCTGGTTCATCTGGATGTAGTGCCAGAGGGCAGCGGCTGGGAGGAAGACCCCTACGGCGGCACAATCAAAGATGGGAAAATTTACGGAAGGGGCGCCCTGGACGACAAAGGCCCTGCGATGGCTGCCTATTATGCCATGAAAGCGGTCAAGGAAAGCGGCGCATCTTTGCGGGATACGGTACGGATGATCCTGGGACTGGACGAGGAAACGGACTGGGCGGGCATGGCTCGCTATTTGTCCAAGGTGTCCGCTCCTGACTACGGCTTTACACCGGACGGCGATTTCCCCGCCATTCATGGAGAAATGGGCATCCTCGTCTTTGATATCGTGAAAAAACTTGCGCCGGTTACGGAAAAAGGATTGGAACTGCGAAGCCTAAAGGGCGGCAATGCGGCAAATATGGTTGCAGACTACGCAAGGGCAGTCATAAGGGATACGACAGGGACTGGCTATGATGCGATTCGACAAAAGGCAAAGCTTTTTCAGAAGGAGCATGAAGCGAACATCAGTTGCAAAGGCATTGGGAAAAGCCTGGAAATAACCACGGCGGGCGTTTCCGCCCATGGAGCCAGGCCGGAAGACGGGGTGAACGCTATTTCCATGATGATGGAATTCCTGGGGACCCTGAACTTTGCATCCGATGATGTGAGCGATTTTATCGAGTTTTACAACACTTCCATTGGCTATGAGCTAAATGGCCGGGCTTTGGGCTGCGGATGTTCCGATGCGGAATCCGGGAGTCTGATTCTGAACGTAGGCATGGCGCATATCGATGGCGAAGTCGCATCGCTCACCGTCAATATTCGATATCCGGTGACGGCAGAGGCAGGGCAGGTTTATGACAGCCTCATGCCAGCCGTAGATCGTTACGACATGGGCATCGTGAAGGGAAAACACGAAAAGCCCCTCTTCATTCCCGCTGATGACCCCATGATTGCGACCCTCATGGATGTCTACAAAAAGCATACAGGCGATGTGGAAAGCAAGCCGCTGGTCATCGGCGGCGGAACCTACGCCAGAGCCGTGAAAAACGCCGTTGCTTTCGGCGCCAGGTTTCCAGGGGAGCCGGAACTAGAACACCAAAAAAATGAATGCCTGGCTGTGGACAGTCTGGTGAAAATGGCGAAGATTTATGCGGAGGCCATTTATCGGCTGGCTGGGAAGGAAGAACCTGGGGAACCTGGCTGTCAGTAGAGGGCAAACCTTTCAGGTTGCGTTTTTTGCTGCCAGAATTTTTTTTCATCAGCATGCGCATGGATCGTTTCATCGCCCAATGGATCTTATTGTGGGTTTTCAAAGTAAAAAAGCCGTTGCCGCCGTTGCTCTTGTGCGGATTTTTGCTTCCATGTTTCCTTCCGTTTCTGGCTGGAAATTGGAGTTTTTCATCAGTCTTCCGTGTCTTTATCCCAGCAAAGCCTCCTCATCGATTCCAATGTCTGCAACCAAAACTTCCCCACAATAGGCTTTGGCAAAGGGCTGGAGATGCACCGGCTTTTTGTTATGGAACGTGATGGTATAATCGGCCTTTACCGCATTTGAATCGATCTGCGATTGCTTGGTCGCATCGCCGCCAAGCCCGGAAGGAATATCCAGTGCGCCGATCTGCGTTTTCCCCCGAAATTGGTTGATAAAGGCTGCGGCTCGCATGGCGCAGGGATTGAGCTGTCCGTGAAACCCTGTCCCGTAAATGGCATCGATGATGATGTCCTGCCTGCCTTTGATTTCCACGAAGGGCATCCTCGTTTTCGTCATGTCAATGACGCAGGCGCATGGACGAACCAGGTCAAAATTGGTGATGGCATCTTTGGAAACGGGCATGCCGTCTACGAGAACCAGCGTTATGGCTGCGCCTTGCTCTGACAGCTTTCGGGCAACCACGAAACCATCGCCGCCGTTGTTGCCCTTCCCGCAAAACAGGAGGACCTTGGCGCCATCGATTTGGCAAGAAGCCCGTTTGCAGATGATTTCTGCCGCTGCGGTTCCGGCATTTTCCATCATCTGATAGTAGGACAGACCCGCTGCATCGGCTCGTTTTTCAAGGATTTTCATCTGTCCGCAGGTTACAAATCTCAACATTGCATTTACTCCTTGTATCATATGAATCGTTGGTTCGCCTCAAATCTTATCCAACGGAGAAAGATCCAGCAACTCATACTCCTGTAAAAATTGTTTCATTTTATCCCTGATTTCTTTACAGCCGCCTTGCTTTTCCGATTCCACATTCAGGGGCAGGAGTGGGTCATGCAGGGACTTTCGCAGCAGGCACCAACCGTCCTCAAAGGCGATCCGGACTCCTTCGTAATTGGGGGATACCACGGTCATGTCAGCTTGTTTTTCCGCAAATTCTTTCAGGGCATCCAGGATTTTGTCGCCGTACTCGCTGAAGCCAGGAGCCAAAATTGGAATCCTGGCTTCCCGGGCTTCCGCAGGTTGCTTTAAATGTTCAATCAGGCTGTCCAACGTTTTGCCCTGCAGATGAAGCAGGGCTGTTTTGATGACGATTTTTGCGGCAAGATATGCGCCGTCATCGAGGAAATAATTTTCTTTCAGAGCCGCATGGCCGGAAGTTTCAATTGCCAGCTGGCAGTCAACGCCGGACTCGTTCAAGGCGATCGCTTTGTTGATGACGTTTTTGTAGCCGCGGCGAAAGCGCAAATGCCGCAAGCCTAATTCCTGTTCCAAAAACACCGTCAAGGGATCGCTGGTAATGCTGTCGGTGACCACGGTACTGCCAGGATGCTCCGGCGCAATCAAGGCCGCAGCCAAAGCGATGATGCCATTGCGGGCGATTTCCCTGCCCCGATGGTCTACGGCTGCGGAGCGATCTACGTCCGTATCGAAGATGAGCCCCAAATCTGCGCCCTCCGAAAGGGTTTTCATGGCCACCGATTCCATGGCTTCCCGATCCTCCGGGTTGGGCTGGTGATGGGGGAAAGTTCCATCGGGCGAAAGAAACTGGCTGCCGCTGATGTCCGCTCCCAGGGGCGCAAGGACTTTCTTCGCATAAAACCCGCCGCTTCCGTTCCCGGCATCCACAACGATTTTCAGGCCTGTGAGAGGCTTGTCATAAAAGGTCGGATGGGATACGCCCTTCTGAATGAGGCTGCGAAGGTGGGCGCAGTAGGTTTCCATCAAATCCGCCTCCTGGGAAGGATAGACGTTTTTTCCCATGTCCCGAACCAGCCTGCTGGCATCGGGTTCGCCCAATGCTCCCAGTTTTTCATCGGACTCGGCAAATTCGATGATTTGGGCAATATCCTGCTTGTCAAGGCCGCCGTCCCTGTCAAAAAATTTGAAGCCATTGCGATTGTAAGGCAGATGGCTGGCGGTAATCATGATTGCGCCATCGCATCGGTATTCCGGGAAAATCGTGGACATGAACATGGCCGGGGTGGAGGCGAGACCGCAATCCAGCAAAGTCACGCCGTAGCCGCCCATGCCCATGATGAGACCCCGTTTCAGGTGTTGGCCGGACATTCTCGGATCCCTGCCAATGGCGATTTTCAGTTCTTCGGCCTTTTTCCCGGATTTGTCCCGTAGCCACAGCAAATATCCCTTTGCCAGGCGTTCAGCCTCCGTGTCGGTCAGGTTGGGAAGTTCGCCGGGAACGCCTGTCAGGGCAATCCCCCGAATGTCGCTGCCGTTTTGCAGCTTTTTCAAATGAAATCCAGACATATTAATTCACTCCTTAATATCAGATAAAAGCTTTACTTGCAATGCATTGTTATGGTAAAGTAAAAGAACATATGGGAAAGCCCCGATAAAGACATTATAAAAGAAAAAAACCGGATAGGAAAGAGAAATTTAGAAACTGAGGAAAATAACTCGCATCGGCGGCGAGAACGAATCGACAAAGGAACCGGGGGCAACGTTGGAACGCAGGCAGGAAAGATATGTCAGTGATCGGCGGGCAGTTCCCTGGAAAGGAGCACAAGAGATGGATTTTTTTACGAATGAGCTTACCGTGGTGAATGACTTTTTGTACAGCAAGTTTCTCATCATCGTACTCATTGCAGTGGGTTTGTACTTTACGATCAGGACAAGGTTCGTGCAGGTTCGGCTGTTTCCGGACGCTTTTCGCGTGGTGCGGGAAAAGGGCAGCGAAGAAGGGAGCATGTCATCCTTCCAGGCCTTGATGGTTGCCACCGCATCCAGGGTGGGCACGGGCAACATTGCAGGCGTGGCTACGGCCATTGTTTCGGGAGGCCCGGGGGCGTTGCTCTGGATGTGGATCATGGCGGTCATAGGCGGTGCTTCCGCTTTTATCGAAAGCACCCTGGCGCAGGTTTACAAGGAGAGAGACGGGAAAATCTTTAAGGGCGGACCAGCTTATTATATCCAGCGGGCTTTGGGCGCGCGGTGGCTGGGAATCATTTTTTCCATCCTGCTGATTCTCACGTTTGCCTTTGGATTCAACGGGCTGCAGGCATACAATATTTCGTCTGCTTTTGAATACTATGTCGATGATTTTCAAAATTCCAACGTTCCGCTGATCATTGGCATCATCCTGTGCGTCAGCGCAGCTGTTCTCTTCTTTGGCGGCACCGATAAAATCAGCCGGGTTTCCTCGATTCTCGTGCCGATTATGGCAGGAATGTACATTATCGTGGGACTCTTGATTTTCTTCATCAATATCGGCGAATTGCCTCATGCCATAAAGGTGGTCGTCCAGTCTGCCTTTGACTGGGATTCCATTTTTGGCGGATTTGCAGGTTCCTGCGTGGTGATGGGTATCAAGAGGGGGCTCTTTTCCAATGAAGCTGGCATGGGTTCCGCACCGAACGCAGCAGCTGCGGCGGATGTGAGCCATCCGGCAAAGCAGGGTCTGGTTCAAGTGCTGTCCGTATTCATCGACACGTTGATGATTTGCTCCACCACGGCTTTTGTCGTCCTGCTGACTGACCAGTATACGGTTGGCGGCGATCTCAATGGGATCCCCCTCGTGCAGCAGTCCGTGGCCGCTGTGTTTGGGGAAGCGGGCATCCACTTCATCACGGTGGCGATTTGCCTGTTTGCTTTTACGTCTCTCATCGGAAACTATTTTTATGCGGAATCCAATATCAAATTTATCAGCGAAAACAAAGTGTTTTTGCAAGTGTTCCGCACGCTGGCGGCGCTGATGGTGTTCTTCGGCGCGCAAAACGACCTGACGACCGCATGGAATCTGGCGGATGTCATCATGGGCTGCATGGCCACGGTCAATATCATCGCCATTGTCCTGCTGGGCGGAATTGCGATTCGCGTGTTGAAGGATTATGAAGAGCAGAAAGCCCAGGGGTTGGATCCGGTGTTCAAGGCGGAAAAGGTGGGCATCCACAATACGGATCTTTGGAAATAAAAAATATCGCCTGTGTTCCAGAGGCGTTTCGCATTACAATCATGACATCAAGAGGAAACCGATAAAAACGGCGAACCTTTGTGGTTAAAAAAATAACCGCAGTTCGAAAGCGGGTGCAACTTAGGGATTTACGAAAACAAGTAAATTTCAACCGACACCCTTCAAGCGGGACAATGGAAACAGACTATGTAAGAGTAGAAATGCTCCTCCATGGTCTGTTTCTTATTTTATCACATTTATGAAATTGCTTCGTACATGATTCCAAGCGTTCCATTGTCCTACGGATTTTACGATGACTGGTTGGTACTGCACATGGTCGATTCCGGATAGCGAAAGAATTACCACTCTGTAGAGGTGACAGACTTTTATTGCAGGGATTCCTGGCCCATGGTTTACCAGATCTTCCTCGTCAGCCTTATAAATTGTTTTTGCAAAACGATACGTATTTTCACAAAGGTGGAAAAAATCCAATATCTGCTGTGCATCAGGAACGAATTCCTCTTTAAGGTTCCGTATCCATGCTGCACCGCCACTGAGCAATACGGTTTCTTTGTAAGTACCATAACCGTTGCGCACTGCAAGCGCCAAAAAATGTTTCTTACATTCCTCTGCACATCCAATATGGCTTATATATTCACGTCTGTCTTGTCCAGCCCCTTTTGCTCTATCCGTACATGGGTGGAAGGGATGATGCCGTCAATGAAGCTGGTGGGATCGAAGCCTCATGAGCTTTTCGGTCACCCTGCGGTAATGCTCTATGACATCTGCGTGGTTCTCTGAAATATAAGCGATGTTGCCTTTTTTCGTAGCCTGCTCCAGCTGTGCGCATTCCTCCGACAGTTCCGTGAGGCCAAGCATTTTAGCGGTGCTTTTGAGAGAGTGGATTTCGATTTTATAGGCATCCCAGTCATCGGCATGGTATGCCTCCTTTAGCTTCCTGTCGCGTCCGCTCCCTGCGAATTCCGTCAGTATGGAGCAGTAAAACT
>CAZVBL010000045.1:17212-19906 GCA_964625475.1 uncultured Zhenpiania sp. | reverse complement strand
TATGAGGGTGATGCTCCTGGCGCTGTTTGCCATGGCATTCCTGTGGGTTGCGATCAGCCAAACGGAGAAGGTGTGGGCTGATGATGAGACAGGGGAAACGAACTATTTTTATTTGAATAATGCAGACTGGGATGTAACGGCAAGCGCAAGCCCGAACTCTAACGGAGGATCATGGAAGATATACTATGAGATTACAGACAACAGCGAGATGACAATAACAAGAGGGAAATGGGTTCCAGGTTTATCTGACTCGGAGCCTTTTGCTCTTAAGATCCCCCAAGGTGTTTCTTTTCCAATAGGTGAAGATGAAGGTGAAGATAAAGACTATTATCGCATTACAGCTATAGGCAAAGAGAGCTTTCAGCGCTGTTCGGACTTAAAAAGTTTCGATGGCACATCTTTTGACACAGGTTGTCACGTCAAAATAGGGGAGAGGGCATTCGCTGGATGCGCTAATTTGGCAGAAATTATGCTAGGTGGCAGTCTTAATTCAGGCGGCAGCATAGACATAGGTAAGGAAGCGTTCGCTGGATGCACAAGCCTTAAAACAGCCGAGCTGAAGGACACCGTAACCGAGATAGAGTATGGTGCATTTTTATGTTGCACGAGTTTAAAAACAGCAACTTTAGGAACGGCTGGCGCGATTGGAGATTATGCGTTTGCTGGCACGGCAGTGACGAAAACCGAAGCAACGAATTACAGTTCATACCACATAGGAACGGGCGCCTATATCAATGGCACGGCATTGGTGAACGAATTGAACAATGATACTACTACTAACAGTTTGAAAGCCGATATACATGAGATATTGAATCAAAATAGTACGGAATACGAAAAAGTAGTCGAAGCAATTAAACAAAATGCCACAGCGTTGCAATGGGTGATATTCCCATTCCCGGGCACAGACTCAAGTGGTAAGGTGTTACCGGGTCTGGGGAAAATCGGGGAAAAGGCGTTTGCCGGGTGCGAAGGACTAAGGGGCACTTATCAATACGATAGTGTTAACGAGGAGCAGGTGGCACCAGACTTATGGAACCTGTCTTTTCCATCTAGCCTTACAAGTATCGGGGCTTCCGCATTTGAAGGATGCAAGAACATAGCATATGTTACGTTTGCTTACCCATCAGAGTGCACATCAATCGGAGTATCTGCGTTTGCCGGGTGCAGCAATTTGACGGGGAGTTGGAAGACATCGGACGATCCCTCAGTCAACGAGGAAGCCGTAGGGTTGACGCTGCCCGATAAGCTTACGGAGATCGCAGCTTCCACCTTCCAGGGTTGTAAGAAACTTACGTCCGTCATCATCACCACGAATAGCGTTACGAGCATCGGGGCTTCCGCATTCCAGGACACGGGTCTGACGGAAATCACCATCCCGAGTGGCGTTACGAGCATCGGGGATTCCTCGTTCCAGGATTGTAAGGCACTTACGTCCGTCATCATCTCGGAAGGCGTTACGAGCATCGGAGACAATGCGTTTAACGGCTGTAGCACCCTGGCCTCTCTGGGTGTGCCAGAGTCGGTGGGCTCGATTGGTGAGAACGCATTTTCCAACTGTAAGACAGGATTTTACTTGACGTATTCAACGGGCTCCTATGCGGAGACGTACGCCAAAAAGTACGGCCTTACCAGTCCGAGTGGCGGTTCTTCGACTGGGACGAATGGCGGTTCTTCGACTGGGACGAACGGCGATCCCTCGACAGGAACGAATGGCGATCCCTCGACTGGGGCAAACGGCGATCCTTCGACTGGGACGAATGGCGGCGAAAAAAAGGCACAGACGATCGCTGCCTCTAGCGTGAAAAAGGCATACGGCACAAAACCCTTCAAATTGGAGGCGACCACCAACGGCGATGGAACCTTGTCCTATCAATCCAGCAACAGCAAGATTGCGAAAGTGGACAAAAACAGCGGCCTTGTGACCATCAAGGCGACAGGCAGCGTGGGCATCACCATCAAAGCATCGGAAACGAGCCAATATGCGGCTGCGCAAAAGACCATAACCCTGAAGGTGACCCCGGGCAAAGTGAAAGGGGTCAAGGCGGCGTCCAAGAAGGCCGGGCGTTTGACCGTGAAATGGAAGAAGGCCAGCGGAGCCAGCGGATACCAGATTGCGTACGCCGGGAACAAAACATTCACAAAGGACAAAAAAACTGTCCTTGTCAACAAAGCCAAGGCTACCAGCAAGACCGTCAAAAAGCTGAAGCGTCAAAAAACGTATTATGTGAAAGTCCGTGCGTACAAAAAAGTCGGCAGTAAAAAGCTGTACGGTGCGTATAGCAAGGCTGCCATGAAGAAGGTAAAGTAGCGGTAGCGGCCTTGTTGCGGGAACGCTATGCTGGTTTGCGGTGCATGCGGTTGTGCAGGGGATCCATCAACGACCGATACAGCCTTCTGGCTTTCACCAGGAGGAACGGAGAGATGTCAAACAGGAGAACCTCCACCTTTTCATACAGTTTTTTTCGCTTCATCCTGTCCCTTGTGTCGGAAAAAGCGGCCACGATTTGCTTCCAGGCCGCGGCGTGTTCCTCGATGCCGAGGGCTGCGGCATGATCCATGAGATGGCAGCAGATGGAGAGAAGGTAGCTCTGCATTTCCGCCACGCATTCCGGCGCTGTGTCTGCGAGCAGGTCTTCAACGTTGCGCATCACCCAAATCCAATCCAGCCTTTTTTCCAAATCGCTGCCCAGCATC
>CAZVBL010000045.1:15614-17112 GCA_964625475.1 uncultured Zhenpiania sp. | reverse complement strand
TTGGAACTTCATGTTCGGCAATCCTTTCTGTCTTTTTGGGTCGCATGGGTTGCGGCCAGCATCGCGTTTTCCGCCTGGTTGATTTGGGAACGCTCTGCTGGTTTGCCGTGTATGTGATTGCGCAGGCGGCCTTTCAGGAATCCATGGAGTCGATAGACCTTTGCGAACAGGATCGGGGACATACGGAACAGCAGGCTGGCCGCCCGATGGTAAAAGGTTCCGCCCTGCATTTTGCCGCTGGCATCTGCAAAGGCTGCGGTCACCTGCTGCCAGTACGCCGCATATCGCCTGCGCCCTGCCCGATCGATCATGCCCAGCAAGATGCAGCACAGCTCCAGCCTGTGTTTTTGGGCATATCCAATGTATGCGGGGTGGCGTTGGGTCACGAAATCGATGGTTGCAGCCTGCACCCAAAAGAGATCCATTTGCTTGTCCATGGTGCTGCCGCCGCATGTGCCGTGCGTTCTCTGGTAGTAATGATAGATGGGAACATCGATGCAGACGCAGGCTTCGGCTCTTTCCAGGATTCTCGGAACCAGGTAAGTGTCCTCGTAAATTCTCCCTTCGGGGAAGCGCAGTCCGTAGAAAATTTCCGTTCGATAAATCCCCACACACAAATACGGGTGGCTTTCTGCCTCCTTGAAATACCAGTCCAGCACGGCCTTTCCCCTGTAAATGCCCGGCTTCCGATGCTCCAGGATCGTGATGCCGCGCGCTTCATCGTGGAGGAAATGCGCTCCCCAGCATACTTGCGCCTGTGCAGAGCGCGCCTTTTCCAGCAAGGTCTGGATCATGGCTGGCTGGCACATGTCATCGCTGTCCACAAAGGCGATCCATGCGCCGCTGGCTGCGTCCAGCGCCAGGTTCCGCGCTGCAGCCTGTCCTTTGTTCTCGCTGTGGCGCAGCAGATGGATGCGTTCATCCTTGTCTGCGTATGTTTTCAGGATGTTTGCGCTGTCGTCCGTGGATCCATCGTCCACTGCGATCACTTCCAGATTTTGATAGGTCTGCGCAAGGACGGAATCCAGGCAGCGGGGCAGGTAGTGCGCAGCATTGTAAACCGGTATGATGACGCTGACCAATGGAAATTCCTGGTTGTTTCGTTCTCCCATGTCCCTTCGCCGTTCCTTTGCCCTTTCCCACATGTTCAAACCCATTATAATGAAAAAAAGGCCTGGTGTCAATTTGCGAAGCTTCTCTGGGAAGGAGGGCAGGCAGGGGGGAAGCCGTCCGAAAAAGCAGTGATGCATGTTCGGACGCTTCGGACGGTCTGGGCAGGCGGCTTTTCGGGGAAATAAGAATTGACAATCCCCGGCTCGTTGGTATATGGTATACATGGATTTGAAGGATTAGGCGAGTTCCACGGGGTCTGTCCGAAAAGGCGGTTCAGAGCGGGCAAAGGGCAAAGATGCGGGATGCCGCATACTGAACTGCCAGCGGAAAAGCTGCCGCTGCCGCCAGGTTCAGAGCGGATAAAGATGCGGGATGCCGCATACTG
>CAZVBL010000045.1:11250-15514 GCA_964625475.1 uncultured Zhenpiania sp. | reverse complement strand
GCCAGGTTCAGAGCGGATAAAGATGCGGGATGCCGCATACTGCATTGGCTGGCGAAGAAAGCGGCGGCATGAACCTATGGAACCGTCAGAAGGATGTGTTTTCGGACAGCCTGGGGAGCGATGGGTTGAGGGTCTAAAGGGAAGGGTTTGCCGCAGGAGAATCGCTTCGTGAAACAGCGAAGCGATGACATGCATCAGGCTCCGCAGGTTCACATTGAGGCTGAAACGATGGGTGACAAAAAAATTTGTTTTTTTTCCGGGGACATTACGCGATGCGGCGGGACCGAACGGGTTTCCACCATTCTTGCGAATGAATTGCACAAAAAAACCGGGTATCAGGTTACTTTTTTGAGCATCATGGAGCAGAGCCCCAATGCGTTCTTTGGATTGGATGATGGGATCGACAGGCATGTTTTGGCAAGGAACCGCAGTTGGATCAAGCCGGGGATTGGCTACGTTTCTTTGGTTCCCAGGCTTCGCGCCTTTTTAAAAAAACAGCGCTTCGATGTTTTGGTCGATGTCGATATCGTGCTGGATGCCTTGTCGATTCCGGCTTCGGTGGGGTTGAGCCATCGGCTGGTGTCCTGGCAGCATTTCCATTTTCGCTTTGAGCAGAGCGTCTGGTACCGCCGATGGATTTTGCGCATGTCGGCAAAGTGGGCCGATGATATGGTGACGCTCACGGAGAAAAACAAACGCTGCATACAGGAAAAGACCCATCGAAAAAAACGGATCACCGTCATTGGCAACCCCATGCCAACGCCGGAACCGCCGAGAGCCGCTGGGAATACCGGAACGCCTGAACCGCCGAAATCGCCGGGAACGCCCGAACCGCCGAAATCGCCGGGAACGCCCGAACCGTTGAAATCGCCGGAAACGTCCGAACCGCCGGAGATGATGCATGGGAAGGAAAAGATGATCATCACGGTTGGGTACCTGGTGAAGGAAAAAGGAACGGATTTGATCGCACGGCTTGCGCCATCCGTTTTGCGGGAACATCCGGACTGGAAATGGTATCTGCTGGGCGATGGGGTGGAGAAGGAGACGCTGCAGACGGTGGCGCAGGAACAGGGATTGGAGCGGCAGTTGATTTTGGAAGGCCAGGTTGCCAACGTCATGGAGTACATGCGGCGCGCCGCTTTTCTGGTGATGCCTTCCAGGATGGAAGGATATCCCATGAGCTTGCTGGAAGCCAGGAGCTGCCAGCTTCCCTGCATCAGCTTTGACGTGTTTAACGGCGCAGAGATCATAGAGGATGGCGTGACGGGATATTTGGTCGAACCTTTTGACGTGGAGACCTTTGCCATGCGAATCCGAAGCCTGATTCAGAATCCCGGTTTGCGGCGGCAGATGTCGGAGAACTGCGCCAGCGGCAATGAACGCTTTTCCTTGCAGCGGTTTGTCAGTCGGTGGGAGCAGGTTTTGCGATGAGGCCGCAAGCGGATATCGGCACGCTCTGCGTTTAGATGTCTAGCAAGGCAAACCTTGGAAAGCCTTGCCTTTAGACGTCCAGTCAGGGAAACCTTGGAAAGCCTTGCCTTTAGACGTCCAGCCGGGCAAGCTTTGGAAGGCCTTGCGTTTAGACATCCAGCCAGGCGAGCCTTGGAAAGCCTTGCCTTTAAGTGTCCGGCTTTCGGCCCAGTTCCGTTTGGGATTGTTTGGGATTGTCTGATGCTTCGTCCAAAGCCCAGGCCGGTGCCCTTGCGCATCCCGTTTGGGATTGTTTGGGATTGTCTGATGCTTCGTCCAAAGCCCAGGCCGGTGCCCTTGCGCATCCCGTTTGGGATTGTTTGGGATTGTCTGATGCTTCGTCCAAGGCTCAGGCTGGTGCCCTTGCACATCCCGTTTGGGATTGTTTGGGATTGTCTGATGCTTCGTTTTGAATTTGCCTGCCCTTCGTCAATGGTTCCGGCAATTTTGGATATAGGCTTTCAGAAATTCATAAATCTGCGCTTCTGTCGGTGGGCAGCCGGGCAAATGGCAGGCAAACTTTTTCGTGCAATTCCCGATGCCCAGCGTTCCAGTCACGCCGCGATATCCCTGGCCGATGCACACTTTTTCCTTTAGCTGCTCCAACAGCCCCTCATTCTGCAGCCGGTGAAGCGCAGGAATCAGATAGCCATAGCAGGCGCTGCAGGACTCCATTTCCTCCACGCGCTGAGCCAGTTGTGAAACCTGGTCATCGGCTTTTGTTGCTGGCAGTTCCCTGTCTTTGTGCAAATAGTGAATCTGCGCTTCCTCCAGGCTATCAGTGCCTGCGCCGACTTCGCGCGCATAGGCGAGATAAGGCACGTCCTTTGGATGGATCCCCATGAGCGCACAGCCAAAGGTATCGCACAGTACCGGGTCGGCAGCGGCCATGAGACGATTTTGCACCACCGGGTTGCCCCCTTCTTCAAAGGTGGGATCGCCGCAGATGCTGTCCACCAGGATAAAATCCTGATGGATTCCTGCAGACAAAAAACCGATGGGCCGATCCAGCCCCATGCGGTGGAATCTCCTTTTTTCGCTGTCTGGAATCAATCCCTTCATGTTTTTTAACGCACAGGTCATGCGTGTCTGGCAGTGGCCTTTCAACACCGGCACGTTAATCAGAAAGTCGATTTCATCTACCTTTTTGCAGATGCGAAGCTTGAGGCCGCAGCAGTCTTTTTCTATGCTTTCGTCCTTTTGCATGTCCCAGAACGGAATCCGATATTTCTGCGACAAGGCTTGATACCCACAGATGCGAAAGGCATCGCTGGTTCGGGCGCCTACCCAGGAGCCTTCCATGATGACCAGGTTGTTGAACCCTTTTTCCATCAGATAAAGGATCAACCCTTCCACCACCTCCGGATGGGTCGTGGCTCCGCTGCTCGCAGGCACTGCGGTCACCAGGTTGGGCTTGATGCCGATTCTGGCCTTTTTGCCCGGAACCATTTTGTCCAGGCGGCAGAACTCCAAAAGTTCCCTTGTCATGCTCGTGTATGCAGTTCCATAAATCACTGCGATTTCGTTTTTTTCCATCAGATGCCACCTTGTTTCTTTTCGATTTTGCCAAGATTGGTTGACACATTTGTCATTGCCAATCGCATCCACCCCGTCTTGTTCTCAAAAATATGGCAAAAGCCCTTTTGACGTATTTTATCACACGGTGCGATACTTATAAAGGTTTTCGCAAATAAAAACAAGCAAGCAGCAGGGGAGCGAAGCCATGGATTGAATGCCTGGAATGATTGGAAAAAGGGAGATGAGGAATTAAAGAGGAATTAAAAAGGAGGATGATTGTCAAAGGGAACAAGGATGCTTTGATAGAAACTTTGGTTTTGCGGGTTTTGCGCCATAACGGCATGTTGCAGAAAAGCAATGATATGACTGTTGAATCAAACATGCAAATCCAGTGAAACTGTTGAAATCCCAACGACTGTAAAAGAAAAGCTACCATCCGAAAATGGTAGCTTCTGGTATCCCGTAGGGGAGTCGAACCCCTGTTGCCGCCGTGAGAGGGCGGCGTCTTAACCACTTGACCAACGGGACAAATCGAATCGCCATCCACTATTATAACGTTCAACCGGCCACTTGTCCATAGTTTTTTGAAAATCATGCGCCCCCTTTTTTTCGCTTAAATTCCCAAAGTAACTTCCAGAACAATGGTTTGGGTCGAATTTACTTTGGGAAGCGTTTCAGGTAGAATTTACTCCGGGAAACGACCCGCAAAAGGAGGCGCTTGCTGCCAAAAAAGGGCGCATCTTCATTTCACTCGCAATGAATTCCTAACATCGATCTGAACAGGAAAGGAAGCCATATATTGGGTTTCGTTTTCCGGTATCGCCGCCAGGAAGGGAACCATCGAAACGCCGGTCTTTTGGCAATTCCGAATCGTGGTTAGGGCAAACCTTTTCACAAATCTCAACGATGCCATAATCTGAATCCTATCACAACACATTTTCAGCATAACACAAAAACGAAAGACTGTGAATGCTTAACATGGAAAACGGCCACTTGTTTGCGGTCTTGAATTATGATAAAATACGAAACACAATGTAAATTGCGAAGCCATTTATTTTCGATCAAGAGGGGTACGAGGTGTTGAGATTTATTCGTTTGGTTTCATTATCAATTGTTTTTTCCATGATTGCCTTGTCGTTCCCGGAATCGGCTCTTGGGGCGGAGGGGACAAACGACGAGACAGGGGCAACGAGCGGGATGGAAGTTTCCAACAGCGAAGTAACGAGTACGGACATCGCCATGGAACTTTCCGACAGCGAAGTAACGGGTACGGACA
>CAZVBL010000045.1:9996-11150 GCA_964625475.1 uncultured Zhenpiania sp. | reverse complement strand
GTACGGACAGCATCAAAGCAACGACCACCGTTTCCGGCCTCATTAAAAAAACTACCCGAAAAGCGCGATCCACGTTTTCGGACACTGTCAAGGTGAAACCTGCGCACGGGAGGACGACGAAACTCCAAATGAAGTCCGATGGCAAGTGGATCACAAAAAAGACTTACAAACTCTCCAATTCCGAAACTGTCTCTCTGAAAATCACCTATCCCAATGCCTGGTGGAAGAAAACAAAATCCACCTGGCGACTCATAATCCCAGAAGGTAAAAACGCGAAGGAATATGTCAGCCCCAACATTACGATTACCACGAAACGGTACTACCAGACCCCAGGGAACTATTTCAAAGTGAAGGACATTCCTACGAGGAAATCCGGCTATACGCTGAAGCCTGGCATGTCGGGGTTGAAAGTGTACAAAGTGCAGAAAAAGCTGGGCTGCTACTATGGGAAATCCAAGTACACATCCAGCACGGCGGCCAAAGTCAGGGCATTCCAGAAAAAGAAAGGGCTGAAAGCCACCGGGCAGGTGAACCTTGCCACCTGGCTCAAAATGGGGTTCACTGAAAAGGATTGGTATTATCTGGATTCTTACGTTACCCCAAGCAAAGTGAACCCAAGCAGCACAAAACAAGATTGCATCAACGCCATGGTAAAAACCGCCAAGGAATACTTGGGAACCAAGTACATCTGGTGTGCGGCGGCAAGACCGGGACAGGGCGTGGATTGTGCGGGGCTGGTTTTGCAGTGCCTGTACGCCACCGGAATCGACCCATTGCCATCGGGGAGCCATGTTTACGCATACAGCAGGAACGAATATACGACAAGGCGGCTTTGGGCCAACAAAAAATTCAAGCATGTCTCCTGGTCGCAAAAGCGAAAGGGCGACATCATCGTTTATCACAACGGCGCAGGGGTCGTGAACCACGTTTCCCTGTACATCGGCGGCGGCATGGAAATCGAATCCCTGCCTGGACCGGTGCGGTACGACAGAGCCGGAGGGCATGTCAAAGGCGTTTTGCGCCCTATCATTTGACAGGTGCTGTGCAGGAAAAAATGTCCCCATTGGGCATTTGAGGGTTTGCCCCGGGGAGGTTTATGCTTTCGCTTTTTCCCGCCGTGCGGCCAGAGCCTCCGCACGGTTGGCTTGCCCCGG
>CAZVBL010000045.1:8808-9896 GCA_964625475.1 uncultured Zhenpiania sp. | reverse complement strand
CTTTCGCTTTTTCCCGCCGTGCGGCCAGAGCCTCCGCACGGTTGGCTTGCCCCGGGGAAGTTTATCCTTTCGTTTTTTCCATCGCAGCCATATGGGCTTTTGCGGCGCACTCCAAAGCCGCCCTTTCGTTGGGCAGCCCTCCTTCCACCACCTGCTCCAGCAGAGCTTTCAAAATCTTGCCGATTTCCGGCCCCTGGGGTACGCCCATGTCCAGCAGATCCCTGCCGTTCAGTGCCAGGTGGCGCAGGGAAAAGCATTGCTCCGCTTCCAGAACCTGATCGACGATTTGGCTGAAAGCGCGGATGTTTGCTACTCGCTCTTGTGCATAACGGGGATTTTGGCTCTTCACGTCCGCATATTCCAGTTCGATTAAAAGCCGCAGCTGTTCTTCACCCAGTTTGGCCAGCAATTTTCGAGCTTGCTTTGGGTCGGATCGGAACACGATGCTGTGGTTGCGAACTAAATTTGCCACTGTGCTGCGAGTGGCGTTGTCATATTTCAGCCGCCTCATGGCCTGTTTGGCCAGCTCCTCGCTCAGGCGTTCGTGCCTGTAAAAGTGACCTCTGCCATCTTCACCGATTGTCATGGAACCCGGCTTTCCAATGTCGTGGAAAAAGGCCGCCAGCTTTAATGTGAGCGTGTTTTTTACATGGAAAACCGCATGGAGCGTGTGATCCCACACTGTATAAACGTGGTAGGGATTTTTCTGATCCAAATCAAACATCGGTGCGGCTTCGGGGATGATGTGGGCGATGACCTGCCGATATTTTGCCAATGTGTCCATTGCGCCCGGACCACAGAGCAGCTTGTCCAGTTCCACCCGAATCCGCTCCAAAGCGATGCGATCCAAAAGGGGCAGGCATTCCTCCAGGGCGTGGGCGGTCTGTTCCTCGATTTTGAATTTCAGCTGGGAGGCAAAGCGAATGGCTCGCATGATGCGCAGCGCATCTTCCTGGAATCGCCGCACAGCCATGCCGACGCATTGGATTTGTTGGTTCCGCAAATCCCTGCGTCCGCCAAAGGGATCAACCAGTCCTGTGGTGGGATGATATGCCATGGCATTGATGGTAAAGTCCCGGCGGGCCAGA
>CAZVBL010000045.1:0-8798 GCA_964625475.1 uncultured Zhenpiania sp. | reverse complement strand
CTTCCAGGACGCTGCGGGCATCTGCCTTCAGTTCCCGGCGGGCCAGATCGGCCTTCAGGCTGGAAGTGAAGGTGACCTGATCCGGGCGGCGGCCATCGGAATAAACGCCATCGATGCGGTAGGTCGTCACTTCAAAGGGCTGGCGATCCATGAGTATGGTAAGGGTTCCATGCTTGAGTCCCGTTTCGATGGCTGGAAAATCGGCAAAGCATCGCTTCATTTCATCCGGCTTGGCACTGGTGCAGATGTCCCAGTCATCAGGCTCCCGCCCCATCAGGCTGTCCCGGACGCAGCCACCTACGACAAAAGCCTCGTAGCCGCTATTTTTCAGGATCTCCATGAGCCGGGAAACGGCTCCCGGCAGTTTGATCCTCATGCTTGAATCAATCACTTGCCTCACCACCCTTAACCTGTCGAAAATCCGTCTTTCCAAGGTTTCAACCGCACCATATCGGTGTTTGCTCCGTGTACCAATGCTATGCCTTGTGGCTTTGTCTGCTCCAAATTGCGTTTTGGGCAGTTTTTCTCCTCGAACAAAGCGTTGCTTTTTCCCGATGCCTGCCCTTGGGTTCGCGTCCTGATACCATTCTCATATTGGGAATCTTCAAATGTTAACATCCCCCGAAAAACGCAAAGCCGTGTTGCCTCTTGTCGAAGCGGTGGCTTTGCGAATCACATGCGTACTTGCTGCTATCAGCATCAGTCGAAAGTCGAAGCCCGTTCCTCTGCTTTATTCATCTGGTCTGATGATGATGGAATCGTTCTGCCTCAGCCGTTGCTGGAATACGCCTGGCATTCCGTTGACTGCCAGCACGACAGGGGAAGTCAGATTGTCAAAGTCAAGACCCGAATGTTCCAGCATGTCCAGCAGGAGATAAGGCGAGTTGTCCGGCTTTGCGGGAAAGGACACTGGTTTGTCATTCAAGATAAAGCGCCAAACCGGCTCGTTTGATCTTGGGTTTCCAAAGGTCGCTGAAAGCGTACCATCAGCAGGCTTTTCGTCCGAGTGGCCTGGCTTCGCCGTTTCCTGCGCGTTTTCTTCCTGCGCTTGAGGCTGAGCGGGAGCTGCTGGGTTTGGCTGAGTGGGAATTGTCTGCTGCGGTCTTTGCGATCCCGCTCGTCTGGTTCTGATTGGTTGTGCGGCTTCCCTCTCCTGCGCCAGTTCTTTTGGTTGCTCCTGCACGGTCGTCGCCCTGTTTTCCATCGGTGTTTTGCGTTCGCTGCGGGCTGCCATGGCCTGCCGTTGCAGTGGCAGTCCCTGCGCCGCATTCGCTCCCTGCTGCTGTTTCAGGTTCCCTGTCGATTGCTCTTGTTGTGCAGGCTCTCCTGTTTCCTCTATTTCTTGCTGCGGTTTTCGGTTGCCTGCAACAGTGGCTTCCTGCTCTGGACGTAACTCCGTACCGTTTGCGGCAATCGCTTCCTGCCCTGGCTGTGCTTCTGCGCCATTTGCGGCAGCAATTCCCTGCTCTGGGCGCAACCCCGCGCTGTTTGCCGCAGCAGCCTCTTGCCTTGGGCGTGGCTCTGCGCCGCTTGTAGCAATCGCTTTCTGCCCTGGCTGCAAATCCGCGCCATTTGTGGAAACGACTTCCTGCGTTGGCTGCGGCTCCCGGGTATCTTTTGTCGTGATGGCATCCCCGTTTTTTAGCGGCGCATCCAAATCCGCCGGCTCGCCATTCAGCCTGATTGGCAGTTCCCCGGCATTTTTCGTTTCCCCCAGCGCATCTCGAACCGTGGCCTGGGCGGGTGCCCCGGACTGTGCCGGAATAAATTCCAGCACGTCCCCAGCCTGCACCATGGCATCTACGCCGACTGGATTTCCATTGAGCATCAGGGTGGAGTTGGTCGCCGGTTTCCCATAGAACACCGTTCGTTTTCCGTCCACCGAAACCACCAGGCTGGCGCCGGAACGCCCAAAGAGATCCCGGTACCGATATCCGTTCATGGTCAAAACGTTCAGCACGGTCAATTGGCCGTTGCGGAACAGCTTTGCCCGCTTCCCATTCAGGGTCACATGGCAGCTGTCATTGATCAGATTCAAGCCAGCCGAAACGGCAATTCCCAGGGGCGTGGCATATTCCGGGCTGTTTAGATCGTATTCCTTTGAATAAGAGGTGGCCTTGAAGTTGCTCCCGGCGATGGCAGCCCGTTTTTCATCCATGTCCAGGGCTTCTGTAATGCCCTCCAGCACGCCTGTCAGCTTGCTGCCGCCGCCGCCCAGGAACAGGGCGGAAGGAGAGCCGCCGTTGACTTCCTGGATTCGCTCTGCGATTTCCCTGCAAAGCTGGGAAATCTGTCCGGAAACGCTCTCCAATACGTCTTCTGAGGAAAGGGTCTGCTCGAAGCCCATCACATCCGTAAAATCGATTTCCTTCTTGGATCCCAAGTCGATTTTCACTTGCTCCGCAGTGTCGAAATCGATCAAATATTCTCGCATGAGCGCTTCTGTGATTTCATCTCCGGCAATGGTCGCCATGGTATATCCTACGATGTTCCCATCCTTGCATATGGCAATGTCGGAGGTTCCTGCTCCGATGTCCACGAAGCACAGGTTCAGCAGGCGCAAATTTTCGGGAATCGCCGCATTGATGGCCGCAATCGGCTCCAATGTCAGGCTGGCGACATCCAGTCCCGCTTTCTGCATGGCGGCGTACAGGCTTTCCACGACCTCGCTGGGCAAAAACGTGGCCAAAACATCGGCCTTTGCAACGTTTCCATGGTGATCGAGGAGGCTGGAAATGGGGTACTCGTCCAGATAATACTGCACTGCGCTGTACCCCACCAGATAAAATTGTTTGTATGTGTCTCCCGGCGACTCTCGCAGCATGTCCTCAATTTTCTCAATGGCGCCGGATTCCAGCTGGTTAATCAGCTCATCATCGATGGCTTTGCCCTCCGGCACTTCCATTTCATGGGTTGCGCGTTCCGTCTTTAACGCCCTTCCTGCGGCCGCCACGCACACCCTGGTCAGCTTCATGTCCAGCTGTTCTTCGATGCGTTCTTTTACGGACACTGCGAGTTTCGCTACCGCATTGATGTCTTCAATCTGTCCGTCCACCATGGATCGTTTCTGGTGTTCCGCTGTTTCAATGGCAATGATGTTCAGCTTTTCATCTTCCACGATGCCTACCAGGCCGATGATGCTGCGGGTTCCAATGTCCAATACGAAAACAGTGTCTTCCGTCTGTCGCAGCATTTCCTCTTTTTTTGCACTCATATCCGTCTCCTCCGATATTTTCCCTGACTCTGGCTTGTCGCTGTCTATGACTCATTTGCTCTGGAAAACGCACAATAGGGCAGGGTTATTGCGGCGTTGCATTCGGAGCTTTGCCTTATGCCGTATAGGACAGCAGTTCGATTTCGACTTCTCCGTCAAAATCCGCCGGAACCACATCTATGACGCTCACTTCATTTGGAGCGTTTAACATCAAACCGATTTCCCTGCATTCATCATCGTCATCCTCTACCGAGGCATCCAGGTATTCTTTCGTATAAAACGCCAAATCCAGATCCTCATCCACGCTGTATTCCACCACCAACAGGCGTTCGTCACGCTCGCAGCATGCTTCCAGTTCGCTGAAATCCATTCCCAGGCAAGCCGCATCTGACCAGATGTCGTGCGGGTATACGCCGTGGATTCGCACCGTTGCATCCTGCCCTTGCGGGTCTTTGATGGAAAATTCCTTTGGAACATCGTAATGTCCGCAAGTACACGTTAGCACCTTCCCTACGAGATATTCCTGCTCAGGCTCTCTCATTTCAACGGAAACGTTTAAAATGTCAGCAGCCCAATCCACTCTGAACATGGATGGATCCACTGCATATTCCACAAGGGCCAGTCCATCCAAATCCTTTTCCATCCAAATGTCCGGTACGATTCCCTGCTCCAGGAAGTGCCTGGCCAGCATCCCCTCTTCATACATCGGGGCTTCCAAATAGCTTGCCTCGCTTTCAAAAACGTCATACCGTGCGCCATTGATTACGAAAGCTGCCACATCCGTTTCGGAAATTTCCTCATCATCGTCCATCGTTTCGATGAGCCACTGACGGTTGGTCTGCTCTTCATCGTACGCATCCTCATCATCGTCATCGTCAAGCCACTCGGATTCCGAATCCAGGTCTTCTTCATAAAGGCCTGTCAGCTTTACGACCCTTTCCGGCTCCCCATCGTCCATTTCTTCCACTTCCCGCAAGCTGAGGAGCAGCATCCGTTTTCCCAGCACGTCTATTTCTTTGCCAATGGGTGCTTCTCCCATGGACTGAACCTGGTCGTTGAGCAATTCTCTTAATTTCATAATCCCCTCCTGTTTGATTCCCTCGATTTCTCTCTAGCATAGAGTCTTCCGTTCAGTTATTTGGGAAAGCCATACTAGTGCGGCATCGGTATCGCTCCTTTCCATGACCGGGCAACATGCAGGCCAAAATCAAGCCAGGCATTGGAGCCAGTTCATTTGAGGACACTGTGCCATATACTAGTATATCTTACCTTGTCCGAGAAGTGAAGCTTTTATTTCCCTGCAAATCTGAAAAGTGGGTGAACTTGGAAAGGAATCGCCTGCGCGGATGGCGCAAAACATTGGCATGAACCAGGCGGGGAACTGGGCATGGACATAGATATTGATAAAGTTTATTTTACCATGTATAATAGAACCAAGATTGATTCAGAGAGGAAAAACGATTATGAATGATGACAAACTGGCGGAGCTTTTGTTCCCGCAAATCACGAAAACGCCCCAGGACTATGAGGCCATCTATCCGCCCCGCAATCTGCCGGAGGGCGCAAAAGTCACGAGACTGGGCCCCAGCCCTACGGGTTTCATCCATCTGGGAAACCTTTACGGCGCTTTTGTGGACGAACGGCTGGCGCATCAGAGCGGCGGCCTTTTCTACCTGCGCATCGAGGACACGGACGACAAACGTTATGTGGAAGGTGCGGTGGAAACCATTCTCACGTCCCTGGATTCCTTTGGCATCGACTTTGACGAGGGTGCGGCAATCGACGGCTCCGTTGGCGACTACGGCCCTTACTACCAGAGCCAACGAGGGGAAATCTACCAGTGCTATGCGAAGGAGTTGGTGAAAAACGGTCAGGCCTACCCCTGTTTTTTGACTGAGGAGGAAATCGCAGGCATCCGAACAAAACAGGAAGCGAACAAGGAAAATCCCGGTATCTACGGCGATTACGCAGCCTGCCGCGACCTGACACTGGAAGAAGTCGAGGCTAACATCGCAGCGGGGAAAAGCTATGTGGTTCGCCTTAGATCCGATGGAAACCAGGATCCGGAAAAGGCTCGCATGATTGCTGTGAAGGACGGCATCCGGGGAAACCTTTCCATGCCGGAAAATTATCAGGACGTGGTGATTTTGAAAGCTACGGGGCTCCCCACTTACCATTTTGCCCATGTGGTGGACGACCATCTCATGCGCACCACCCATGTGGTTCGAGGCGAGGAATGGATTTCTTCCCTGCCTATCCATGTGGAACTCTTTGAAAAACTGGGGTTTGAAATGCCTGTGTTCTGCCATACGGCGCAGCTGATGAAGCTGGACAAGGGCAACAGACGCAAGCTGTCCAAGCGGAAGGATCCGGAGCTTTCCCTGGATTATTACAGACAGGAGGGCTATTTGCCCGAAGCCGTGCGGGAATATTTGCTGACGATTCTCAATTCCAATTATGAAGAGTGGCGCAAGGAAAATCCCGATGCGCTGGCGGCGGACTTTCCCTTCCAGACGGAAAACATGAGCAGCTCTGGCGCATTGTTCGACCTGGACAAGTTGAATGATGTTTCCAAGGATGTCCTGGCAAAGCTTCCCGCCTCTTACCTCTGTCAATTCATGAAGGCCTGGGCTGCGGAGTTCAAGCCCGAAGTCCTGCCCCTCTTTGAAGGCAGCGAGGCGTATCTCGAAAAAATCCTCGACCTGGGCAGGAGCGGCAAAAAACCGAGGAAGGATTTGGTTTGTGCGAGCCAGATTTTTGCGTTCATCCGCTATTTCTTCGATGATTATTTCACAATCGAAGATGCTTATCCAGCAAATGCGGCGGCCGACGCAAAAGAAATCCTGGCAAGCTATCTGGAAACTTACGACCACAGCGATGACCAGGGCCAGTGGTTTGATAAGATTCGCGCCATTGCTGGGAAATTGGGCTATGCGGCTCGTCCGAAGGACTATAAGAAGGATCCGGATTCATACAAAGGCCATGTGGGCGATGTGAGCACGGTCATCCGCATCGCAGTCGTGGGGCGCAGCCAGTCCCCGGACGTATGGGAAATCCAGCAAATCCTGGGGGAGGAACGGACGAAAACCCGCATTCGGGCGCAAATCGATTAGCCCTATTCCATAGGGAGCGTATCGTCCTGTTGATGCCCGAATGTTGTCGCTCGTTGTTTCATCTTTTGCTTCAATTATCTGGCCTGCCCAAACAAGAGAAGCCGGCGCTTCGGATTCATTGCCCAAAGCACCGGCTCCTTTCGCACGCATGTGGCTGCAGTGCCACATGCTTATGCTCACTAGCAGCAGTTGCAGAAGATGATCACCAGCAGCAAGAAGAAAAAGAGCAAGCTGGTATCGATGCCGCCTTCTCCGCGCATGAGGCCACAGTTATTACCCATTCATTTCACCTACTTTTCTAATTTTATTAAGGTCGGAAATGCGATCTTCCCGCATTCCCAGGGTTCTGGCAAAGCCGCCTGCCGAAAAACGGAAACAGCCGGCTTTGTTCTTTCTGTATAGATTATGGCGCTGGGCGCAAAAGTGTTACTGCTCCTGGCTTCGCAATTTGATCGGGCAAAAGACCTTTTTGCAGAGGCTCGCCTTAAGGCGGCTTACGTCCGGCGAATCCGTGGCTTCCATGGAAAATTGCAACATTTCAAAAAAGGGGTGGCAATGCGCAGGCTTTTTTATTATAATGGCAGATGCCAGTAGCCCCACACAGGGAGGCATGCATACGCAAACAAGAAATGGAGAACAAACATGGCACAAATCATCGAAAGCGTACCGAACATCAGCGAAGGGAGAGACAAGACCGTGGTTGAGGCTTGTGTGGATCAGATTCGCGAAACACCCGGCTGCACGCTGCTGGACTATTCTTCCGACCCCAGCCACAACCGAAGCGTCATCACATACATGGGAAGTTCCCAGGCCTGCATGGAAGCCAGCGTGAAACTGGCAAAGAAGGCTGTGGAACGCATCGACCTGACGAAACACAAAGGGGAACATCCCAGGATGGGCTGTGTTGACGTAATGCCCTTTATCCCAATCAAAGAAGCCACCATGGAAGACTGCATCGCACTTTCCAAAAAAGCAGGGAAGCGCATTGCCGAGGAAGCCGACCTTCCCGTGTTCCTCTATGAGAAGTCCGCTTCTGCGCCCCACAGGGAAAACCTGGCGGATGTACGCAAAGGCCAGTTCGAGGGCCTGGCGGAAAAGGTGAAAGATCCTGACTGGATTCCCGACTTTGGCGGCCAGAGAATCCACCCGACCGGGGGCGCCGTATGCGTTGGCGCAAGGTCGCCGCTCATCGCATACAACATCAACCTGGGAACCGACAATCTGGAAATCGCCAGGAAAATCAGCAAAATTATCCGCGAATCGGGCGGTGGGCTGGACTGCGTAAAGGCCATGGGCGTGATGCTGGCGGACAGAAACATCGCACAAGTTTCCATCAACATGACCGACTTCACCGTGACCCCCCTCTATCGGGTCAATGAACTCGTCAAGGCAGAAGCCGCTCGTTACGGCGTTCCCGTAATCGGCACGGAACTCATCGGCCTTGCCCCGATGCAGGCGCTCTTTGACGCTGCGGAATATTACTTGCAGATTGAACACTTTGATTCCAGCGTGCAGGTCATCGAGAGCCATCTGCTGTAGGGCTGATAGCTTTTGAAACGCTATGCCTTTTCTCTTGACAGGCAATCCAGGGCGTGTTAGGATATCCATGTCAATTCAATAAGACTTGCCGCCGGGTAACACTTGTGTTCGTTTCGTTAGGCCTTAGAAGAAACGAGTGCAGGTGTATTTTTTTCAAGATGGGCAATTCCTTGCTGGCTGCAAGGGATAGTAACCATAAATATATTGTAGTAGGAGATGATTGTCATGTTCAGAGAAATTAGCAGAAACAAGAAACAGATCTTGCCAAACGAGGAATGCGTAGAAATCCTGAAAAAAAGCACGTCAGGCGTTTTGAGCCTCGTGGGGGACAACGGCTATGCTTACGGCGTTCCGCTCAGCTACACGCTGGACGGCAACAAGCTGTATTTCCATTGTGCAAAAAAAGGCCACAAGATCGATGCCATCAAAGCGCACGACAAAGTTTGTTTCACGGTCATTGCAAAGGACCAAATTGTGCCGGAAGAATATACCACCTATTTTAGAAGCGTCATCGTGTTCGGCAAGGCCAGGTTGCTCGATGACATGGATCGAGCGCGGGAGATCCTCACAAAGCTGGCTGAAAAATATTCCCCCGATTACATGGACGGCTGCGATGGGGAAATAGACAAAAGCATCAAGGCGGTGCAGATCATAGAGCTTGAAATCGAACACATTTCAGGAAAAGAAGCGATTGAGTTGGCGAAGATGAGAGATTGACGCAGACACTTGCCAAGGGCATTTGATCGATCGCAACAAAGGAGGTGCGCCATGCTTTGCCTTGCGGAAAAACATGACGCACACATGTCATAAGAAAATTGCTCAATCCCTTTTGTACCAATCCAGCGGCTCCTCGGAAAGGTCAATGTTGATTTGCGACAAGTCAACATCGCTTGGATAGAAATTGTGAAAATTCCATGTTTTATTTGTGAACT
>CAZVBL010000044.1:0-20074 GCA_964625475.1 uncultured Zhenpiania sp. | reverse complement strand
AATTTTATGCAGGTTGAAAAACAGGCATCAAAACAAGGCCACCACACTTGTGCCGGCCTGAAAGAAAATAGAATGCAAGAACTAATTGACTTATTATCACATATCTGCTATAGTCAGACATGGGGGTTAGGTATAGCTAACTTTTGAAACGGAAAGGCGGAATAGGACAATGATAGTGGAATTTCAGGATGTAGTAAAAATCTATGGGGAGGGGGAAGGGAAGCAGATTGCGGTCAATCATGTCGATTTTGGAATCGAAGAAGGAGAATTCGTTGTGATCCTCGGCCAGTCCGGTGCCGGCAAATCCACGGTATTGAACATGATCGGCGGCATGGATCAGCCAACCGATGGCGCAGTTATCGTCGATGGGCGGAATATTGCAGGATTAAAGGATAAGGAACTCGGCAAATACAGGGCGGATAAAATCGGTTTTATTTTTCAGTTTTATAATCTTTTGCCAAGCCTGACCGCTTATGAAAACATTGCGCTGACTACAAGCATCGTAAAGAACGCCTTGGACGCAGACGCGCTTTTGGAAAAAGTAGGGCTTGCGCACTGCAGGGACAAGTTTCCGGCGGAAATGAGCGGTGGAGAACAGCAAAGAGTATCCATCGCAAGGGCGCTTTCCAAGAATCCGAGGATTTTGCTGGGAGATGAGCCAACGGGAGCATTGGATTCCGAAACCGGCGTGGCAGTGCTGACGCTCTTGCAGAAATTGTGCGAGGATGAGCACAAAACCGTCATCATTGTAACGCACAATGCGGATATCGCAAAATGTGCGGACAAGGTAATCCGGATGAAAAACGGAAAAATC
This sequence comes from uncultured Zhenpiania sp., assembly GCA_964625475.1. Lineage (GTDB taxonomy): Bacteria > Bacillota > Clostridia > Peptostreptococcales > Anaerovoracaceae > Hominibacterium. The sequence goes on along the minus strand of CAZVBL010000044.1, from coordinate 19,260 downwards.
CGCAAAATCTGCGCAAATGAAAATCCGATTCCGGTGCAGGAGGTGGCGTGGTGATACTGAATCATAAATTGTTGCGGGAGATGAAAAAGAATTTCAGGCAATTTTTTTCGATTTTTCTGATGATACTTCTCTCTATGGCAATGTATGTGACCTTTGCAGGAGAATCATATTCCATGAATTTCTCCAGGGATAGTTTCCATGAGGAAACGAAGCTTTCAGACCTGTGGATTTACAGCGAGGGATTTTCCGAGGAACAACTGGAAACCATCCAGGCGCTTGATTTTGTGGAAGCTGCCATGCTCCGCATGTCGGTGACAGGCTCGGCTCCGGACCATGACGGCGCACAGATCGATTTGTTTTTGCAAAGAGAAAATGCGGTAAACAAGCCCTATGTGATAGATGGTGCGCAGTTCAACCCAAAGGATACAGAAGGCATCTGGATTTCCAACGCATTTGCCGTGAAGAGGAACGTCCAGATAGGGGATGACTTTCGGATCGAATATAACGGCATCGCTTTTACAAAGAAAGTGAAGGGTCTGATCGAAAATGCAGAATACGAATTTCGCGAAGCCGAGGGAGACGCCGATGTTTTTTTGGAAAACATCGCATGTGTATACATGGGGTATGATGCGTTTCCAGCGAGGGACTATGTAAAGCATCTGATCAAAACGGGGGAAATTACGGCGAGGAAGATTGAGGAAGAATCCCATTTGCCGAAGAAACAGCTTGCGCAGTTGGAAGCGCATGGCCTGACCATCGATGACATCACCGAAGACATGCTGCTGGAAATTGTGGGGAACATGTCCGATGAAAAGCTATGCCAGCTTTTGCCGTACACGGAAATGGTGGTAGTCACAACCGACCGCGGCGCATTGGCTCATGAGGATGAAATTGACGAGGCTTTGAATCATGATTATGCCGCCATCATTGACAGGGCTTCGGTTCCGGGGCTTGCAAGGCTGGACGGCGAAATGGCGCAGCACAAGAGTTTTTCTTATGTGTTTTGCGTGATCTTCCTGGGAATCGGGATGCTGCTCATCGCCACATCCATGTCCAGAATGGTAGCAGGGCAGCGAACGCAGATTGGAACGCTGAATGCAATGGGAATGGGGCGGTGGAAAATCCTGACCCACTATTTGAGCTACAGCTTTTATTTGTCCCTACTGGGCGTGGCAGGCGGCATTCTTCTGGGACTATGCGGCGGCGTACCCTTTATGTTGAAGATGTTTGGAGCGTATTACATCGTGCCCGGCTTGAAGGTGCATCTTGATGGCTCGCTGATTGTGATGGGCGCTGCGATTGTGCTGATTTGCTGTTTCTGTACTTATCTAAGCTGCAGAAAACTTCTCAGAGTGAAGCCTTCGGAGGCATTAAGGCCGGCTGCGCCAAAGAAGTCCAGACATATATGGGTTGAGAAGTTCGCCTTTTGGAAAAAACTGTCCTTTTATGTACAGTACAATATCCGCGATGTGTTCCGGGCAAAGCTGAGAACCATCATGTGCGTGGTTGGTACGGCATTTGGCATGATTCTCATGATATACGGCGTGGGTTGCAACAATCTGTTGGAGGATATGGTGGATCTTTCTTTCCATAAGATTACGAACGCTGATTACCAAATGAATTTTAGCGAAAACGCAAAGTTGTCCGATTTGGAAAAGATTGCAAGGGATACGGACGGCGAACTGGTTATGACCGATGCGATAGAACTTTCCAAGCAGGAAAACGCAACTTCAAAAGAAAAGGAAAAGCTGGTTATGACAGTCCTTGAGGGAAAGGGTTTATATCATATTTTAGACGTGAATCAGAATGTCATGCAGGCAAAGCCCGGTGGCGTAACCGTCAGCAGAAAGGCGGCTTCAGATTTGGACATCAGTATCGGAGATACGGTGTTCTGGCACATTTATTCGGAAAACACCTGGCACAAGGCGACGGTCACGGGAATGAACCGAAGCCCAGAAAGTCAGGGAATCACATACCTCAGGGATGATTTTGAAAAAACAGGAATGGAATTTAAGCCAACTGTGCTTTATAGCAAACAAGACGTTTCTGAGTATGCGGATAAAGATTTTGTCATATCCGTGAACAGTCTCGCAGAGCGGATAGCGGCTTATGAGAAAAGCATGGCGATTATCAATTATCTTGTATATTTCATAACCATCCTATCGGTCATCATGATTGTGATCGTTCTTTATCATTCAGGCTCCCTTTCCTTCAACGAAAGGGTCAAAGAATTTGCGACGCTAAAGGTGTTGGGGCTTTCTAGCTCTGGAATCCGAAGAATCATGACCATGCAAAACGCTTGCCTGTCCATCATCGGCATCCTGATAGGCGCGCCTTTTGGAAATGCTGCTTTAAACGCCATGATGAATTCAAATGGCGAAAACTTTGATTATTATTTGCAGCTTCACATGGGAACTTATGTGGTTTCCGGCATACTGGTCCTGGTGACATCCGCATTGATCGGATTTTTGTTCAACAAGCGGATCAAACGCCTTGACCTTGTGGGCACGTTGAAGGGTGTGGAATGATGAACGCAGCTGAATCGTGTTTGAGTGATAAAATATCGTTTTTGAACCATGTTTCTATTGACAATCCGTCATGCCTGCCATATAATAAATGCAAATTTCAGGGGAGCCTGTGCGGCAGGCTGAGAGGAAGTCACCTAACTTCGACCCTTATGACCTGATGTGGGTAATGCCACCGTAGGAAGCATGATTTGGATGTTACGGAAAATGCCCACATTGGCATTTTCCGTTTTTCGTTATGCAAAAATATCAAAAAGCCGTTGCCGCAAAAACGGCGAAACCGGCTTTGTGCAAAGGTTAGGAGGGTATCATCCATGGATTTGCAAGCGTTTTTTGATTCTGTCGGAGGGCAGGCCGTCTCCATCGCAACGATCGTTCTGCTGTTTGCCGTCATTTTGTATTCGGGCAAGGGAAAGCCTGCCGATGCCAGAGCCATGGCCATATCGGCAATGCTCGTCGCACTTTCCATAATTCTGGATCAACTGGTTTTGTTCCGCCTGCCGCAGGGGGGCAGCGTCACAGTCTTTTCCATGGTTCCCATCGTACTGTGTTCCTACTTTTTCGGCGTGCGGCGAGGCTTGATGGCCGGAATGTGCGTGGGAATCATCGATTTGATTTTCAATCCCTATGTCATACATCCTGTCCAGCTGCTGTTGGATTATCCGCTGGCCTTTGGCGCACTGGCCATTGGAGGCGTGCTTGCGGGGCAAAAGAAACATGCGATTGTAAAATGTTACGTTCTCGGCCTTTTCTGCAGGTATGTGTGTGCTGTTTTGTCAGGTGCGATTTTCTTCGGTTCTTATGCGCCGGAGGGCTTTCATGCGCTGACCTGGTCCCTGTGGTACAACTTCACCTACCTTGCCGTGGAGGGCGGCATCACGGTCGTCCTGCTCTTCGTGCCCGCCATTGACCGCCTGTTCAAACGGCTGAAAACGCAAGTCGCAAGACAATGAAACGGGAACGGCGCAAAGAATATTTCCTGCGCTGCAAAAGGATACGGACGAGATCGAAATTCCCAATGAATCGTTGGGTACCGAAACCCTACGCCGATGGATTAGGAGGTGCAACATGAATAGCGCAACCCAAATGGAAGCCGCCCGAAAGGGAATCCTGACGGATGAAATGAAAATCGTAGCTGAAAAAGAGCAGGTATCCACCGAAAAATTGATGAAATGGATGGCAGAGGGGAAGGTTATCATTCCCTGCAACAAGCGACACAAAGCCATTTCCCCCAGCGGCCTCGGTTCCATGCTGAAAACAAAAATCAACGTGAACCTGGGAACATCCCGGGATATGACGGATCTGGACATGGAATTGGCCAAAGCGCAGAGCGCCATCGACATGGGCGCAGAAGCGATCATGGATTTGAGCTCTTACGGTGACACGCAACGATTTCGCCGCCGCCTGACAAAAGAAAGTCCCGCCATGATCGGCACGGTTCCCATTTATGATGCGGTTGTTTCCTATCACAAGCCGCTCATGGAAATTACCAGCCAGGAGTGGTTGGACATCGCCAGGATGCATGCGGAGGATGGGGTGGATTTTCTCACCATCCACTGTGGCATCAACCGGGAAACCGCCCGCAAGTTCAAGCGCGGCAAGCGGCTGATGAACATCGTTTCCCGGGGCGGCTCCATTATCTTTGCCTGGATGGAAATGACGGGAAACGAAAACCCATTTTATGAACATTTCGACCAGCTCCTGGACATTTGCCGGGAATACGATGTTTCCCTGAGCCTGGGGGACGCCTGCCGTCCCGGATGCCTTGCCGATGGCACGGATGCCAGCCAGATCGAGGAGTTGATCGCCCTGGGCGAACTGACGAAGCGGGCATGGGAAAAGGACGTGCAGGTCATGATCGAAGGACCGGGCCACATGCCGCTGAACCAGATTGCCGCCAACATGGAAATCCAGAAAACCCTGTGCCACGGCGCACCGTTTTATGTCCTCGGTCCCATTGTCACGGACATTGCCCCCGGTTATGACCACATCACCTCGGCCATCGGCGGCGCAGTTGCCGCAGCCAGTGGAGCCGCTTTCCTCTGTTATGTGACTCCTGCCGAACACTTGCGGCTGCCAACTGTAGAAGATGTCAGGGAAGGCATCGCAGCTGCCAGGATCGCCGCCCATGCTGCGGACATTGCCAAGGGCGTTCCAGGCGCCATGGATTGGGACAACCGAATGAGCCTGGCACGGAAAAAGCTGGACTGGGATGCCATGTTCGACCTTGCCATCGACCCGGAAAAGGCCAGGGCATACCGGGATTCCTCCGTTCCGGAAAAAGAGGATACTTGCACCATGTGTGGAAATTTCTGTGCCGTGAAAAACATGAACCGGATTCTGGACGGGGAAATCGTTTCCATCTTTGATGAATAATTTTGACGAACCATAAGGAGAACATGTTATGCTGAAAGAATTTTTGGAACAGGTGAGAAAAACGATGCCACTGATCCACAACATCACCAACTATGTGACCGTAAACGACTGCGCCAACATTTTGCTAGCCTGCGGCGGCTCGCCCATCATGGCCGATGACCCGGAGGACGCAGAGGAGATCACGACCATCTGCGGCGGGCTGAACATCAACATCGGAACCTTGAACCAGCGGACGATCCCCGCCATGCTGGCCGCCGGGAAAAAAGCAAACGCATGCGGCCATCCCGTGCTGCTGGATCCGGTAGGCGCAGGAGCTTCTGCCCTCCGCACCCAAACTGCCCAGCGGTTAATGGAGGATGTCCGGCTTTCCGTGATTCGGGGGAACATGTCTGAAATCAAGGCTCTGGCTCGCGGCACGGGAACCACCAAAGGCGTAGATGCGGATGCGGCAGATGCCATCAGCGAAGAAACGCTTTCCCAAACCGCAGATTTTGCGAAAGGATTTGCGGCGAAAACAGGCGCCGTCATTGTCATGACAGGAACCATGGACATTGTGGCTGATTCCCAAGTCGCCTTTGCCGTGCGAAACGGGCATTCCATGATGGCAAAAATGACCGGTTCGGGCTGCATGCTTTCCGCCATGATGACCGCCTATGTGACGGCAAACCAACAGGATCCGCTGAAAGCCTGCCTGGCGGCAACCTGTGCCATGGGGCTTTGTGGAGAAAAAGCCTTTGGCCGGTTGGATGGCCGGAAAGGAAACGCAACGTTCCGAAATTATCTGATTGACGAGGTTTTCTGTTTGGACGGCGATGCATTGGAAAGAGGTGCGAGGTATGAACTGCGATAAACATACGATGCTCCTGTATGCGGTGACGGATCGCGCATGGACCGGGGAGCAAACATTGTATGAACAGGTGGAAGCCGCCCTGCAGGGCGGCGCCACCTGCATCCAGTTGCGGGAAAAGGATCTCCCAGAGGAGGACTTTCTCGCAGAGGCCATCGAAATGAAGAAGCTATGCCGCCGCTATCAGGTACCGCTTGTCATCAACGATCATGTGGAAATCGCCATCAGATCCGGCGCAGACGGCATCCATGTGGGCCAGCACGACATGCAGGCCGCCCTGGTGCGAAAGCAAATCGGGTCGGACATGATGTTGGGCGTTTCAGTCCAGACCGTGGAGCAGGCGCTCCTGGCAGAAGAAAGCGGAGCCGATTATTTAGGCGTTGGCGCTGTCTTCGACACGTCCACCAAAAAGGATGCCGATGCAGTATCCCGCGAGACGGTAAAAGCCATCAGCCGCGCCGTTTCCATTCCCATCTGTGCCATCGGCGGCATCAACAGGGACAACATCTTGGAGCTTTCCGGCACGGGAATCCATGGCGTGGCTTTGGTTTCCGCCATTTTTTCCAGCAGAAACATCAAAAAAGAGTGCGAAAGGCTGCGCAGGCTGTCGGAACGCATGGTTGCCATGAAAAAGGTCCTGACAATCGCAGGATCAGACTGCAGCGGCGGCGCAGGAATCCAGGCGGACATCAAGACCATTGCCGCTCACGGCCAATACGCCATGAGTGCCATCACTGCCCTGACCGCCCAGAACACCACCGGCGTATTTGGCATCATCGATACGCCGCCTGCGTTTGTTGCACAACAATTGGACTGCATTTTCAGCGATATCGCACCGGATGCGGTGAAAATCGGCATGGTTTCCAGCAGTGCGATCATCCGGGCAATCGCAAACAAGCTGGATGAATACCAGGCAAAAAACATCGTGGTGGATCCCGTAATGGTCTCCACCAGCGGCAGCCCCTTGTTATCGGAAGAAGCCCTGGAATCCCTTGTCTCCCGGCTGCTGCCTCTGGGAACCGTGATGACGCCCAACGTTTCCGAGGCGGAAGTCCTGTGGGGTTCCGAAATCAGGGATAAAAAGGGCATGCTCCAGGCGGCGGAGGCCATCGCAGACAAGCTGGGCTGCGCCGTGTTGGTGAAAGGCGGCCACCTGCCGGGAAACGCAGCGGACGTTCTCTATGAAAGGGGGCAAACGGCGGAGCAGGCGTTTTGGTTTGAGCAGCCCCGCATCGACAATCCCAATACCCACGGCACGGGCTGCACCCTTTCCTCCGCCATCGCATGCAACCTTGCGGAGGGACGAACCCTCCATGACAGCGTGCAGCGAGCCAAGGGCTATCTGACCGATGCGCTGAAAGCCGGCCTTGACCTGGGGAAAGGCGCAGGGCCGCTGAATCATATGCAGGGAACTTTCCCTGCTACAAACCGCTTTTGAGCACACGATTAACAACAGGCCATTGCGCCGATATAAATGAGAGCGATAGCGAGATTCAAGGAGATGCGGGCCATGGAAGATGCCATGGAATTTATAACGGCCTATGACAGTGAGACAGGCCTTCCGAAAGGCAGAAGTATTTTGTCTTCATTTCTTCGCTGCAAAACGAAGATTGCAATCTTGCTTTGCGGCGAATCGTTCCCTGAATCGATATGGCTAAAATTGAGCAAATGATAGAAACTACGCCGTTCCTGAGCGATTTGCAACGGCGGTTTTATGCGACGATGTTGGTGGCACGGAAAGAGCGGATTTTGGTTTTTTCTCTGGAAAGGCTGAAAGATAAAAAGTGAATTTTCATCTTCTAAAACGCCCGGATGGCATCGGCAACATGCTTCACGCCAGTCACTTCAATGTCTTTCAAATGCAATGCCCGCAGCTTTTCCGCATTTTTTTCTGGCAAAATGATGCGCTCGAATCCCATTCTGGCGGCTTCCCGCACGATTTTCCCGCTATTTTGCACAGAACGTAGATCCCCGGTCAGGCCGATTTCCCCCAGCGCCAATGTCCTGCCGGAACAGGATCGCCCCTTGCAGGTGGAATAAATGGCAAGCGCCACGGCCAAGTCAATGGAAGTGCCTTCCGGCTTCAGGCCACCCACGATGTTGACGTAAATGTCCTGGTTGATGAGGGAAAGGCCGGCTTTCCGCTCCAGCACCGCCAGGATCATGTTGAGCCGGGAAAGATCCACGCCGATGGCCGACCGCCGGGCAAAGCCCACGCTGGCGGGCGCAGCCAGAGCCTGCACTTCCAGGAGAAGCGGCCTCGTCCCCTCGTAAACTGCCGTTGCCATGGAGCCTTCCGCCCCGTCTTCCATGCCCTCCAGGAAACTTTTGGACAGGTTCTCGATCTCGATCAAGCCTTCCTCCGCCATCTCAAAAGCCCCGATTTCGCTAGTGGTGCCGAACCTGTTTTTGAACGCCCGCAGGATGCGCAATTCCTGGTTTCGCTCTCCCGTAAAATGAAGCACGCAATCCACCAGATGCTCCACGATTTTAGGCCCCGCCAGATCGCCGCTCTTTGTCACATGAGCCACGATGAAAATCGGGATGTTGTACATTTTCCCCACCCGCATCAATTCGTTTCCGCAGGCACGCACCTGGGAAACGCTGCCTGGAGCCGAGTCCAAATCGCTGGTGTACATGGTCTGGATGGAGTCAATGATCACGAACTCGGGCTTCCATTCTTCGGCTGTGGCTGCGATGTGTTCCATGTTAGTTTCTGCCAAAATGAACATGTCATCGGTCAGGCTCCGGCAAACCCGATCCGCACGCATTTTAATCTGATCCTCCGATTCTTCGCCGGAAACGTACAGCACCTTGCCGTATGCCTTTGCGATATTGGATGCCGCCTGAAGGATGAGCGTGGATTTTCCAATGCCCGGTTCGCCGGAAATCAGGGTCAGGGATCCCTTCACCATCCCGCCGCCCAGAACCCGGTTCAACTCGCCGATGCCAGTATCCATGCGGGTGTAATGCCCGGACTTTACATCGGTCAGCTTGGATGGGCGGTTTCTCCCCTTTGCGCCATTGCTTCTCGCAGCAGACGCATCCGAAAAAGGTACAGCCATGCTGCCGCTGCGCCTGCGCTTGTCCTCTGCGACTAATGCTGGCACCACCTTTTCCTCCACCATGCTGTTCCATGCGCCGCAGATGCACTGCCCCTGCCACTTTGCGCTCTCGTAGCCGCACTCCTGGCATACGAACACCGTCTTTGCCTTTTTCGCCATCTTCCGTCCCTCTTTCCTTCCGCTTGCATCTCGCTATCTTTCTGCGCTTTCCCGGCTAACCCCGGCTGGGAATCGCTGCCTGCGCCTGGCCTGCGTCGATTCCTGCGCCTCGCTGCTCCATGCTGCGATTTCCACCGCCCGCATGGACGCATGATCGCTGACCCATGGTTTTACACAGTTCCTTATGGGTTCCATGCGATTCCTTATTTTACCACAGAAATGCCGTTGATGTCAGGCAAAGCCACGATTTTGTCACAAACCTTTTCCGCCAATGCCATGTTGTGGGTCACGACCACCAACCCAAGATGCCGCTCCTCAGCAAGCCGCAAAATCAAATCCCAAACCTGCGCCTGGGTGATCACGTCCAGCATGGTGCTGATTTCATCGCAAACCAGAAATTTGGTGGCAGGCCCCAGGACCCTGGCAATGCAAAACCGCTGCAGCTCGCCCCCCGACAACTCCGCAGGCCAGCGTTTGAGCCATTCCTCTTCAATGCCCATGGCTGCCAGCAATTCTTCATCCGGCGACCAGCATTCATGCAGCGTCTTTTCCATCTTCCACCGGGGATTGACCGCCTGCTCCGGGTGCTGCCCGATCATTTGCACTGGACAATACCCTTTCGCTGGCAGCGGCTTTCCATCCAACAAAACCCGGCCATCGCTGGGTCGCAGGTACCCGGCCAAAAGCCTCGCCAGCGTGCTTTTGCCGCACCCGGACGAACCGACAAGCGCAATTCGCTGTCCGGATTCCAGGGAAAAATCAACGTTTTTCAAAACCCAGGGGGATTTCTCCTGATACCGGAAACCCACCTCCTTTGCCTCAAGTCGCATAAAGGCACCTGACCTTCCCTCCCCGCAAATCCCGCATGGGGACTTTGCGCCCGCAGGCTGATTTGCGATGGGAACACCTGCTGGCGAACAAGCATCCTTCCCGCAGTTCGCCAGCATAGGGCTGGGAGCCGCCGATAGGCTTGAAGCCGTTTTGGGGCAGCGCATCGAGAAACGCCCTGCTGTAAGGATGGCGAAGGGCATCTTTTCCCTTTTGGAAATCTCCGGCAACACACACTTCCACCGTTGTCCCCGCATAAAACACCGCAATCCGATCCGCCGCTTGCAGGGCCAAGTCGATGTCATGGGTAATCAGCAGCACGCCGCACCCCCTGTTGGCAAATTCCCGGAAATGGCTGAGCGTCTCCACCGCCATGGCTTCATCCAGCCCCGGCGTTGGCTCATCCGCCACAATCAGTTTCGGTTCCGCCATGACCGCAGTGGCAATCAATATGCGCCGCGCCATCCCTCCGGAAAGCTGAAAGGGATAAAGCTTTGCCGTCTTTTCATCCAAATGGTAACGCCGAAAAGCCTGTTTCATCTGCGCATCCGTTCCCTTCCCCCCTTTTACCTGCGCCCCCACCTTCATCAGGGGATCCAAAAAATCCACGGACTGGGGAATGAATGCGATTTCATCTCCCCGCAGCTTGTTCTGCAATGCTTTTGTCAGAGACCGTCCCCTGAATTTCATCTGGCCGCAGATGCGGGCGTTTCCCGGCAGGATTCCCAGGATGGCATGAGCCAACAGGCTTTTCCCCGAACCGCTGGAGCCTACTACCGCCAAAATTTCGCCGGCACGCACTTCCACGTCCAGGGAATGGATGACCTCTAAATCAAACTGGTTCCACCCCCTGTCGTACCTGCTGAAAGAAACCGTCAGATCCTTTACTTCCAAAAGGGGCTGTTCGTTTGTGCTTTTTCTGTTTTTCATGCAGCTTTGCCTCCCTCTTTTCAATCAAATCGACCGTGAATCGCAACATCGTTTTTTGCTGTTTTCCATCCTTGCATCCTGAAGCAATCACCTATTCGTTACCATAATGCTGCGCAAGTGATTGCCATGCGCCACCGGCATCGCAATGCAATCGCCTATTCGTTGCCGCTGCCTGGATTCAGCAGCATGTTCAACTTGTCTCCAATTCGGTCAAAGAGCATGACAGCGACCAGGAGCATCAACCCCGGGAACAGGCAGAGCCACCATTTCCCCGTCACGATATGCTTCATGGCTTCTGACAAAATCCCACCGATAGTCGGCACGTCCACAGGAAAGCCAAATCCCAGGAAAGTCAGAGCCGCCTCGTGCATGATGGCATGGGGAAAGAGCAGCACCAACCCCACCAGATAAGCCGGAACCACATGAGGCATGACATGTCCCCACGCTATGGCAAGGGAGGAACGCCCCATTTTGTAAGCGGCCTTTACATACTGGGCATCCTTGACCTGCAGCGCTTCTCCCCGCACGACCCTCGTAAGCTCCGGCCAATGGGTAGCCGCCACTGCCACGGAAACGCCCGCGCCGCCCCCTCCCATCATGTAGGAAATCAAAAGCAGCAGCACGATATGGGGCATTCCCATGCAGCAGTCAACGCACCAATTGATGAGGCGATCCGTTTTTCCTCCGACGACCGCCGACAAAAGCCCCAAAAAGAGCGCAATGACTGAACTCGCCCCAGCCGCCGCCAATCCGACCAGCATGCTGGTAGACAACCCTTTCACGCTGCGCCAGAACATGTCCCTTCCCATGAAATCTGTGCCAAAGGGATGAGCCAGGGATGGCAGCAGGAATTTGTTTTCGTAATGCACGCCGTAAAGCTCCGGGGGCATCAAAAGTCCCGCAGCCATGACAAGCAAAAGATACGCCCCGGCTATGGAAACATACAGAACCAGCTTCTTTTTGGCGTTCATCCGATGCCTCTCCTGCCTGCGCCTTTTCAACCGCCTGCCCCTTTCTGCCCAACTGCGTTCTTTTGGTTGCCGGGATTCTTTCGCCGCTTTTGCCGCCCTCGCCCGATCATGCACGATAGCCACCTTCTTTCAGGCGCGGATCGATGATGCTGTACAGCACGTTGGCGATGAAATTCCCCACAAAAACGAACAAGGCGCTGAACATGGCGATCCCGATCAAAAGCGGCGCATCGGCGCTGAGCGCCGCCGCCGTAATGGCGCTGCCCAAGCCTGGGTAGGAAAAGACCGTTTCCGCCAGCGCAATGCCGCCGAACAACTCGCTGAAAGAAGCAAACTGCAGCGTAATGGCCGGTATGGAAACATTCCTCAATCCGTGGCGCAAAACCAACTGCCCGGTCGTCTCCCCCCTGGCCTTTGCAAAGAGGACGTAATCGCTTTTCATGATTTCAATTAGCTTTTGCCTCGTATATAACGCAATTTTGCTGATTCCCAGGATGCTCAAAGTCACCGCCGGCAGCACCATGTGATAAAGCCTGTCTCCGATGGTGACATCCTCTGCCAGCTTGTCCATGGGTACGGCCTGCCCCAGGGGAAACCAGCCGAGGGAAACGGAAAACACCGTCAGCATCAAAAGCCCGAACCAAAAGACCGGAGCAGACTGCAAAATCAGGCAAAAGGCTTTGATGCATTTGTCCAGGAGCCTTCCTTCGTATAAGGCTGCGAAAATTCCGGCCGCAAAACCGAAAATCCCCGACAATGCCCATGCGGCAAGAATCAATGACAGAGAGTTCCAAAACCTGGAAAAAATCACCTTTCCCACAGGCATGTTGTAAGTGATGGAGACGCCCAAATCACCGTGCATTGTATGATCTGCCCATGTCAGGAAACGCTGTATCGGAGGATCGTTCAGCCCCCAATGCTCTGCGATTTCCGCCTTTGCCTCCTGGGACAAAGTGGACTCCGCCCCAACATAAGCGGTCAGGGGATCGACCGGTGAGGCAGATACCAGGACAAAGGACAAAACGCTGACCGCTGCCAAAAGCAGAAGCATTCGCAATGTGGTAGAGCAAATATATTTTAGCCTGTTCATGTGAAAACTCCTTTAAAACCTCCTCCAAACCAAAATCAAGAATCACAGAATGCGTTGCGGCTTTCGCGTTCATGATGCGGGAATGCCGAAGCCCGAAGCCATTGCAAGGCGCCAGCGCAGAACAACGGCGAACCCACCTGCAAACCCTCGCCATTCATTTGGGACGCCATTTATTTCAGCGTCCAGTCTTTCATATTGTTGATCACCGGCGCACCGTGCCCATGGGGATGGGGGATCTGGGTGTCCAGGGAAATGTCCAGGTTGTCGCTGATGAAATAGCTGTGCTCAATGTTCACGATGTATAGGTACGCATAGGCATCCGCTGTCGCATCCTGCACCTTTTTCCACGCTTCCACAGCATCGCTATGGCTATTGGCGTTCACGGCGGTTTCGATGAGCGCATCCGTTTTTTTGTCAGAATAGCGAACCGTGTTGTCTGTCCCAGTGCCTTTGAATGCCTGGGAATAAAAGAGGTTTTTCAATAGAATCGGATCATACTGTCCCCAGCCCCAGACGATTCCTACGGAAGCTGCGGTCTGGTACAATTCGTCCCATGTCCGCTGCTCCACATCAACTTGGATTCCAATCTGTTTGGCTTCTTCCGCAAAGGCTGCGGCCAACTGATATCTTGCGGTATCGCCACTGGGAGCGCAGAGAACGAACCGGCACTTTTCTCCATCCTTTTCATAGATGCCATCCTCGCCCTTTGTCCACCCTGCGCCTTCCAGGAGTTTTGCGGCCTTTTGCTTTTGGTTGTCCTCGAACTGGGTGGCATTGCCCCATTCCAGGTTGCTGGTAAAGCCCTGCGCCGGTTTGCCGATTCCATTCAGGGCATCATCGATGATTTTCTGGCGATCAATGCCAATTGCCAGAGCCTTTCTTACGGCCTTGTCGCAAGTCGTATCGTTGCCCACGGTAATGTTCTGCCCGTCCTCCGTAGTGTAAGCGGCCTCATGGGTCACTGGCAGGCTAATCTGGCGCACGTCCATGGTTTCCAGGTTTTCCATGTGCATGCCATCCACCGTTTCCTCCGCATAATTGGGATCCACCATTACCACGTCCAACTGCCCGGACTTGGCATTGGCGATTGCCGTGTCCGCCTCCATATTGAGGATGGTGACCTGGGAAATGGCCGGTGCGCCATCGTAATAATCGCTGTTTGCGCTTACGATGATTTTCTGATCCATATCATACTGTTCCACTTTCCATGGGCCTGTCCCGATGGGCTTGGTATCAAATGCCTCGCTGTCGTAACTCTCCTTAGGGACGATGCCCAGACAGGCGGTTTGATCCAGGAAGGAAGAATAAGGCTCCGATAATTTGAATACGACCCTATCATCGCCCTCTGCGGTCACGGACTCCAATCGGCTCAAGTCCACGGCAGTATTTTCACCCTGGTTTTCTTTTACCGTTTCATAGGTAAAAACCACATCCTCTGCGGTAAAATCGGAACCATCGTGAAAAGTTACGCCCTCCCGCAACTGGAACGTGTAGGTCAACGCATCCGCGCTGATGCTCCAGTCCGTAGCCAGATCTCCCACATATTTGGATTCCGGGCTTACCTTCGTGAGCGCATCGTTCGTAAAAGGATACCCGTAGGACATGGCTCCCTTTACCGGATCCAGGCTTTCCTCGAACATCGTCCCACCCACATATATGGAAATGCTGTCCTGCGTCTCTTGCTTCGCTTCTTTGCTGCCGCAGCCTGCCAACAAGCCCAAAGAAAGCATCGCCATGGACAACAGGGCGACGACTTTCATCCACCCTTTGAAAAACAACTTCTGTTTCATGTCACTTCTTCCTTTCAAAATTCTATCGTAAACGACGTTCATGTTGTCCGTTTGCAAAAAAAATACCAAGCAAACGCTCTCCATCTTCTTGATGTCAAAGCAACCTTCTTGGCTTGTATTTTCGCTATCATTCAATTGTTTTTCGATTTGGCGCTCTCTTCTGAGAGGAATCAACGCTTCCTGCGCTGTCATATGTGCGATGCCGTTTCAACCGCTGCAGTCATGTTATCACGCTGCGCTGCAAATGTCAATCCGCAAAAAAAAATTCCTGGTTCCCCAATCCTTCCTTCTCCAAAAAATGAGATAATACCGATTGCTCCCTTTGCCTCTGCCGTCCAACCTGCAAAACTTCCACCCGTCCACTTCACGTCTTGAAGAATCCATCTGCCCATCCACTCGGTCGCTTGGGCGTTCTCTCACTCATTGCTCTATTCTTCGACTTCCGCTTTCCATGGTTTTCGGATTGCCAACTTCTCTGCTCCTGATACCCTCCAAAATCCCCTGGGATATCTCCCGCAGATGCAACTGCAACATGCAATCGGTATTATCTATTTGACTGTTCGATTTGCACTTCTGGTGGACTCACCCCTTTCTCTGCTTGAAACTTTTTAATATTCTTACCTCTTTCAACGATTTGTATTGTACCACAATCCTTTCGCACTTGCAAGAGTTTTCTGATACTTTTTTGAAAAAATTTTTCCTCACCCCGATCACGGATTGGCTCCGATCAATCGATAGTTATCCTTTCCATTCTGTTTCACATCGTACAATGCGGAATCCGCCAACTCGTACAACATGTTTTCATCCTGTCCAGATTCCACAAATACGCCGCCAATGCTGACGGAGACATGTAGACCCGGATATTCCGTTTCAAACCTTTGCCTGACAAGCAGCACAAATTTTTCCACCATGATGTCCGCATACTCTTTTTTCATCGCCCGTTCGATAAACACCACGAACTCATCGCCGCCGATCCTTGCGACAAAATCTCCCTGGCGGTTGAAATAGCTTTCTAAAAGGCCGGCAAATTGAATCAGGGCCTTGTCACCAACAGGATGCCCAAAAGTATCATTGATGGATTTGAAATTATCCAAATCGCAAATCAGAAAAAGTCCCTGCCCCGATCGCCGCTCCAGGGCGGCCTGCAAGTGTTCCGAAAGCCCTTCCCGATTTAACAGGCTCGTCAATTTATCCGTTTTGGCCTTTCGATCCATTTCTGCCATGCTCAAGGTGATTTTTCCTGCGACCAGGCTCAACAATATTGTCGCGGCGATGCCGAAAACAAGCATAATCACAAAGGTTTTCCACAAGGGCGCGAGCAATGTGCTCCGTTTGACAAATGTGATGAGATGCCAGTTGCTGCTTTCCATGTCGTTGATGTCTACATAATATGTGTCATCGTTTGCCTCCACGACCGCCTGGCCGACCCTGTCATCATCGAGGCATTCATCGATCTTTTTGTAAAAGGCATCGTCCTCTCCCCGTTCCGTCAGAACGTCTCCGCCTGCGGCAATGCCTGAATCCGCCAATATGACCCTGTTTTTATCTGTAACCAACAGCGCACCATCGACTTCGCCCTTTTCCATGATCTCCTCCAATAGTTGATTGGCATAATCGAGATAAACATCCACAGACATGACGCGAACCGCATCATCGTAATCGAGTCTTGCGGAAACGCTGATACACAGAACGCCAAGCTGAGCATCTATGTAGGGCTCGCAGAATACAAAATCATCGCTGTTTTTTCCGGCAATGTACCACGGGCGTTCCTCCAGGACCCAATCCTCTCCAGGAACCCATCCCGAAGGATTCAGATAAAGCCCCTTGTCATCCCCCACATAAATGCCCATGGGATAAGCATCGTGACACCGATAGGTGGATTTCAAAAAAGTGTAGAGAGCCTTTTCATCATCGGAGAAATGATCTTCTATGACTTGCTTGTAAATGTCCAGTTCGCCGAGAATCTGCTCTGTCCAATGCTCCAGATGAGCCGCGCATTCTTTTGACTTTGCGTCCAGGTTATTTTTGGAAAGCGTTATGGTGGAATTTGCAGTGAGAAACGTATATATGATGACAAGCGCAAAAACAACCAGAAAAATCGCAAATCCAAGTTTGATATGTCGTTTTATTTTCCCCATATGCGCATCCTCCCGGATTTCCTGCCCGCATGGCCCCGCATTGAGGCCACCCTCCTTTTTGGATCACGTCTATCTTGTTCCATTTCCGCCGCAGACCCTCGCAATTTGTTGGTTTTTCGCAGCATTGCCTTGCTTCATGTATATCTTATCACGAAATGAAAGGGCAAACAAGGGCATTCTAAGGCGTTGCCCCCCAGCGATCACCCGGCTTTTTTCCGTATTATACGCAAATTTCAGAAAACATGTCACGCTTTTGTTGCTATCAACGTTTATCAATGATATAATACAAGCGTTACTGAAAAATAAATTTAGGAGGTCTTATAATGAAAGGCTATACAAGCGAAGCTATTAGAAACGTTGCACTTGTTGGACATGGCGGATGCGGGAAAACCACGTTCCTGGAATCTGCGCTTTTGGCTACGAAGGTCATCGACAGGCTGGGAAAACCGGAGGACGGAAACACGGTTTCCGATTACGATAAAATGGAGATTGAAAAGGGATTTTCCATCAATACGTCTATCGTTCCAATCGAGTGGAAAAACAACAAAATTAATTTTATCGATACCCCGGGATATTTTGACTTTGTCGGCGAAGTGAACGCAGCGCTGAGAGCTTCCGAAGCCGCAGTGATCCTGGTGGATGCCGGGGCAGGAATCCAAGTGGGGACAGAGCAAGCGTGGAAAGCCTGCGAACGTTACAAGATGCCTAGATTTATCGTAATCAACAAGAGAGACAAGGATGAAGACGAGTTTGACTTTGGCCAAACCTTCGATGAACTGAAAGCGAAATTCGGCGACAGCCTGATTCCCTTCAACTGGCCGCTGACTACCGAGGACATCGATGAAGATTTGAAAGAAGCCATCGCCATGACGGATGATGATCTGATGGAAAAATATTTCAACGGCGATGATTTCAGCGATGAAGAAATCAAAAAAGGTTTAGTCAACGGAATCTGCGAAGGCAACATCGTTCCAGTATGCTCGACCATCCACACCCTGGACGGCGGCATCGAGGATCTTCTGGATTTGCTGGCAACCTTTGCTCCAACGCCGCAGCAGCACGCCCCATACCAGGGCTTCAACGAAAAGGACGAGCCTGTGGAACGGCAATGCGCAACAGATGCCAAGCCGTCCGCATTCGTATTCAAAACCATCGTTGACCCCTTTGTTGGAAAAATTTCCATTATGAAGGTCATCACAGGAAAGCTGGTTTCCGGAATGGAAATTTTCAACGAAAGGGCTGAAAAAGCGGAAAAGCTGGGCAAACTTTTCGCACTTCGGGGCAAAGAACAGCAGGATCTGGATTATGCGGAAGCGGGAGACATTGCAGCGGTAGCCAAATTGCAAAATACGGTTTCCGGCGATACGTTATGCGACAAGGCCGACATGATTCGCTATTTGCCTCTGGATATTCCAAGCCCAGCCCTGTACCAGGCAATTGAAGCCGCTGACAAGAAGGATGAGGACAAAGTGTTCTCCGGCCTGAACAGGCTGAGAGAAGAGGATCCTTCCTTCGTAGTCGAAAGGAACAACGAAACGCACCAGACGCTGCTGGGCGGACAGGGCGAAATGCAGCTGAACATCGTCATGGCAAAGCTGAAGGATCGGTTCGGCGTTGAGGTTCAGACCATCCCGCAGAAAATCGCTTACCGGGAAACCATCAAAGGCACTTCCGATGTTCAGGGCAAGCACAAAAAGCAGACCGGCGGCGCAGGCCAGTACGGTGACGTACACATCAAGTTCGCGCCTTCCCAGGAAGAGTTTGAATTTACAGAATCCCTCTTTGGCGGTTCCATTCCGAAGAACTATGTGCCGGCAGTGGAAAAGGGCCTCATCGAATCCATGGAAAAAGGACCTCTCGCAGGCTGCAAGGTCGTCAATGTGAAGGCGGATTTGTACGATGGCTCTTACCATGACGTGGACTCCAGCGAAATGGCGTTCAAAATCGCCGCTTCCCTGGCGTTCAAAAAAGGCATCGTGGAGGCCAACCCGGTCCTGCTGGAACCGGTCATGCACCTCGACATCCTGGTACCGGACGATTACATGGGAGACGTCATGGGCGACATGAACAAGAGAAGGGGGAAAATCCTGGGCATGGAGCCGCAGGAGGACGGCAGTCAAAAGCTGATGGTCGAAGCGCCGCAGGCGGAGCTTTTCGACTATGCCATCACTCTCCGGGCCATGACGCAGGCAAGAGGGACTTTCAGCATGCGGTTTGAGCGTTATGAGGAGGTACCTGCCCAGATTGCGCAGAAGATCATCGACGCATACAATGCGGAAGAAAAATAAATCCTGAAACCACAAGGAAAAGGCAGGCTTTGGGATATGGGCAAAAGGGACCTTGCGATCCTTCGCAAAAGCCTGAAAGCTACAAACGGCTGGAAGGTCGGCTTTGCCAAAAGCGGCTTTCCAGTCTTTTCCGCCTAATATGCAAGTGTATGTTTTCTTTTCCCTTTTCCCTTTCGCCTTGCCCCGGATTGTCCGAACATGCGCCTTTCTCTTCAGCCTTCACTTTTTGAGGCAAAAGAAAGAAATAGATTGA